>JANNNE010000211.1:0-117127 GCA_031398385.1 Ideonella sp.
CCGCCGCGGGTGCTGGCGTGGTAGTCCATTTCGCCGAGCGGGCCACGCAGGCGTATCCGGAATCCGGGCACCAGCGCCTGTGTGTAAACCATGCCCGGCGCGGGACAGCCGATGCTGGCATCGGGCCACGTGACCGCCTCGGCACCGAGCACTTCCAGCGTCACAGCGGTGTTCGGGCTGCGCGCGGCAGCGTCCTCGCGAGCGGCCTGCACGGCCTTCTCGAGGGTCCACTCAGCGGGCATGCCGGGCGTGGAACGGGGAGCAGGTGCCGCCGCCTGCGCGCCGGGCGCCAGCGCCGGTGGCGAAGCGCAGGCGACGGTCAGCAAAGCCAAGGTTCCGACAACGACGGTCAGGCATCGGGGGCTGGATTTCGACATGCCTCATGATGCACCCGAACCGCGGCCCTTGCAGCCCGGGGCTTCAAAGCTGCCGCGCATCGAAGGTATTGCAATCGGCCATCCGCCCCGACGCCAGGCCGCGCTTGAACCAGGCCACGCGCTGCGCACTGCTGCCGTGGGTGAAGCTTTCGGGCCGGACCGTCCCGGCCGACTGCCGTTGCAGCGCATCGTCGCCGATCTGCGAGGCGGCGTTCAGCCCTTCCTCGATATCGCCCTGCTCGAGCCAGCCTTTCGCCTGCTGAGACTGCGCAGCCCAGATGCCGGCGAAACAGTCGGCCTGCAGTTCGAGCCTGACGCTGAGCGCATTTTGTTGCGCCTGACTGACCCGGCCGCGCATCGCGTCGACCTTGCCGGAAATGCCGAGCAGGTGCTGCACATGGTGACCGACCTCGTGCGCGACCACGTAGGCCTGCGCAAAGTCACCCGGTGCACCGAGGCGATTGCGCATCGTGTCGTAGAAGCTCAGGTCGATATAGACCTGTTCGTCACCCGGACAGTAGAACGGCCCCATCGCCGATTCGCCTCGGCCACACGCTGTCGGATAACTGCCACGAAAGATATTCAGGCGAGGTGCGCGGTAACTCATGCCGGCAGTCTTGAAATTTTCGGTCCAGACATCCTCCGTGCTGGCCAGGATGGCGGCGACGAAGCGGGCCGAGGTGTCATCGGCCGCTGGCGCCTGGCCCTCGGTTCTCGCGGATGTTGAGCCCGGCGCGCCGCCGTCGAGCAGGCCGAGCACCGTCAGCGGATTGACGCCGAAGATCCAGCCAGCCACCAGCGCCACCACCACCGAACCGATTCCGATGCTGCGCCCGCCGCCCAGACCCCTGCCGCGGCCGCCGCCGCTGCCACGAACGTCGCGGACATTCTCGCTTTCGCGCTGACCCTGCCATTTCATCGCATGCTCCTTATTGGTACGTCCTCAAGGGCTCGATTCCTGGACGAAACAGCCGTGTCCGGCAATGACGTTGTCCCACTCCATCGTTCCGTCCGCTGACGCCTTCTGCGCGGGCGCGCACCGAACGGGTTCAGCAGACGGTCAAGCCTTCGGCAGCGTGACCCCGCGCTGACCCTGGTATTTGCCGGCACGGTCCTTGTAGCTGGTTTCGCACACTTCGTCGCTCTCGAAGAACAACACCTGGGCGCAGCCCTCGCCAGCGTAGATCTTCGCCGGCAGCGGGGTCGTGTTGCTGAATTCGAGCGTCACGTAACCTTCCCACTCGGGTTCGAACGGCGTCACGTTGACGATGATGCCGCAGCGCGCATAGGTGCTCTTGCCCAGGCAAATCGTCAACACATTGCGCGGAATGCGGAAATACTCCAGTGTCCGCGCCAGCGCAAAGCTGTTCGGCGGAATCACGCAGACGTCGCTGTTCATGTCGACGAAACTGCGCTCGTCGAAATTCTTCGGGTCGACCACGGTGCTGTAGATGTTTGTGAACACCTTGAATTCCGGCGCGCAACGGATGTCGTAGCCGTAGCTGCTGGTGCCATAACTGACGATCTTCTGACCGTCGGCCGAATGTCGAACCTGGCGCGGCTCGAACGGCTCGATCATGCCGTGCTGCTCGGCCATGCGGCGTATCCACTTGTCGCTCTTGATGCTCATCGGAATCGGATCGCAGGGGCTGCGCGGGTGCGCCGCATCGGATGATTCTAGGTTCCCGCCGTCTCGGCCTCAAACCGGCACGCGTTTCGGCTCAGGCTGTGCGTCGAAGCGGTCGAATCCGCAGTAGCAGATGAAGTGGCGATTGGTCGCCCGGCCGAACAGCGCCAGCCCCAGGCGTTGGGCCACTTCGTGACCCATCTGCGTGATACCGCTGCGCGAAACCACCACCGGCACACCCATTTGCGCCGCCTTGATCACCATCTCGCTGGTCAGACGGCCGGTCGTGTAGAAGATCTTGTCGCCGCCTTTCATGTCGCGCAAGGCCATCCAGCCGGCAATCGTGTCGATGGCGTTGTGCCGGCCGACATCCTCGACGAAATGCAGCAGTTCAGCCTGCCGGAACAGCGCGCAACCATGCACCGATCCGGCCGACTTGTAGGTACTCTCCTGCTGTCTGATCGCGTCGAGCAACGCGTACAGCGTGTGCTGACTGAGGCGCGCCGATGGATCGTGGGCAGGCGGCAGCTGCACCGTATCGAGGGCCCCCATCAAGTCGCCGAAAACCGTACCCTGCCCACACCCGGTGGTCACGACGCGCTTGGCGGTTTTTTCCTCGAAGTCCGCGATGCCACCGCGGGTCTTGACTGCCGCGGCGCCCACTTCCCAGTCGACGGTGATCGAATCGATCGAATCGATCGATTCGACCAGACGCTGATTGCACAGGTAACCCAGCACCAGAAGTTCAGGCGCTGCGCCAAGCGTCATCAGTGTCACAAGCTCACGTTTGTCGACAAAAATCGTCAACGCACGCTCGGCCGGGATCGCGATTTCGCGCCGAGTTCCGAACTCATCGAGCGCGTTGATCGCATGTGTCAACGGCGCTCGGGCGTCGGTCAAACGAGGCAATCTCATGCAGCAACCCTAAACGAAAACGCCAGCGCCGCTTGCTGCGGTTCGCGAATCGCCCAATTGCCTTCCCCCGAAAACCGGTAGGAAAGGCGGCCTCGCTGCGAGGTTCAGGACTTCGCGGCGGATGCCGCGCCGGTAGCTGCCGGCAGAGTCGTTGCCGGGGGCGAATGCGCCCCGGCCTTCTCCAAGCCGGGCGCGGTCGGGGTAGCTGCCACGTAAGGTCCCGGATCGGCACACACCTCGGCGGCGGCAACCATCGGCGCGGCTGCTTCCGTGGCGGTCGGCAGCCGCTTTGCGCGGTAGCTCGCTGCCGCCCGGTCCTGCGCTTTGCAAAGCTGAAACGACGCGATCTTGTTGCTCCAGGCCGTCTTGGCAGCTGCTTCAGCCGCCTTGGCCTTGGCTTCTTCGCTGGGTGGCGGGAGCTTGGCCAGCGCCAGCTGCGCGGAAAACAGGCAAGCCACAACAAGGGTCAGACGCGAGACAGTAGACATGGGGAACGGTCCTGTTGGTCCTGTTGATTCGGACGGGTGCGAGGTGACGATCGCCTGCATCGCGGGTCGATTCTCGACGCGAAGCGGCGTCAACGCGGCATCACGATCGGCGCCGCTTCCGGCTCGCCGGGGGGCCGGCTGCGTTGCGCCGGAATCTTTCCACGCTTGATGTCTTCGTACCAGAGCGCGTGATGTTCCTCGGCCCAGGCCTCGTCGACATAGCCGTTGCGCATCGCCCGGTAGGCCCCGCGCATGCCGATCGTTCCCATGTAGATGTGGCCGAGGAACATCGCCATCATCAGCATCGTGGCCACGCCGTGCACCATGTGCGCAACCTGCATGTCACTGCGCAGGTAGTCCATCCCCGGCAGGATCTTGTCGAGGTACAGACCCGATCCCACGACCACCGCGCCGAGCAGCAGCACCCCGCCCCAGAAGACCACCTTTTCACCAGCATTGAAGCGGTGCGACGGCACTTCGCGATCGCTGAACATGCCACCAGCAGTTCGGATCCAGACAAAATCGACCTTGTTCGGGAAGTTGTCCTTCAGGAAGGTGAAGAACACGATGATCAGCGACACCACGAACAGCGGGCCGACGAAATTGTGCGCAGTCTTCAGCGCATAGGTGAGCCAGCCGAACAAGGTGCCACCGATGATCGGCAACAGCAGGAATTTGCCGAAGGCCATCACCAGCCCGGAAATCGCCAGAACCACGAATGCGGTGGCATTCGACCAGTGCGCCGCACGCTCGAACGGCGTGAACCGCTCGATGCGCCGGCCGGCCCGGGCATGCTCGTGGCCGAGCGGCCCCTTGGTGACAAAGAAGATCGCCAGCGCCAGCAGCACGATGATGACCAGCGCCGCACCATAGGGAATGATCCAGTCGTTGCGCACCTGTCGCCAGGCTTCGCCGGCAGTGGTCAGGTTCGATCCAGGGTATTGCACCAGTTCCTGGATCAAAACCCCTTTTTCTTCGCCAGGAAGATTCGAGACACCCTTGCCATCCCGCACGGCGCGCCAGAACGGGGCATTGTTGCCGGGCTGGCTCTTGGCGCGCTCGGCATTGCTGTCGTCGGGATTCGGGGCGGCTGGCGCGACGAAACCGGCCGGCGGTCCGGCCGGCGCGGTGGTCTGAGCCTGCAGCGCGGCGGGAGCAGCCAGCCCCAGAACCAGCAGCAAGGTAAATCCGGCAGTCGCTCGCGAGATCAGGCTGTGCATGGGATTCCCTTGCTATCTGGCTGCGTAGTCGTTTTGGCCCTGGGTGGTCCGCGCGTTGATCTGAGCCTCCCAGGCGGCCCGGTCCCCGCTGGCTTTCCAGCCCGGGGCCGAGTACGCGGGCAGGGCCTCGGCACTGACTGCCCACGCGGCGTTATCAGATAGGCGGACCGATCGATCGCTGGTCTGGGGCGTTTCGCCACACGCTCCGAGCATCAACAACGCCGCGATCGACACACCAAGAATCGGCGGGCCGGCCCTCACTTCTTCACCTCGCCGTTGGGCGCCACTGCGGATCCGTTGGTCGGTGCCCCGGCCGCGGCAGTCTGCGTCGGCTTGCCATAGGCCGTACCCCAGCCCCAGACTTCGCTGCCCTTGCCACGCACCAGCACCCGGTTGCGCAGGATGTCGGCAACGACATCGCCGTCGCCGCCGAGCAGCGCCTTGGTCGAACACATTTCGGCGCAGGCCGGCAGCTTGCCCTCGGAAAGGCGGTTGCGACCGTATTTGCTCATTTCGGCATCACTGCCGTTGGCTTCCGGTCCGCCTGCGCAGAAGGTGCACTTGTCCATCTTGCCGCGCATGCCGAACTCGCCGTTGGCGGGAAACTGCGGCGCGCCGAACGGACAGGCATAGGAACAGTAGCCGCAGCCGATGCAGATGTCCTTGTCGTGCAGCACCACACCGTCGTCGGTGCGATAGAAGCAGTCGACCGGGCAGACCGCCATGCACGGCGCATCCGAGCAGTGCATGCACGCCACCGAGATGCTTTTTTCACCGGGTATGCCGTCGTTCATCGTCACCACGCGGCGCCGATTGACGCCCCATGGCACATTGTTCTCGGCCTTGCAGGCGGTGACGCAGCCGTTGCACTCGATGCAACGCTCGGCGTCGCAGATGAACTTCATTCTTGCCATGGGTTTCTCCGTTGCACGATGGTTTGCTGGACGCTGATCAGGCAGCCTTCTGGATCTGGCACACCGTGGTCTTGGTTTCCTGCATCATCGTGACGGCGTCATAGCCGTAGGTGGTGCCCGAGTTGACCGATTCGCCGCGAATCACGGGATACGCGCCGTCGGGGTAGTACTTGAGAAGGTCGACGCCCTGCCAGTGTCCCGAAAAGTGGAACGGCAGGAACACGGTGGTCCGATCGACCCGCTCGGTGACCATCGCCTGCACCTCGAGCTTCGCGCCCGAGGGTGTAGTGACCCACACGGTATCGCCGTTGCGGATGCCGCGATCATTGGCACTGGCCGGATTGATCTCGACGAACATGTGCTGCTGCAACTCGGCCAGCCAGGGATTGGATCGGGTTTCTTCGCCACCTCCCTCGTACTCCACCAGGCGGCCGGACGTCATGATCAGCGGATATTGCTTGCCGATGTCGATGTTCTTTTCCTGCACGCTCTTGTACAAGGTCGGCAGCCGCCAGAACGCCTTCTTGTCGTCGTGGGTCGGATACTTGGCGACCAGATCGGGGCGGGTCGAATAAAGCGCCTCGCGATGCTGCGGGATCGGATCCGGAAAATTCCAGACCACCGCACGCGCCTTCGCGTTACCGAACGGATGGCAACCATGTGCCATGGTGACGCGCTGAATGCCTCCGGTCAGATCGGTCTTCCAGTTCTTGCCTTCGGCGCCCGCTTTCTCCGCCTCTGTGAGGTCGTTCCACCAGCCCAGCTTCTTCAGGAAGACATGGTCGAATTCAGGATAGCCGGTGGTGATTTCGGCACCCATCGAGAACGAACCATCTTCGGCCAGCAGGTTGACACCGTCGCGTTCGACACCGAAGTTCGCGCGGAAGTTGCCGCCGCCGTCCATCACGTGTTTCGACGGGTCGTAAAGGTTGGGCGACCCCGGATGCTTCAGCTCGGGGGTGCCGAAGCACGGCCACGGCAGGCCGAAATAATCGCCGTCGAGCTTGTAGCCGGTTTCCTTGTCGACGCCACCCTTGGCCTTCAGCGTCTTGACATCGAACACATGCATATTGCGCATGTGGGCTTTCAGGCGCTCGGGGCTCTGGCCGGTGTAACCGATGGTCCAGACCGCGCGGTTGATTTCGCGCAACACCGACTCCATCTCGGGCTCCATCATGCCGCCCTTGCCCGCCACCATTTTGAGCGACTTCGTGAACTCCTTGTCGAAGCCGAGTTTCTGCGCCAGCTGATACATGATCATGTGATCGGTGCGCGATTCCCACAACGGCTCAATCACTTTCTCGCGCCACTGGAGCGAACGGTTCGACGCCGTGACCGAACCCGAGGTCTCGAACTGCGTGCACGCCGGCAGCATGTAGACCGCGCGATTCGGGTTGACGTCCTCGGCCTTGCCGGGCATCGCCGCCATCGCCGACGTCGCCGACGGATACGGGTCGACGACGACCAGCAGGTCGAGCTTGTCCATCGCGCGCTTCATGTCCAGCCCGCGCGACTGCGAGTTCGGCGCGTGGCCCCAGAAGAACAGGCCGCGCAGGTTGCTGTCCTGGTCGATCAGGTCGTTTTTCTCCAGCACGCCGTCGATCCAGCGCGAGACGGTCATGCCCGACGTGGTCAGCATGCCCGGCGCATAGCGGCCCTTGATCCACTCGTAGTCGAGGTCCCAGACCTTGGCGTAGTGTTTCCACGAGCCTTCGGCCAGACCGTAGTAGCCCGGCAGCGAATCCGGGTTCGGCCCGACGTCGGTTGCACCTTGCACGTTGTCGTGGCCACGGAAGATGTTGGCGCCGCCACCGCTTTTGCCGATGTTGCCCAGCGCCAGTTGCAGGATGCACGACGCGCGCACCATTGCATTGCCGATCGTGTGCTGGGTCTGGCCCATGCACCAGACGATGGTGCTCGGGCGGTTCTCGGCCATCGTGCGTGCGGCCTGCAAGCAGGTTGCCTCGTCGACGCCACAGGCCTCGAGCACCTTGTCCGGTGTCCACTTGGCCATCACGTCCTCGCGCACCTTGTCCATGCCGTAGACGCGATCGTTGATGTACTGTTTGTCTTCCCAGCCGTTGTTGAATACGTGATACAGCACGCCGAACAGGAACGGGATGTCGCTGCCGGAACGGATGCGAATGTATTGATCGGCCTTCGCTGCGGTACGCGTGAACCGGGGATCGACGACGATCATCTTGGTGCCGGTCTCCTTCGCGTGCAGCATGTGCAGCATCGACACCGGGTGCGCCTCGGCGGCGTTCGAGCCGATGTACAACGCCGCTTTCGAATTGCGCATGTCGTTGTACGAATTGGTCATCGCACCGTAGCCCCAGGTGTTCGCGACACCGGCCACCGTGGTCGAGTGGCAGATCCGTGCCTGGTGGTCGGTATTGTTGCTGCCCCACATGCTGACCCACTTGCGCATCAGGTAGGCCTGCTCGTTGTTGTGCTTGCTCGAGCCGACAACGAAGATCGAGTCGGGTCCGCTGTCCTTGCGCAGCTCGAGCATCTTGGCGCTTATCTCGTTCAGCGCCTGATCCCAACTGATGCGCTGGTACTTGCCGCCGACCAGTTTCATCGGGGTGCGCAGCCGATATTCGCCATGGCCATGCTCGCGCAGGCCGGCGCCCTTGCAACAATGTGCGCCCAGGTTGATCGGCGAATCTAACACCGGCTCCTGGCGCACCCAGACCCCGTTCTCGACCACCGCATCGACCGCGCAGCCGACGGAACAATGGCCGCAGACCGTACGCTTGACTTCAACCTTGCGGCTGCCGTCGCCGGCCGGCTTGGCCGGATCGGCGGCCTCGGCCTTCTGCACCAGCGTCAGCTGCGAGGTGGCGACGCCGACCCCCACCCCGAGGCCCGACCGGCGCAGGAAGGCCCGTCGGTCCATGGTCGGGATGGCGCGCGAGACACCACGCTGCAGGCTGTTGACAAGATCGGAACGGCTGCCGTCCGATCGGGAAGTCGAAGAGGTCTTGCGGGTGAGCAACATCGGAGTTCCTTGCGCGAACGAATCGATCAGGCGCGAGCCGTCTGGTAGTACTGCTTCACGTGGTCGGTGACCTGATAACCATCGCCCTTCCGACGCTCCTGCGCATCAGCGGCGGCGACTTGCTTCGGGTCTGGCCGGACCAAAGGCACGGCGGCTGCCACGGCGGCGAGTGCCCCGGCGGTGCCGACCCCGGCGAATACCTTGCGGCGGGACAACTTGTTATCGGCTCGTTCGGACATGGCAGTCTCCAGCGTCATCTGCGGTGGTTGGCCAACTTCGGCAACCCGTTTCATATGGTACCCGTGCAAATGGCGTTGTCGAAGGGCGTTCCGTGCGCGAAAACCCTGGGTTGGTTGCGCCGAAAACCAGCCCTCGATGCTCGCCCGACAGAATGTCGGAGCCGTTCCGACAAGGTGCTGTGGTCACGACGAGATCAAGACAAATTGACCGCGCGATGACGACAATCTGTCGCAATCGACTTCGGTGTCGGCACTAGGGATATCACTGAGTCGATCCGTTCGCACGCGTATGTCCTGCACAACCCCGGCGGCGCCTGCATCGACCGCAACCGGCCACAACGCGCGGCGGTCCAGCGGGACTCAGCATCACACTGCCGCACTCAGCGGTTCATCGTGCGGCGCGCGAAATACGACAGGGCATCGACCACCGCGACCAGCAACACCATCGCCAGCAGGACCGTGCAACTTTCAGCCATGTGGAACAGCCCCAGGTGGTAATACAGCATCTGCCCGAGCCCGCCGGCACCCACCACGCCGAGCACGGCCGCGGCGCGGATGTTGTTCTCCCAGCGGTACAGCGAATAGGAAATCACCTGCGGAATGATTTGCGGCAGCGTGGCGTACAAAAAGATCGGCACCGCGCCGACACCGCGCACCCGCAAGGCCTGGGCCGGCCCGGGATCGGCATTTTCAATGCTCTCCGCGAACAGCCGCCCGAGCACACCGGTGGTGTGCAAGGCCAGCGCCAAGGTACCGGGAAACGGGCCGAGCCCGGCAGCGATCAGCAGCAGCGATGCCCACACCAGTTCCGGGATCGACCGCAGGACATTCAGCAGGCCACGTGCGGAAGCACGCCAGAACTGAACCGTCCGGCCACCGACACTGCTGGCCGGCAGCGCCAGCGCCATGCCGCCTGCGGTGGCGAGCAAGGTGCCGACCAGCGACATCGCCAGCGTCTCCAGCGTCGCCCACAGCGTCTTGTCGACAAAGGACGCACCGAGCGCTGGCGGAAAGAAGCTGCGTGCAAAACGCGACATCGCCGCCATCGCATCGGGTGACAGGAAATCCGCCCAGCGCAAGTCCAGCGTCACGAAGCTGGCAACGATGAGCGCGCCGATCGCCAGGCCGATCAGGCGCATCGACCAGCGCGCGGGCGGCGGTGGTGGCAGCGTCGCGGTGGTTTTCATGGATGGACCGACATCAATCGAGTGCCCGCCGCAGCGCCAGGCTGATGCGGTCCGACAGCGTCACCAGGGCGATGAAGACAATCAGGATGCTGCTGACTTCATTGCCGGCAAACATCTTGGCGGCGCCATCGAGCAACTGTCCGAGCCCGCCCGCGCCCACGAAGCCGAGCACCACCGACGACCGGATCGCACACTCCCAGCGGTACACCGTATAGCTGACAAGCTCGTTCGCGCACTGCGGCAAAGCGCCGTACAGCAGCGCCTGCAAGCGCCCGCTGCCGTTGCGCAGCAAGGCCTGCGACGGCGCAGCGTCGGTGCTGTCGAGAATCTCCGAATACACCTTGCCCAGCATGCCGCCGTAGGCAATGCCGATCGCAAGCACACCGGCAGTCGGCCCGAGTCCGACCACCCGCACGAACAACAAGGCCCAGACCAGTTCGGGGACCGAGCGCAACACGATCATCAGCCAGCGCAACACCTGCCGCACCGCAAACGGCCAGCGGTCCATGCGGGTGGCCAGCGCACTGACCGACAGCCGTGCCGAGGCACCGAGTGCGAGCGGCACCGCCACCAGCCAGGCCAGGCTCATTCCGGCGGTGGCAATCGCGACGGTGCGCCAGGTTTCTGCAGCCAGCAGCCGCAGAAAGTCGGCATCGGCGCGGGGCGGAACGAACTGCGAAATGAAATTCCAGGTCGACCGCAGGCTGCGCTGGTCGAACATCGACCACGGCTTGAACTCGGTCAGTACCAGCAGCGGCCACAACAGCACCAGCAACACCAGCAGGCCGAGCCAGCGCCGCTGCCAGGCGGGATCGCGGCCACCTCCGGCGGGCAGCAAGCCGACGGCGGCCGGAGCGTCGATCGCGGCCATGCGTTCAGCGGCAGACAATCAGCGGCAACCTGGAGTTCGACGCTGGATCTGCCAACGGCACCGGCGCGGCTTGCTCGCCCAGCATCTCCTGGCCGTACAGATCGCGAACCATCGCGTCGTCGAGCTCGCTGTTGGCGCCGTCATACACCACTTGGCCGTCGCGCAACGCAACGATGCGCGAAAAGCACTGGCGCGCCATGTCGACCTGATGCAGGCTGCACACGAGTGTGCGCCGGCCTTCCCGAGCCGCCTCGGTGAGGCGGGTGATGGCCTGCTCGGCGCGTGCGGGATCGAGCGCCGACAGCGGTTCGTCGATCAACCACAGCGGCGCATGCGCCACCAGTAGCCGGGCCAGGCCGACGCGCTGGCGCTCGCCACCCGACAAGCGATCGACGCGCTCCCACAATTTTTCACCCAGATCGAGTGATGCGAGGGCGTCGTAGGCGACCGCCGCCTCGCGCGGATGCCACAGGCTTTGCAGGCTTCGCCACAGCGACATCGACGGCAGCGTGCCGGCCAGCACCGCAGTGACGACCCGTTGCCGCGGTGGCAGCGGTGGCACCTGAGGCGCCAGGCACAGGCGGCCGCGCAGACGCTGGCGCTGGCCGGAACTCAGCGCCCAGGGATCCTCCCCGAACAGCGCCAACTCGCCGCGCATCGGCTTGACCGCACAGGCCAGCGCATTCAGCAGGGTCGACTTCCCGGCGCCCGACGCGCCAATCACCGCGACTTGTTCGCCATGACCGACCGATAGATCGACCCCGCGCAGCACCGCCACGCTCGACTGGGGTGCGGCGGCACAGTGCAGGTTGCGCAGGCGAATCGCCGGCGCTGCACCCGTCACTTCAACAGACCGGCGTTTTCGGCAGCCGAACGGATACCGTCGTAGTTCTCTGCCTTGGTCGGCACAAACCTGGTAGCCCGTTGCAGACCGAGAATCTCCTTGCCCTGCGCGGTGGCCGGGTCGAGCGAGACAAACGCCTGCTGCAGCTTGCTGCGCAGATCGGCGGGCATGTCGGCGTGAACGGTCCAGTTGTAGTCGTAATAGGTCGGCGTGGTGTAGATCACCTTGACGACGGCCGGATCGACCTTCTTGTCGGCGACGAATTTTTCCCACACCGAGATGTTCAAGGCGCCGGCGTCGACTTTGCCGCTCGCAACCGCGGCGATCGTTGCATCATGCGCGCCGGAGAAGCTGACGCGCTTCAAATCGGTATCCGGGTTGATCTTGGCAGCCAGCAGAAAACTGCGCGGCATCAGATGACCCGACGTGCTCGACTGCGATCCGAAGCTGAGCGTCTTGCCCTTCAGATCGGCCAGGCCGTTGATGCCGCTCTTGGCGTCGGCGATGAAGACCGAGCGGAACTTCTCGTCTTCCGAGCGCTGCACCAGCGGCACCACCTTGCCGCCCGAACGGACATTCGCCTGCACGAACGTGAACCCGCCAAACCAGGCCAGATCGACCTTCTTGTTGACCAGCGCCTCGACTGCGGCGGCATAGTCGGTGACCGGCGTCCACTCGACCTTCATGCCGGTTTTTTCCTCGAGGTATTTGCCCAGCGGCTCGAACTTGCGGGCCAGTTCGGTCGGCGATTCATCGGGAATGGCGGTGACGCGCAGGGTCGACTGCGCCTGCGCCGTCACGGCGACGACGCTGCAAGCCAGGCCGACCGCGGCAAGTCCGGCGCTTCGGAAGATGGAATTCAGGGAAAAGCGCATGGGTGCTCCTAGCATGCATCATTTGAGGTCGAACGCGACCGGTATCGGGAAGTGGCGCGGCGTGGATCACCGGCTAAGCCGACACGATAGCCGAAGCGGCGTGTCCGTGTGGGGGGGCGGGCTGTTGACCTCCAGCGGTGCAAACCGGCGACGCCGCAAGCTGTGCCACAGTACGCAGGCTCGACCAGACCGCCGTCGGCGGCAAACCTCCCTTTCGTCATTCGATGACGCCTGCCGGAATCGATCCAAGCCTTGCGTACCCCGAACCCGTCCCAGGCCCGCGAGTGGCCACATGCTTCGCTGCTGGTCGTCGACGACGAACCCGGCATGCGCAATTTTCTCGACAAGGCACTGGCGCCGCGTTGCGCCGAACTGCACAGCGCCGGCAGTGCGGAAGAGGCCGACACGTTGGCACGGCTGCACCGCTTCGACCTGATCATTCTCGACATCACCTTGCCGGGCAAGTCAGGCATCGACTGGCTGCAGGAACTGCGCGACCAGGGTTATGCCGGCGAGGTCGTCCTCGTCACCGCGTTCGCCGACCTGAATACCGCAATCGAGGCACTGCGCGCCGGTGCCTCGGATTTCATCCTGAAGCCGTTTCGGCTGACGCAGATCCTCAATGCCGTGCAACGCGGCCTGGAACGCGCCCAGCTCAAACGCGAGAACTGGGTGCTGCGGCGCAGCCTGTCGCAGCTGAATGCACCGACCGATGAATTGATCGGCTCGTCGACGGCGATTGCCAGCCTGCGCGAGACCCTGCAACGCGCCGCGGCGGTGGCCAGCACCGTGTTGCTGGCAGGCGAGTCGGGCACCGGCAAGGAATTGGCCGCGCTGGCCCTGCACCGCCTGAGCGCGCGCGCTGCCGGCCCCTTCGTGCCGGTCAATTGCGCGAGCATCTCTCCTGACCTGGTCGAGCGCGAATTCTTCGGCGATGCCGGAGGCGGCGCGGTCAGCGGCAAGAGTCGCGACGGACTGTTTTTCTACGCCCGCGGCGGCACCTTGTTCCTCGACGAAATTGCCGAGCTGCCGCTCGCGCTGCAGGCCAATCTGCTGCGCGTGCTGGACGATCACAAGATTCGCCCGGTCGGCAGCGAGCAGCAGATTCCGGTCGACGTGCGGATCGTCGCGGCGACCAATCGCACGCTGGCCGATGAAGTCGCGGCCGGCCGCTTCCGCAAGGATCTGTACTACCGGCTGCAGGTGGTCGAGATCATCCTGCCGCCGCTGCGCACCCACAAGGAAGACATCGACGAACTGGTGCGCCATTTCATCGGCCTGCTGGCGCCGCAGCTGGGAGTGGCACCGCTGGCGGTCAGTGAGCACGACATCGCCTACCTCTGCCAGTACGACTGGCCGGGCAACGTGCGCGAACTGCGCAATCTGATCGAGCGTTCGCTGATTCTGGGCGCACTCAATGTCTCGGCGCTGTATTCGCGTCTGGCGGCCACGCCACCGCAACCGGCAGTCGAGGGGCCGATCGATCTGCACGCACTGGAGAAGCAGCATATTCTCTCGGTGCTCGAATCGGTGCAGGGCGACAAGACCGAGGCGGCGCAGCTGCTGGGCATCTCACGCCGCACCCTCGAGCGCCGGCTGGCCGACTGGGGCAGCTGAAGCCGCCGTGTAGTCATGCTGAACCGTCTGCGTCACTGGTCGATCCGGGGCAAATTGCTGGCCCTGGTGCTGATGCCCTTGCTGGTGGTGTTGCCCTTGCTCGGACTGATGCTGCTGTTCTGGGGCGATACCGCGATCGACCGCATGTTGATCACCAAGGTGCGGAGCGACCTGGCGGTGGCGCAGGGCTATTTCGATCGCGTGCTGGGCGAGGTCAGGAACAGCGCCGCGGCGGTGGCCGATTCACATGCCTTGCATCTGGCACTCGAGGCTGCCACCGCGCGGCCCGGCTCGGAGGATGCGAAGCGGGCCGAGATGGTGCGCCTTCTGAACGCCTACAAGTCGAGCGAAAACCTGGATTTCATCAATTTTCGATCGGCCGACGGCGAGCTGATCGCGACTGACAACGGCATCCCCCGCCGAACCGATGCCCTCTCCCCCGCCTTCCGTGCCGCCACCACCCGGCGTGGCAGCGCGAGCGTGGAAATCCTCGATCCTGGCCAGCTCGCGCTGCTCGCGCCGGCCTTGCAGTCGCGGGTGGCGGTGCCGCTGCTGCCGACTCGCAACGCAGCGCCTACCCAGCGCACGACCGAGGATCGGGCGATGGTGCTGCTGGCCAACGCCGAAGTGGCTGGCCGCAGCGGCAAACGCATCGGCCAGGTGCAGGCCGGCATGCTGTTGAACCGCAACCTGCCGTTCATCGACCACATCAATGAGATCGTCTATCCCGAAGGCTCGCTGCCGTTCAACAGCCGCGGCACGGCGACGCTGTTCCTGGACGACGTGCGGATCAGCACCAACGTCCGCCTGTTCGGCAACCAGGACGGCCAGTCCGGCGATACGGCCAGCCGCGCGATCGGCACCCGCGTGTCGCAGACCGTGCGGGATGCGGTGCTGGGCCGCGGCAACACCTGGCTGGACCGCGCCTTCGTCGTCGACGACTGGTATGTGTCGGCCTACCAGCCGCTGCGCGACGGCAGCGGCAAACGGGTCGGGATGTTGTATGTCGGCTACCTGGAACGGCCGTTCACGCTGTTGAAATATGCGGCGTTGGCCAGCATCGGCGTGATCTTCTTCAGCGTGATGATCATCGCGGCCTTTGTCTCGCTGCGTGCCGCGCGAAACATCTTCAGGCCGATCGAGCAGATGGCGCAGACCATGCGCCAAGTCGAGGCTGGTCAACTCGATGCGCGTGTCGGACGGGTCGCGCAGCGCGATGAGATCGGCCAGCTGTCGGCCCACCTCGATCACCTGCTCGACACCATCCGCGACAAGACCGAAGCCTTGCAGCGCTGGAACAGCGAACTCGACGCCAAGGTCGCGCAGCGCACCGAAGCGCTGGAAACCGCGCAGGGTCAGTTGCTGCGCTCCGAAAAGATGGCGGCAGTCGGACAACTGACCGCCAGCATCGCGCACGAAGTCAACAATCCGATCGCGGTGATCCAGGGCAATGTCGACCTGTTGCGCGAACTGATGGACACCGACAGCGCGGCCAAGGTGCAGTCCGAGCTGAAGCTGATCGACGAACAGATCGAACGCATGCGCCTGATCGTCACCAAGTTGCTGCAGTTCGCACGCCCGACCGAATATGCGGGCTATGTCGAGGCCGTGGCCGCCGATTCGGCGATCGAGGACTGCCTGGTACTGGTGGCCCACCTGCTGGCCACCACCCGCATCGAGCTGCAGCGCGACTACCAGGCACGCTGCAGCGTGGCCATCAACCGCCAGGAGCTGCAGCAGGTGATCGTGAACCTGCTGGTCAATGCCATTCAGGCCATGCCCACTGGCGGCAGCCTGACGCTGGCCACGCGCGACTGGGGCGAGCCGCCGACGGGCGCCGACATCATCGTCAGCGACGACGGTCCCGGGCTCGACCCGGCGCGCATGGCCGAGCTGTTCCATCCCTTTGTCACCGGTCGAAAGGACGGCACCGGCCTGGGCCTCTGGATCTGTCGCAACATCGTCGAACGCTACGGTGGCAGCATCAACGCGTCGAACCGCAGTGATCAGCCGCGCGGCGCGCAGTTCAGCGTCAGGCTCAGGAGCGAAGCCGACACCGGCGGATGAGCGAACCGGCGCCGCCAGACCAGCCGGTGACCGTCATTCGAGCATGTCGAAACCCTGGGCTTCGATCTGTATGAAGGCCTCGGTCAATGCCGCGACGTCCTTGTAAAGCGCGGCGCGCGGGTGGATCGACACGGCCTCGCACAACTTGTGCACCCAAGGCTGAAGGTGTTTGCGGAAAAAGATGCGCTGCTGCTCGAGGTTGCAGATCGACACGTCGTCACCGGCAATCAGGTAACGCATCACCTCGAATTCGTGAGCGATGTGATCCTCGGTTTCGAACCGTGTCTGGTCGCGGCCGAGGTCGAGATCGGCGAGGTCGGATCGCAGCACGACCAGCGGCGTCTCGTTCAGGAACCCGGCCAGATGAAAAGACCCGAACAACATCACCTCGGGTCGGCCCAGGCCCATGAACAAGGCTTCGTATTCGGCCGCCGCCGCTTCGACCGTCGTCGCACGCATCGCGGCCACCAGTGCCTGCCACGGCGTTTCCAGGAAACTGCCCGGCTCGGGGGCCTGGGTCACGGCAACCGCAAAGCGGTCCATCAGGTCGCGGTCCGGAGGCGCCAGCCACAAGCCGGCGAGCAGGCCGTACAACTCGGCGCGCGCCAGTTCGACCCCGTCGCCGGCGCCGTCGAAGGAAATGATCCGGTCGTCGCCGGCTGGATTGGAGTCTGGATTCATGCTGCTCGCCCGATCAGAAATCGGTGATCCGGACTTCATCCGGATTGCTGTGGATGTCGATCACGCGGCAATCGCTGCACATCTTCAGCCGCTCGGCTGCCGCGCCTGAAAACATCGAATGACCGGCCAGCTTGCCGATCATCGACTGCACCGCCTGCAGCGTGCCGAAGGGCTTGCTGCAGCGGATGCATCGATATGGCTCGGCCTCGTTGAGCACCCGCGTGGCCTTGCGTGCCTTGCCGCCATCGGCCAGCAGCAGCCGCGGCTCCAGCGTGATCGCCGCTTCGGGGCAGGTGGTGGCGCACAGTCCGCACTGCACACAGTTCTTCTCGATGAAGCGCAGCTGCGGCTTGTCCGGGTTGTCGGCCAGCGCCGCTTCGGGGCAAGCGCCGACACAACTCAGGCACATCGTGCATTTGTCGGTATCGACCAGCAGGCTGCCGAACGGGCTGACCGGCCGCCCGGATCCGCCCGGCAACGCAATCACGTCGGGCCGCAGCTGCGCCTGGTTCAGCAGGTGGTCGATCGCCAGATCCAGGGTTGCGCGCTTGTCGGTCTGCACGCTGAACGTGCCGGGCTGGGCAACCGACTGCGCGGGCGGCTTTCGCAGGCTGGCATCGAGCAACTTCAGATCCGGCGCCGAGACGATGCGCAAATGTTCACCGGCGTAACCAAGACCCTGCAGGATGGCCTCGGCAACCGACATCTGTTCGGCCACCGCAGCCCGGTATTGCGGCGCCTCTTCATCCGTCATCAGGATCCAGAACTGCGAAGCGCCATACGCAATCGCCGACAGCCACAGGTCGATGCCGACCGACGCCGTGTGCCAGACGTCGAGCGGCAGCACGCGCAATGGCAAGCCGCGCACCGACTGGTCACTGCGCGCCGCGCGCCCCAAGGCCGACAAGCGGTCGGCACCGGCCTGCTGGCTGTGCAGCAATACGACCGCATCCTTGCCGCCAGCGCGCGCATAGGTCGACAACAGGGTGCGGATGCGGCGGCCCTGTTCGGACGTCCGCGGGGTTGCATACGACAGTGCGCCACTCGGGCACACGGTGGTGCAGGCGCCGCAGCCGACACACAGGTGCGGCTCGACGATGATGCCGCCCGGCGGATCACCAGCGGTTTGTGCCGGGCCGGTGATGCGGCCCTTCAGCGAGGCATCACTGCGGATCGCCTCCGCTGAACAGACGTCGATGCAGGCACGGCATCCGATGGTCTGGTTGCGGCTGTGGGCGCAGATCTTCGCCTTGTACTGGAAGAACTTCGGCTTCTCGAATTCACCCACCCAGTCGCGCAGTTTCAGCACCGCGGCGAACAGGCTGCCGCTGTCGGCTGCATCGGCCACATGCAGATAACCCTGGGGCGGCTGGTGCATGCCGAACCAGGCCTGCGGGCCCAGATCGAGCACCAGATCGAACTGTTCGCTCTGCTGCTGCGGAGCACGCTGGAAATCGATCGCACCCGCTGCGTCACAGGCCGCAACACAATCGCGGTGGCTTTTGCACAGCGTGAGGTCGATCTGGTAGCTGAAATCGATCGCGTTCTCGGGGCAGACATCGATGCAAGCGTTGCAACGGGTGCACAGGTCCAGATCGATCGGATTGCCGCTGGTCCATTTGACCTGGAACGCCCCGAGCCAGCCGCTGATCGAATCGATGCGCCCGGCGTGGACCGGCATGTCACGCTGCTGAGCCAGACGGCCGCCGACGCTCGGCAGCAGGACGGACACATCGAGCCGGTCCGCAAGCAGGCTCGCTGCGCGTTGCGCATGGTCGGCGCTGCCGATCACCAACACCCGACCCGCCGACTGGTACGACACCGTCGGCACCGGCTCCGGATCGGGCAGCTGCGCCGCCGCGATCAGGGCAGCGATTTTCGGCGTCAGGCGGGCCGCCGAGCCGGCCACTTGCGGCAGCGCATCGCGACTCCAGCCAGCGGCCTCGCGGATGTTGACGAAACGGATCGGACGCTCGGCCACGCCAGGCGCGCCCTCGGTCTGTTCGTTCAATTCCAGGAACAGTCGACTCTCCTGGGTGCACGCCACCAGCAGATCGTCACCCTCCTTGGCTGCGCGCTGGAACGAGCCGGCTTCGCGCCGACACAAGGTGGTGTGGACCAGCTGCGCGCCGTCGCCGCCGTCAGGATTCTGCGGGCTGGTCAGGGCCCGGGCCAGCGCCGGACCGTCGAGTGCCATCGTCTGGTTGCAGTTGCAGATCAGGGTCTTCATCGGGGCTTGTCTCGGATACCGGCAATGGCGGGTTGTTATCGGATGCAGAAGGCTCGGGCGACCCCGCTTCGACGAGCGTGCCGCCGGATGCGCGCTGGCGCTCGCGTTCTGCTTGTGCGGCCTCTTCGGCTTCTTCGTGATCGAACAGCCCGAGCGACTTGGACTGCGTCATGCGGCGCAACATCGCCATCGGGATCGGATCGGGGATGCCGTAGTCGTCGATGTAGATGTCGAGTCCGTCCATCACGTTGTAGTGCGGATCGGTGAACAGCTTTTTCATCGCGGCGTTTCGCACCGTGGGGTCGACGCCCGGCGCAACGAAGCGCGCGTAGCTGTCTTCGCGGGTGAGCAGCGCGACATCGGCCAAGGTGGGCGGCGGTGGCGCCTGCGCAGCTTCGACGACGTCTGCCCGAGGATCCGCAGCCGGCGACAAAACCGTTGCTGCCCGATCTGCGCCGCCCTGCTGATCAGCCCCGCGCATCGGGGGCGCGTTCGGTCGCGCCACTTCGGCAGGCACTATCGTTGCGGTGGGCCTGGCCGGCGCTTCGTCGGTCACGCTGTCCGGGTTGCGACCCGATTTCAGATCGGCCTTTCGGCGCGACCAGCGGGCCAGAAAATGGTCGTCGCTCATTGGCGTTGATCGGGCGACAGGAACGAGGCCGGCCGCTTGCGCTTCTTCGGCTCGGGCCGATAGTTGGCATCGGTATAGGCCTGCAGCCATTGCGCCAGCTCGGGCGGCAGCGGCACGTTGTCGACGCGTTCCTGGGCATCGAGCCAACGCCCGGCCTCGTTGTACGACAGGCTGACCGCTTCGGGCCAGGCCCGCGCTGGGTCGGTATCGTCGAGCCGCCACATCACGAACCAGACCGGCGCGCCGGAGCTCAGGTTCAGAAAATAGCCTTCGGCCTGATCGGCAAACAATTCGAGCTCGAAGCCCGGGTACAAGGTCTGCGCAAAACGCCCGTCGTCGCGCAGCAGGCGCGGCGAATCACCGAAGGCCGGCTCGGATGCAATCACGTCGATCAGCTTGAAACGCCAGTCTTCCCAGCGGTTCGGGCTGGCCTCGCGCTCCATCACGACGGCCACGGCGATTGACGGGCGGCGTTGCTCGGTCATGGCCGACTCAGGTGTCCTTGGAAATGTTGATGGTCGGAAAGCGTGTCGAGTAGTCTTTTGCGCGCTGCGAAATCTTCACCGCCACCTGCCGCGCCACCGCCTTGTACAGACCAGCGATCTCGCCATCGGGGTCGCTGACGACGGTCGGTCTGCCGTTGTCGGTCTGGACCCGGATCGACAGGTTCAGCGGCAGTGCGCCGAGGTAGTCCATCTCGTATTCGGCGGCCATCCGCTTGCCGCCATCCTGGCCGAAGATGTGTTCGACATGGCCGCATTTCTCGCAGACATGAACCGCCATGTTCTCGACGATGCCCAGGATCGGCACGCCGACCTTCTCGAACATCTTGATGCCCTTGCGTGCGTCGAGCAAGGCGATGTCCTGTGGCGTGGTGACGATCACCGCACCGGTCAGCGGCACGCGTTGGCTCAGCGTCAACTGGATGTCGCCAGTTCCGGGCGGCATGTCGACGATCAGGTAGTCGAGTTCGCCCCAGTTGGTCTGGCGCAGCAGCTGTTCCAGCGCCTGGGTCGCCATCGGGCCGCGCCAGATCATCGCCTGGTCCGGGTCGACCAGAAAACCGATCGAGATCACCTGAACGCCGAAGTTTTCCATCGGCTCCATCGATTTGCCGTCGCTCGACTCGGGGCGACCCTCGATGCCCATCATCATCGGCAGGCTGGGGCCGTAGATGTCGGCATCGAGAATGCCGACCGCAGCACCCTCGGCGGCCAACGCCAGCGCCAGATTGACGGCCGTCGTGCTCTTGCCGACACCGCCCTTGCCGGATGCAACGGCAACGATGTTCTTGACCTTCGGCAGCAGCTGCACGCCGCGTTGAACCGCATGTGCAACCACGTTGGTGGCGAGGTTCGCACTCACATTCTCGACCCCCGCCACGCTTCGTGCCGCGCTGATCAGCGATTTGCGCAAGCCGGCAATCTGGCTTTTCGCGGGGTAGCCGAGTTCGACATCGAAAGCAACGTCGCCGCCGTCGACGCGCAGATTCTTCAACTGCCGCGTCGAAACGAAATCGCGTCCGGTATTCGGGTCGATGACCATCTTGAGCGCATCGAGCAGGTTTTGTTCATTGAGAGACATGGAATGGCGTCGCGGTTATCGGAAGCGGGACTTCTGAGTTTAGCGGGATGGCAATACGATGCGGCGCGCAGGGCATACGGGAAGCACCCGCTTCAACGCGGCGCGCCGAAGGCAATGCCCTGCTGGCTTGCGTGCTTCGATACGTCTTCAATTCGGGGTTCACCTGGGCGCTAGAACTCACGACCATCTTCTTCGCTGCGATGATTTTCGTCGGCATCTCGTACCGCGTACGGATCGGTGCACACATCGGCGTCGATGCCCTCGTCAGCCGGCTCCCACCGGTCGCGCGCGGCGCCGGCATAGCGCCGTGGATGTTCCTGCTGGTGGTCAACTTCATCTTGCTGATGGCCGGCAACTTCATGGAGCCGACCGGCATCATCCTGATCCTGGCGCCGATCTTCTTCCCGATCGCCACCGAACTGGGCATCGACCCGATCCACCTGGGAATCATCATGGTGGTCAACATGGAGATCGGAATGATCACGCCGCCGGTGGGGCTCAACCTGTTCGTCACCAGCGGCATCACGGGGATGAACCTGGTGCAGGTCACCAAGGCCGCATTGCCGTGGTTGTCGGTGCTGCTGATCTTCCTGGTGCTGGTCACCTACATCCCGCAAATCAGCCTGTTCCTGCCGAACCTGCTGTTCAATTGACACCGTTGCGGGAGCCGCTCCGCGGCCGCCTCTGAACCGGGCGGCGCTCCACCTAGAATCATCCACCGGCCGCGCGCCGGTCGATTTCATTCAGCTATTTGGCGCCGTGAGCGCCCGCCTTGCATCATGAGCCGCCAGATATTCGCCACCACCGCCCTGCCCTACGCCAACGCGCCGTTTCATATCGGGCACATGATGGAGTACATCCAGGCTGACATCTGGGTGCGGTTCCAGCGGATGTCGGGTCATGAGGTCCACTTTGTCTGCGCCGATGACGCCCACGGCGCGCCGATCATGATCGCCGCCGAAAAAGTCGGCAAGACACCGCAGCAATTCGTCGGCGAAATCGCCGCCGGCCGCAAGGCCTACCTGGACGGCTTCCACATCGCGTTCGACAACTGGCACTCGACCGATGCGCCCGAAAATCACGAGATGGCGCGCGACATCTATTGCACGCTGCGCCGCGAAGGCCTGATTTCCGAACGCACGATCGAGCAGTTCTATGACCCGGTCAAGGGCATGTTCCTGCCCGACCGCTACATCAAGGGCGAATGCCCGCGCTGCGGCGCAAAAGACCAGAACGGCGATTCGTGCGAAGTCTGCGGCGCGGTCTATTCGCCGACCGAACTGAAGAACCCGTACTCGGCGTTGAGCGGCGCGACACCGGTGCTCAAAAGCAGCGCGCACCACTTCTTCCTGCTCAGTTCCCGCCGTTGCATCGATCTGCTGGAGCAGTGGGTTCACGCGCCCGGACGCCTGCAGCCCGAGGTGCTGAACAAGATCAAGGAATGGTTCGCGGTCGACGAACTCGGTCATGGCGGCCTCGCCGATTGGGACATCAGCCGCGATGCGCCGTATTTCGGCATCCGCATTCCCGATTCCGAAGACAAGTACTTCTATGTCTGGCTCGATGCGCCGGTCGGCTACCTGGCCTCGCTGAAAAACCTGTTCGACCGAGAAGGCCGCGACTACGACGCCTTCATGGCCGACCCGAAGACCGAACAGGTGCATTTCATCGGCAAGGACATTACCTATTTCCACACGCTGTTCTGGCCGGCGATGCTGCATTTCAGCGGCCGCAAGACGCCCGACCGCATCTTCGTGCACGGCTTCATCACCGTCAGCGGCGAAAAGATGAGCAAGAGCCGCGGCACCGGCATCTCGCCGCTCAAATACCTCGAACTCGGCATGAACCCCGAGTGGCTGCGCTACTACTTCGCCACCAAGCTGAACGCCAAGGTCGAGGACATCGAGTTCAATCCGGACGATTTCATCGCGCGGGTCAACAGCGACCTGGTCGGCAAATACATCAACATCGCCAGCCGTGCGGCGGGCTTCCTGACCAAGCGCTTCGGCGGTCAGCTGGCGGCGCAAGCCGGCGCCGACGGACATGAGTTGCTGCAGGGAATGCGCGCTCAGGCGACGAGCATCGCCACGCTCTACGACGAACGCGAATTCGGCAAGGCGATGCGCGAGGTGATGCTGATGGCCGACCGGGTCAACGAGTACGTCGATCAACACAAGCCCTGGGAAATCGCCAAACACGCCGATCAGGGAGCGGCGCTGCAGGATGTCTGCAGCGTCTGCATCGAAGCCTTCCGGCTGCTGACCCTCTATCTGAAGCCGGTGATTCCGGCGTTGGCCGCGCAGGTTGAAGCTTTCCTCAACGTCGCCCCGCTGCAGTTCGACGACGCTCAGCGCAGCCTGGGTTCACACACCATCGGCAGCTACCAGCACCTGCTGCAACGCGTCGATCCCAAGCTGCTCGACGCCCTGTTCGAGCCACCGGCCCCGCCGAAGGCAACCCCCGGCGGCGAAGATCTGGCAGCCGAGATCAAGATCGACGATTTCAGCAAGGTCGATCTGCGCATCGCCAAGATCGTCGACTGCGAGGCGGTGGCCGGATCGGACAAGTTGCTGCGGCTGACACTCGATGTCGGCGAAGGCCGCTTGCGCAACGTCTTCTCGGGCATCAAGAGCGCCTATAAACCCGAAAACCTGGTCGGCAAGCTGACCGTGATGGTGGCCAATCTGGCACCGCGCAAGATGAAATTCGGCATCAGCGAGGGCATGGTGCTGGCCGCCAGCGATGCCGACGAGAAGAGCCATGCGGGCATCTTCATCCTCGAACCATCGCTCGGCGCACAACCCGGAATGCGCGTTCGCTGATCGCGATGATCGCAGATGACACCGCACAAGTTCCGGCCGCGTCTGCTTGACACATTGCCGGGATACCGGCGTGAGCATTTCGTTGCCGATCTGTCAGCCGGCATCACGGTGGGCATCGTTGCCTTGCCGCTCGCGATGGCGTTTGCCATTGCCTCGGGCGTCAAGCCTGAACAGGGCATCTTCACGGCCATCGTAGCCGGCTTCCTGATCTCGGCGCTCGGTGGCTCGAACGTGCAGATCGGCGGGCCCGCCGGGGCCTTCATCGTCATCGTCTACGGCATCGTCGAGCGGTACGGTCTGACCAACCTGTTGATTTCGACGGCGTTGTCCGGCGTGCTGCTGTTCGTCTTCGGCTTCTTCAAGCTCGGCGCGCTGATCCGCTACATCCCGGTGACGATCATCATCGGCTTCACCAACGGCATCGCGGTGCTGATCGCGCTGTCGCAGGTCAAGGATTTGTTCGGCCTGCAGATCGACAAGTTGCCGGCCGACTTTTTCACGCAGATCGGCACGCTGGCAAGCCACGCCGACAGCTTCAACCCCTGGGCGCTGCTGATCGGCATCGCTTGCCTGGCCATCGTGGTTGCCTGGCCCAAAGCCTATGCGGCACCCCAACTCGATGACGGACCACTGAGCCCGCGACAGCAGATCGCTCGTTTCGCGTCCAAAGTGCCTGGCACCATCGTTGCGCTGATCCTGGCCACCGGCGCTGCCATCGTTTTCAAGCTTCCGGTCGACACCATCGGGACGCGCTTCGGTGGCATTCCGCAAGGGCTGCCGGACTTGGCATTGCCGCCCTTCAGTTGGGCCAGCGCCAAGCAGTTGCTGATCCCCACCGTGACCATCGCCTTGCTAGGCGCAATCGAGTCGTTGCTCTGCGCGCGCGTGGCCGACAACCTGATCGACACCCCGCGCCACGATCCCAACCAGGAGCTGATGGCCCAGGGTGTGGCCAACATGGTGGTGCCGTTCTTCGGCGGCATTCCGGCCACTGGAACGATTGCCCGCACGGTCACCAACGTGCGGTCCGGCGCATACAGTCCCGTTTCGGGCATCGTGCATTCGGCGACGCTGCTGCTGGTGATTCTGGTTGCCGCACCGCTGGCCGAGGATATTCCGCTGGCCGCACTGGCCGGAATCCTGTTGTTCGTTGCATGGAACATGGGCGAGTGGCGCGAATTCGCCCGGCTGCGCAAGTTCTCGTTCGCCTACCGAACGGTGTTGTTGGGAACCTTCGGCCTGACCGTGATCTTCGACCTGACGGTGGCCGTTCAGGTCGGGCTGATCCTCGCGTGTGTCTTCTTCATCTACCGCATGAGCACGCTGTTTCGCATCGAACCGGCCGCTGACCCCGTCGCAGCTCCGGGCGTGCGCGTGTTGCGGTTTTATGGTGCGCTGTTCTTTGGCGCGGTTGCGAAGGCCGAGGCTGTCGCCGAGCAACTGCCCGACGGCACGCGGGCATTGGTGCTCGAAATGCATCGCCTGGTACTGATGGACTCATCGGGCCTCGATGCGCTCGAGCAATTGCACCGAACCCTGACCCGGCAGGGTGTTCGCTTGCTCTTGTGTGACCTGAACGAGCAGCCGATGGGGTTGATCCGGCGCTCGGGGTTTGCCGATATCCTCGGCCCGGCCAATCTACATGCCGATCTCACGGGTGCGCTGCGCGCGGCGTCCGACTGAACGACTTCGATCAGCGAAGTTTTTTCTTGCGTGTGGCCCGCGCCAATCGGTTCATCGACTTGACCCCGCCACCGATCAACGCCTGCTGACGTGCGATCAGCCAGCCTCGGGCGAACCAGTCACGGTGACCGGCGTCGGGCCGATCAAATGCCCGCAATGCCGTCGCCAGATCATTGATCTCGCCCAGCACCTGCTGGGCTTGTTTCAACGGCTTTCTGATCGCCTTGGCCCGCCGTTTATCGAGTACGTCATCCGCAGCATCGATCGCATACCGCAGGCGCTTGACGTGTTTGCGCAGTTGGTGACGGGCGTTTTCATCCAACTCGTCGAAGTTGCCCGCAGCGCGCGAGATCGAAGCTTGCCAGTGACCGAGCCGACGCAGCAGCAGCCTGCGCAGCCGGGCCGTTCTTGCCGGCTTGCCGCCCGAATGCCCAGGATCCGGCAATGACAGCGTGCTGTCAACCGAGGCGTGCGCGTCGACCATTGCCGACAGCGTCACCTCGACCAGGCTCAGCAACAGGGATTGACTGGGCGACGAACGCACCAGCTCGACCGTCCCGGCATCGGCATCGTCGGAGCCAGGCAACGGCAATTCGCCGCCCTCGCCAGCCTGGCGCAGCGCGGCCTGGATGTCGGCCGAAACCGGTCCGGCCAGCACCGAGCGATCACGACCTGCACCCAGGCCGCGGAACAGATCGGCCGCGGGCTCGACCAGCGGCAAGCCCAGTTCGGCGGCCGCCGGATCGTCACCGAACAGACGCAGCATGACACGCAGGCGACGCAGCATGACGCGCAACTGGTGCACGTGTTCGGGGTCGAAGCGGCCACTGGCGATCTGCGACGCATTGGCAAGGATCGGATTGCGCACGCTGGCGATCGACGCCTGCAGCGCCATCCGCGGCGGGTGTTGCTCGTGCAGCGCCGATTGCGCAATGTCAGCGTGCGGCGGGGAGACATTCAAACCCCTGGACAACAGATCGCCGCGCTCGGCCTTGCTGCGGGTATCCAGCCAGAGCCCGAAGCGCATGGCCCAGCGGCGTGCCACATCGATCACCGCCATCGGGTGGCCGGTGATCAATTCGATTTCAAGCTCGCAAATCGCGAGGCGATCACCCGCGCCAATCAGCTGGCCTTCGTCGAACGCCAGTTCGACGGTTCCGAAACGGGTTTTCAGTTGACGCTGCAAGCGCATCACCTCGCTGCGGTAGCTGCACTGCAGGCGGTCATCGGGATTGGACGCCAACAAGTCGATCAGCTGATCGCCCAGCGGCACACCGCGGTGCCGCAGCGGGTCGACATCGGGCGGGGTGTTGATGTCGTCCCCGTCGTCCAGCGGGTGGTTGCACTCCTCGCGTCCCAGGCCATCCGGCGCCGCTCCCTTCAGCGTCTGGACCCAGGCCGCACCCTCACGGCGCACCCGCAGGGCGATGCCGGAGCGCGCCAGCAGCCGCTGCGGTGTGTCGAAGTAGCTGGCCTGCAGACGCAGCGGACGCAAGGCCGGTCGCTTGCTCCCCGCGACGAACGCCCGCACGGCATCGCGTCGGGCTGGCGGAATCTGGAATTTGAGCTCGAATTCGATCATCGGCCGGATGATGCCTCGCCGACCCGGGAAATCTGATGACATTCGCCAACCGGCCGAGGGGCCTTCCGCGGCCGGATCCGGCACTCATTCCGGAGCCCGGCGTGCCGCGACCGGCCGGGCCCGCAGCCTCGGGCACCGACCTCTGGACCGCGCCGCTGATTTTCCTACCGCCACCCGCATCGGCGGAACCGGATCGGCGAGGTCGTAAAATCGCCCGAACTCTTCAGTGCCCGGGTCGCGTACCCTGGCCGAAACCCGCATGCCGCTGTTCTGGAAGCACTACAAGTCCGACGTCACCTCGTTCATCGAGGATCTGAAAGCCAAGCGGCCGACGCTGGAGGCCGAGCAGCGCCAGGGTCGCGCGCTGCTGTGGGACAAACGCATCGACTTCGATGCGCAGGCGGCTGCCGCCGAAATGCGGGTGGCCCAGAAGCCTTACGTCTACCAGCCGAAAACGGACTGAGCAAGCTGCTGTCGGCGCTTTCGGACCACCCTCCAAGCCACAACCTCGTTCACCAGCCCTCGAAGGCGCAGGGCGCGGTCGCCACATTGCACATCCAGCCCAGATGGACGAATTGACATTGCCCGTTGACGATCCGGCCACTGAAATCGGCCCCCAGGTGGTCGACAGCGTCGCGGTGGCTCGGCTGTACGGCGAGCCCTTGTTCGCGATGCCGCATGATCTGTACATCCCGCCCGATGCGCTGGAGGTTTTTCTCGAGGCCTTCGAAGGGCCTCTGGACCTGCTGCTCTACCTGATCCGCAGGCAGAACTTCAACATCCTCGACATTCCGCTGGCCGACGTGACCCGCCAGTATCTGGCCTATGTCGATCAGATCCGCAAGACCAACCTCGAGCTGGCCAGCGAATATCTGCTGATGGCAGCGATGCTGATCGAGATCAAGTCGCGCATGCTGCTGCCGCCCAAGCGCAATGCCGATGGCGGAGAAGTCGAGGATCCGCGGGCCGAACTGGTGCGGCGCCTGATCGAATACGAGCAGATCAAGCTGGCGGCCGCGCGCCTGGACGCCTTGCCGGTGCACGGGCGGGATTTCCTTCGCGCGCAGATCCACATCGAGCAATCATTGACGCCGCGCCTGCCCGATGTCGAGCCCGACGAGATCCGGGCGGCCTGGGCCGAGCTGATGAAACGCGCACGCCTGAACCAGCATCACACGATCAGCCGCGAGCAGCTCAGCGTTCGGGAACACATGAGCATCGTGCTGCGCCGGCTGCAAGGGCGTCGCTTCGTCGAGTTCGAAGACCTGTTCGAGGTGCGCCGCGGCCCGGCGGTGCTGGTCGTCACCTTCATCGCCCTGCTCGAACTGGCGCGCGAGCGCCTGCTCGAGATCACCCAGGCCGAGGCTTTCGCACCGATCTACGTGCGGCTCAGCTACCAGCCGGCCTGACCCCGGCCGGTGTTGCGCCAGCGTCGACGCGGGCTTGAGCCTGACGTCGTGCCGGCATGGAGTCAGCTGGAGCCCGACGCCGGTCTCGCAGCGCCCATCAAGCCGGCTTGACTCCCAGCTTGAAAGAGATCATCGCACGCAGCTTGTTCGGCACCACCGGCTTGATCAGCAGGTGGTAGTTTTCATCGTGCGCCTCTTTTTCATGGCCGGTCATGGTGCTGCCGGTCACGAGGATGGCCGGGATGTCGGATTCGAAATGTCGGCGCAACGCCCGGATCGCCTCGGTTCCGGTGTGGCCCTCCTCGAGGCGATAGTCGACAATCAGCAGATCGGGGGCCGGGGCGGTCGGCTGGCCGGCCGACCAGATGCTGACCGCAGTGACGCTGTCGAAACTGGACAAGGTGGCGCCCCATTCCTTCAGCAAGACCTCGAGGCCCGCGCGCACCGCAGGCTCGTCTTCGACGACGACGATGTGACGGCCGGCCAGCGTGACATTGAGGCTCGGCTTGTAGGCCGGAACCAACGACGGGTTGCGGCTGATCCGCCCGGCCGGCAGCGTCAATGAAAACACCGTGCCTCGACCCGGCTGAGATCGAAGCTCGATCGGTGCACCCATCAGATCGGACAGACGCTTGACGATGGCCAGCCCCAACCCCAGGCCCTTGCGCTGACCGACCGCAGACGAATCGGCCTGCCAGGCCTCGGCGTCGGCCGCGATCTGATAGAACTCTTCGAAGATATGCTGCTGCTCGTCGGCCGCGATCCCGAGCCCGGTATCCCAGACCTGCAGCACGATGTGTTCACCGCGCCGCCGTGCCGCGACCAGCACGGTGCCGTCGACCGTATAACGGATCGCGTTCGACACCAGATTGCGCAGCACACGCTCGACCAACAGGGGATCGGCATGCACCACGTGTTTGCCGCCACGCAGGCGCAGCGCCAGGCCCTTCTCGAACGCAGTCGGTTCGAAATGCAGGCGCAGCTTGCGCAGGATGTCGTCGAACTCGAACGACTGGGGGTTGACCGACACCCCGCCAGTGTCGATGCGGGTGATGTCGAGCAGCTCGGAGAACAACGACTCGAGCGCGTCGACCGAGGCGTTGATGCTGTTGACCAGATGCGCAACCTCGTCGTTCTGCGCCTTGCTGCGCAGCGCCTCGGCAAACAGGCCCATCGCGTGCAGGGGCTGCCGCAGGTCATGGCTGGCGGCCGAGAAGAACTGCGTCTTCGCACGGTTCGCGACCTCGGCCGCTCGCCGCGCTTCTTCCGCGGCCAGTTTTTCGGCGCGCAGCTGCACCAGCAGTTCGTCGGCATGGATCTTCAGATCGATGACCCGCTGCAGGGCCTGCCGGTAGTTGCGCGCCAGCAGCGCGGTCATGCTGAAGATCAGCAGCAGGATGCCCGCCAGCTGCAGCCCGTAATCGTTGCCGACCAGCGCGACCCGCAGGGTCATCGGCAGGAAACACAGGGCGCCGAACAGCAGATAGACCCGCGGCTGCGACGCCAACACCGGCACCACCGCGACACAGAAGGTGTAGACGACGATGATCAGCGCGGTGCGCTGGTTGCTGTCGCCGTGCGGGTAGAACACCCAGGCCGCCAGCCCCCACATCGCCGCCGAGAACAAGGTGCCGACGTTCCAGAGCCGGCGCCAACGCCGCCATTGGGCAAGGGTTTCGGTGCGGGTGCTTAGAAAGCTGCGGTACAGCCACCAGCGCAGCGCCCATCCGGTACTGGCCGGAACGAGCCAGAGCAGCGTCACCGCCAGCGGCGCCTTGGTGCGGAAGAGCAGCAGCACGACGAAAATGCCGGCCAGGTTGCCGGCCAGGATCGCCGGCATGTAGTCGAAGGTGCTGCGAACATCTTCGGAGAGCGCGGTCGACGCCGCTTCCTGTGCCGACAAGCTCGCCTGGAGGTCCTCGGCCAACGGCGATGCCTGCCGGGACGAGATCTTGGCGGCCGTCGACATGCCTCAGTTTCGCCCGCTCTGCCGGGCACGCCAGGCGCCCAGGCCACCGGGGGCCTGCGACATCTGGCCGACTGCCAGCACCGCCTGGGTGCGGGTGTTCACATCAAGTGCCCGCAGCACGGCGGCAACATGATCCTTGACGGTTTCGACCGACAGATTGAGTTCGCGGGCAATCAGCTTGTTGGGTTTGCCCTGGAGCAGCTGCGCCAGCACCTCGGTCTGTCTGGGCGTCAGGCCCAGCGCTTCCAGCCCGGCCGGGGCGCGCTGGAAATCGCTGCCCCAGGCGGCCGACTGGACGGTCGAGCCACGGCCGGGATCGGCGAGATTCGACGCGGGCGCACCGGTCGGCGGCCCGCCCATGCTCATCGGCGGCACATAGATGCCACCGGACATGACCATGTGCAAGGCCTCGAACAAGGTGTCATTGCTGGCGCGTTTGGGGACGAAACCCATCGCACCGAGGTCGATCGACCGGATCACGTCGCTGGTGCGATCGGAGGCCGACAACACCACCACCGGGATCGCCGGATAGGCGTTGCGGAATTCGGTCAACACATCGAAACCATCGGCATCGCCGAGCTGCAGGTCGAGCAGCACCAGATCGAAGTCCGCATCGCGCTGCAGGATCTCGCGCGCTGCCCGGGCACCGCTGGCACCGATCACGCTGAGGTGGTCACCGAGGCCCTGGATGACCTGCTGCAAGGCAACCAGAATCAGCGGGTGGTCATCGATCAACAAGACTTTCATCAATGTTTTCCCGGTGGTGGCTGGTTGAACCATCGTATGCCTTCCCCCGCTGGAGGGGCAGACCCCCGGTCGGGGGAATCGAGCTGCGGACGAACCGCCTCAGGTATACCGCCGGCTGATCGATTCGGCAATGCAGACCGGTTTGGCGGACCCTTCGCGCTCGACGCTGACCTCGACGGTCAATTGCGCTCCGCCTTCGATCACGTCGAACGAGAGCAGCTTGATGCGGCCGCGCAGCCGGCTTCCGACCGGCACCGGCGCGGTGAAACGGACCCGGTTCAAGCCGTAGTTGACACCCATTCGCACATCGGCAATGGCGAACGCCGATGCGGTCATTTCCGGCAGCAGACTGAGCGTCAGAAAGCCGTGGGCGATCGTGGTGCCGAACGGACCCGCCGCAGCACGCGCCGGGTCGACATGGATCCATTGATGATCGCCGGTGGCCTGCGCAAACAGGTCGATGCGCTCCTGCTCGATGCTGATCCAGTCGCTGTCGCCCAGGTGCTGGCCGACCAGCGCCTGCATATCGTTCAGCTTGTCAAACGTCTTCATTGCAGCGTCTCATTCGTAGGTGGTGCGATCCGATTCCAGCCATTCGACGATCGGTCGCCATTGCTCGAGGTCGCGTTCGACCCGGTTCGGGTTCAGATCCCACAAGGTCAGGCCGCGTGCCGCAAGCTGCACGTAGTTCTGCGTATCCCTCAACTGACCGACCACCGGCAACGGCAGTGTTGCCAGGAACTGGCGCAGTTGATCGGCCGAGATCGTATTTTCCCGCACCCGCATCGCGATCAGCCCGATGCGCAACTTGGCAGCACGCTTGTGGGCCAGCAGATCAGTGACGAAGGGATGGGTTGCCTGGATGTCGAACAAGCTCGGTTGCAGCGGAATCAGCACCCGGTCGGCCAGCCTTAGCACCGCGTCCAGCCGCTTGCCGTGCAGTGCGGCCGGCGTGTCGAGCACGACATGGCTGGTGCCCTTGGGGGGCTTGACCACGTCGCCGCGGTCGATTTCCCAGCTGAGGATTGGCGCCAGTTCGGGCGGACGCAATGCCAGCCATTGCCGTGACGAGTGCTGGCGGTCGACATCACCGAGCATGACCGCATGGCCGCGCGACGCGAAGAAGCCCGCCAATTGCGTCGACAGGGTGCTCTTCCCCACCCCACCCTTGGGATTAGCCACCACGATGACCGGCATCTGTCCTCCTCGGATTTACGCCTCGATGCAGAGCCGAGTTGCCGTCGACCCGGACCGGTTGGTCGGTTTGCGGCAATACTGCCAGCAATTGCCAATAATGCCAGGGTCTCCGAACTCGCAGGAATTGCCTGCGCCGGATCCCGGCGATTCGACCGGACCCCCTTCAGACGCCCCACCTCGTCGATGCAAGCTGCCAAGACCCTGGTGATCGTTGCCCATCCGGCGATGGAATATTCACGCCTGAACCGGCGCCTGATGCGCGCCGCGGCCCGATCTTCGCCCGCTGGACAGAACGGTGCCAACACGGTGGAGGTGCGTGACCTGTATGCGCTCTATCCGGACTATCTGATCGACGTCAAGGCCGAACAGGCGGCCTTGTCGCGGGCCAGCCTGATCGTCTGGCTGCACCCGCTGCACTGGTACAGCATGCCGCCGCTGATGAAGCTGTGGCTCGACGAGGTGCTGGCTTTCGGCTGGGCCTACGGTCCGGACGGCCACGCCTTGCGCGGCAAGGACCTGTGGCTGGTCACGAGCACCGGCGGGGCCGAAGAGTCGTATCGCCCGGACGGCTACAACCGCTATTTTTTCGACGCCTTCTTGCCGCCCTACGAGCAGACCGCGGCGCTGTGCGGCATGCGTTTCCTGGCGCCGATGGTGCTGCACGGTGCGCACCGGGTCGCGGCAGACGTCATCGATGGACATGCGGCGGTGTTCTCGCAGCGGCTGAGCAGTTATCCGGCCTGGCCCGAGCTCGAATTGCTCGACGACTGCGTCGACTGCGTGTTGCCGGACGATGCTCGCCCGCCGGTTCGTCAGGACACAGCGCTGCCACCGATGGCAGCACGACTGGAACTTGGCTGATGGAGCACAGCTCGTGGCTGACCACCAGCCTGGTCTATCTCGGCGCGGCTGTGCTGGCGGTGCCGCTGGCGCGCGCACTCGGGCTGGGGTCGATCATCGGCTACCTGGCGGCCGGCATCGCGATCGGGCCCTGGGGTCTGAGGCTGGTGACGGACGCTCAGCAGATTCTGCATTTCGCCGAGTTCGGCGTGGTGCTGATGCTGTTTCTGGTCGGCCTGGAACTCGAACCGCGGCGCCTCTGGGCGCTGCGCAAACCGATCTTCGGCTGGGGCAGTTTCCAGCTGTTCGGGAGCGCCGGATTGATGATCGGCATCGCGCTGCTGGCCGCGATGCTGATGGCTTGGAGCTCGCTCGACTGGCGGATCGCCACCGTGGCGGCACTCGGACTCGGCCTGTCGTCGACCGCGATCGGCCTCGGCGCACTGGCCGAACGCAATCTGATGTCGACCACTTCAGGGCAAAGCGTGCTGAGCGTGGCGCTGCTGCAGGATGTCGCGGCGATTCCGATCCTGGCGCTGATTCCGTTGATGGTGGTCGGCGCTGGCGAAGGCAACGGCGGTGGCGCAGGCTGGCTGGGTGCCGCCAAGGCCGTTGGCGTGATTGCCGCGATCGTTTTCGGCGGGCGGCTGCTGCTGCGGCCTGCACTGCGCTGGATTGCACGCAGCCGCACGCCGGAAATCTTCACCGCCGCGTCGCTGCTGTTGGTGGTCGCGACCGCCGCCTTGATGCAGTCGGTCGGCCTGTCGATGGCACTGGGCGCCTTCCTGGCCGGTGTGCTGCTGGCCGAAAGCGAATACCGACGCGAGCTGGAAACCGACCTCGAACCGTTCAAGGGCCTGCTGCTCGGTCTGTTCTTCATCGCCGTCGGAATGACCATCGATTTTGCGGTGGTGCTCGATCGGCCGGTGCTGATGCTGGTGCTGGTGATCGGCTTTCTCGCGATCAAGGCCCTGGTGCTGTGGCTGATGACACGGCTGATGGACATTCCATCGGGTGAGCGGCCGGTATTCATCATCCTGCTGGCCCAAGGTGGCGAATTCGGCTTCGTCGTGTTCCAGACCGCCGAACAGTCGCGCGTGATCGACGCGGCGACCAGCTCGCTGCTGGTCGCGGTGGTGGCCATCTCGATGCTGCTGACGCCGTTGCTGCTGGTGCTGGCCGACGCCCACGCGAGGCGTCGGCGTGCGACATCGTCCGGCCAGCCGAAGATGCCGGAAATCGACGAAGCCCAGCAGGCGCCGGTCATCATCGCCGGCTTCGGGCGATACGGGCAGATCGTCGGGCGCCTGATGTACGCCAACGGCATCGTGCCGACGGTGCTGGACCACAATGCCGAGCAGATCGAGGCGATGCGGCGCTTCGGCTGGCGTGTGTTTTATGGCGATGCGACCCGGCTCGACCTGATGCGCATGGCCGGTGCCGCAGAGGCGCGGGTGCTGGTGCTGGCCATCGACGACATCGACCAGAGCCTGCGCGTGGCCCAGATGGCACGGGAACACTTTCCGCGCCTGACCATCGTTGCCCGCGCGCGCAATGTGCGCCACTACTTCGCGCTGCGCGAATTGGGTGTTTCGTTGATCGAGCGCGAGACGCTCGACTCGGCATTGATGAGTGGTCGCAGCGTGCTCGAGCTGCTCGGCTGGGAAGCTCATCAGGCGCGCAACCTGGCACTGCGTTTTCGCCAGCACACGCTGGCCCAGCTCGACGCGATCGCGCCGCACTGGAAGGACGAGGCCAGACTGATCGCGGCTTCGAAAGAGGGCCGGCGCCAGCTCGAATCGCTGTTTGCACAGGAGCGTGCAGTGGCTCGGCAACGCGCCGACCCGTGGGCTGACGACGCTGCGGGCACGGACAGCGATAGCGGCGACGCGGCCACGACCCGACCGGGTTGATCGCCACCGATTTTTCGCGATCCCGACATTCAGTGTGGTGCTAATGCAAATGCGTTTGCATTTGCGTTAAGATCGGTCAATGGAAAGACTGACCCGCCAGCGCCGCGCCGTGCTCGAAGCACTGGCCTGCAGCGGCCGCACCCTGAGCCCGAACGAGATCCTCGAGATGGCGAGGCAGCTTGCGCCGGGGCTCAACCTGTCGACGGTCTATCGACAGATCAAGGCACTCGAAGCCGACAGCGAAATCGTCAGGGTCGAGCTGCCCGGTCAGCCGGCACGGTTCGAGGCGCACTGCGATCACGACCACCACCACGCAGCCTCGACATCGGGCACCGACGGTTCAGACACGGCTGACCAGCTACACCATCACCATCATTTTCATTGCACCGGCTGCGAGGCGGTCGTGCCGATTCACGGCTGTCCGGGCAACATGCAGGCGCTCGCGCCGAGCGGCTATCGGGTCGAGGCCCATGACCTGGTGCTGCACGGACGATGCGCCACCTGCCTGGAGCAACCCGCGCCATGAAGCTCAACAGCTTGCTGATGGCTTCTGCGACCAGACGTGTATTCGCCGCACTGGCGCTGATCGCCGCCCTTTGGCTGGCGGTGGCCTGGGCGCTGGCCTCTGAAGGGGTGTGAACATGACGGAACTGATTACACCGCTGGCTTCGGCAAAGGCTGCACACTCGATGTCGGCAGCACCGGTCAGGCCGGCGGCGGTCACCTGCGAAAACCTGACGGTCAGCTACCGCCAGCATCCGGCGATTCATCATCTGAGCTGCTGTTTCAGGGCCGGTACGCTGACCGCAGTCGTCGGGCCCAATGGTGCCGGCAAGAGTTCGCTGCTCGATGCCCTGGTCGGGCGCGTTGCACCCACTACCGGACGGATCGAGCTGGCGGTTCCCGGCCGGGCACGCGTGGCCTACCTGCCGCAGCAGAACCAGATCGATCGGGCGTTCCCGATGCGCGTGTCCGATGTCGTGATGCTCGGCGCCTGGCCTTCGCTCGGCCTGTTCGGCGGCGCCGATGCGTCGGACCGTCGGCGCGCCACCGACGCCCTGCAGCAAGTCGGATTGAGCGGACTGGAGAATCGGCTGGTCGGCGAACTGTCGGTGGGCCAGTTCCAGCGCGTGCTGTTCGCGCGGCTGCTGCTGCAGGACGCGCCCTTGATCCTGCTCGATGAACCGTTCAACGCGATCGATACCCGAACCACCGCCGACCTGCTGGCGCTCGTCCACCGATGGCACCGGGAAGGCCGAACCGTGCTGGCCGTCCTGCACGATCTCGATCAGGTTCGGGCGCACTTCCCGGACACCCTGTTGCTGGCGCGCGAGGCGATTGCTTTCGGCCCCAGCCGCACCGTCCTGTCGGAGGACAACCTGCTGCGTGCCCGCGCGATGGCCGAACGCTGGGATGACGAGGCGGCCTGGTGCCACCGGGACGAAGTCGGTACCACGCCACCGGCTCTCGCCGAGGTGGTCGACCTCGCCCGGCACAGCCATGCGCACGGACATCCACATGCGCATGCCCATCGGCACGATCATGGCGCCGCCCCGCACGGGCATCGCCACCAGCCTGACGAGCATCCCCTTCGATGACGCTCACGAGCCTGCTGATCCAGCCGTTCGCGGAATTCGGTTTCATGCGGCGGGCGTTGGTCGCGACGCTGGCGCTCGCATTGAGCTGTGGCCCGGTCGGCACGCTGCTGGTGCTGCGCCGCATGAGCCTGGTCGGCGACGCGATCGCGCACGCCTTGCTGCCCGGTGCCGCACTGGCCTTCCTGCTCTTCGGCTATTCGCTGTGGGCGATGAGCATCGGCGGCCTCATCGCCGCGATGCTGGTTGCCGGCCTGGCCGGGTTGGTCTCGCGCCTGACACCACAACGCGAGGACGCCAGCTTCGCGGCTTTCTACCTGATGGCGCTGGCCGCCGGCGTGATGATCATCTCGACTCACGGCAGTAGCGTCGACCTGATGCATATCCTGTTCGGCAGCGTGCTCGCGGTCGACAACGAGTCCCTGCTGCTGATCGCCGGAATCAGCAGCGTCAGTCTGCTGGTGCTGGCGGTAATCTATCGGCCACTGGTCGTCGAGTGCTTCGATCCCGGTTTTCTACGCTCGCTGGGTGGCGCCGGCGGCTGGGTGCACGGGTTGTTCCTGCTGCTGCTGGTGCTCAATCTGGTCGGCGGCTTTCAGTCGCTGGGCACCTTGATGGCGGTCGGGCTGATGATGTTGCCGGCCACCGCGGCCCGATTCTGGGCCACCGAGGTCTGGAGCCTGGCGGCGGTTTCGGTGCTGATCGCGGTCATCAGTGCCTGGGGCGGGTTGCTGCTGTCGTATCACGCGCAATGGCCGTCCGGCCCGGCCATCGTCTTGCTGGCTGGCGGAATCTACCTGCTGTCGTTGCTGATTGGGCGGCGCGACAGCCTGCTCGCGCGCATCCGGGGCCGGCGCGCTCACCGCGAGCTGTGAGCGCGACGCTTCTGGTTCGCCGCGTGCTCCAGCTTGCAGCGCTGCTGCTGGCCGGGCTGTTCTGCAACGCCCAGGCCTCGGAAACGCCGCCGCTTCGGGTGGTGGCCAGTTTTTCGATCCTGGCCGATCTGGTGCGCCAGGTCGGGGGCCCGCAGGTCGAAGTTCGGACACTGGTGCCGGCCGGTGCCGATGCCCATGTGTTCACCCCCACGCCCGCCGACGCGCGCGCTGTGGCGCAGGCGCAGCTGGTGATCGTCAACGGCTTGCGTTACGAAGGCTGGATCGGCCGCCTGGTCAAGGCCGCCGGCTATCGCGGCGAATTGCTGGTTGCCAGCAATGGCAGCCGCTTGCGCCAGGCCGGCGGAGGGACCGATCCGCACGCTTGGCAAGACCTGTCCAATGTGCAGGTCTATGTCGAGAACATCCGTGCGGGCCTCGTCAAGCGACTGCCTGCCCATGCCGCCGAGATCAATGCACGGGCCGCCGAATACCGGGCACGCCTGCAGGCCCTCGACGCCGAGACCCGGGCACGCATCGCCGAGATTCCGAAGCAGAGGCGGCGCGTGGTCACCGGACACGATGCCTTCGGCTATTTCGCCGACGCCTATGGCGTCGCGTTCATCGCCCCACGCGGCTGGTCGACCGAGAGCGAACCATCCGCAGAAAGCGTGGCGGTGATCGTGCGCCAGCTGCGGGCACAACGCGCGGGTGCACTGCTGCTGGAAAACCGCGGCGACCCTCGGTTGCTCGAGCGCATAGCAGCGGAAGCCGGTGTCAAGGTGGTGGCCGAGCGGCTGTATGCCGATGCCTTGTCGCCACCAGGCGGCGTGGCCGACACTTTCTTGCAGCTGTTCCGGCACAACGTGCTGACCCTCTCTCAGGCGATGGCCGCTGATTCGCCGACGGCGCGTTGACGACCGGAACCGATCCGCCAGCCAGACATGTTCAGTCCATCTCAACACGACGTCCGAACGTTTTTCTGCGACAGCTGGCGCAAGCAGCAGGCCGGCGAGGTGCTGACGCCGCTGGAGGCGATGGCGGCCGACTGGATCGCCGAGCATCCCGAATACCAGCCGGATCTGGCCGACCTGCAGGCCGCGCTGGCAGCCGTCTATGAAGTCGAGAGCGGACGAACCAATCCTTTCCTGCATCTCTCGATGCATTTGAGCATCAGCGAGCAGATCGGAATTGATCAGCCACGCGGTATCAAGCAGGCCTACGAACTGCTTCGCGTGCGCCGCGGCTCGGCCCACGAGGCCCAGCACGAGGTGATGGAATGTCTCGGTGAAATGGTCTGGGAATCGCAGCGCAGCGGGCTGCCGCCCGACGGCAACCGCTACATCGCCTGTGTGAGGAGTCGGGCAACCCGTCGAGCCTGAAGCCAGGACCCGACGGATGCGATCACGCTCGACCGATGGCAATCGATCGGCAACAATGACCGTCCGACCGCGCACTGGAGATGTCGATGGCTGCCTGGGCCTATGAATGCCAACCCGCCGACCCGTCGCTCGACCCCTGGCTGGTCGCCTGCCTGGCAGTCGACGCCATGCCCGCGAACACCCGCATCGTTCGAGTCAGGGTCGGCAAGGACTGGCAATGCGCGGTGGTCGACAAGACCCGCAAGATCGAATCGGCCGGCGACCTGCTCCGGGATGTCGTGGCATCTGACGAAGCAGACTGCCCCGAATGTGCGCCGACCCGGGCCGAGCGCCCGCCAGCGTCGGCCAACGCGGTTGAAGCGCCGCCGCGATCCGGACGACAGGTGCAGGCAGCCGCCATCTCGATGCTGGGGCGTCGGCTGGTTGTCGTGCTGGTCGGCATCGACCTCGTGCGCAGCCCGGGCGAGGCAGACATGGCCATCGCCGATCTGCGCCCGCGTTTCGGCGGTGTCGACGTGTTGCTGATGGGCCAGCTCGACGACGGGACACCGGTCTATCACGGCGAGCCCGAACTGGTCGAACTGCTGGCCGAGACGCCGGTCGACCGGATGCCGTGGAAAGACTATCCGGTCGGCTGAACGCAAGATTCGTCGGATGCCGAGCCGCGCAGACCGGCGGTCGATCCGGGTGCAAGCCACCAGAAGCAGACAGCCCGAACCGGTGACGGTCCGGGCTGTTCAATCGATGCTCGACCGCGCCCTCAGAATTCGTATTTGAACTCGCCTTCTGCGGTCGTCACATTGACGCGCTCAATCGGCGTGGCTTCCATCATGCGCGTCAGGAACTCACGTGAAATCTCCGGCAGCATGGTGTTGGTCAAGATCGCGTCGATCATGCGACCACCCGATTCGCTTTCGGTGCAGCGCGACACGACCAGACTGACCACATCGTCGCTATAGGTGAACGGGATCTTGTAACGCGCCTCGACGCGTTTCTTGACCCGGTTGAGCTGCAGGACAACGATCTTGCCGAGCATTTCGTCCGACAGCGGGTAATAAGGAATCGCGACCAGCCGCCCCAACAGCGCCGGCGGGAAGATCTTCAGCAGCGGTTCACGCAGCGCCTTGGCCATGCCTTCGGGATCGGGCATCAGGTCCGGGTCTTTGCACAGGCTGGCGATCAGCTCGGTGCCGGCATTGGTGGTCAGCAGGATCAGGGTATTCTTGAAATCGATCGAGCGGCCCTCGCCGTCTTCCATGAAGCCCTTGTCGAAGACCTGGAAGAACAACTCGTGCACGTCCGGGTGCGCCTTCTCGACCTCGTCGAGCAGAACCACCGAATACGGCTTGCGCCGCACCGCCTCGGTCAGCACACCGCCCTCGCCATAACCGACGTAGCCAGGCGGCGCGCCCTTTAGCGACGACACGGTGTGCGCCTCCTGATACTCGCTCATGTTGATGACGATCAGGTTCTGCTCGCCACCGTACAGCGCCTCGGCCAGCGCAATCGCGGTTTCGGTCTTGCCGACGCCGGAGGTACCCGCCAACATGAACACGCCGATCGGTTTCTGCGGGTTGTCCAGGCCAGCGCGTGAGGTCTGGATGCGCTTGGCGATCATCTCCATCGCGTGGTCCTGGCCGATCACGCGTTTGCCGAGCAACTCCGGCAGTTTCAGCACAGTATCGATCTCGTTGCGCGCCATCCGGCCGACCGGGATGCCGGTCCAGTCGCCGACCACGCTGGCCACCGCCTGGTAATCGACCGTCGGCAGGATCAGCGGGCTCTCGCCCTGCAGCGCAGCGAGCTTGGTCTGCACGGCTTTCAGCTCGGTGACCGCATCGGCACGGTCGGCGTCGCTGAGGTCGGTCTTCGCTGCCTCGTTGGCATTCGCTTCGAGCGCACTGCCCGTGCCTTCGACCGGCATCTTGCCGTCGCGCAATTTGGCACGCAGGCTCAGCAGCTCGTCGACCAGTGTCTTCTCCTCGCCCCAGCGCTTCTCGAGCCCGGCCAGGCGCTCGCGCTCGGTGGCCAGCAGCGCTTCGACGTTTTCCTTGCGCTCCTTGATCTCGATGCCGATCGCACCTTCGCGGCCAATGATGCCCGACTCGGTTTCGAGCGATTCGATGCGTTTGCGGCAGTCATCGACTTCGGCCGGCGTGGCGTGCAGGCTGACTGCGACGCGCGCACACGCGGTATCCAGCAGGCTGACCGACTTGTCCGGCAACTGGCGCGCCGGGATGTAGCGGTGCGAGAGCTTGACCGCGGCTTCCAGTGCCTCGTCGAGAATCTGCGCCTTGTGGTGTTTCTCCATCGTCGACGCGACACCACGCATCATCAGGATGGCCTTCACCTCGTCGGGCTCGTCGACCGTGACGCTCTGGAAGCGTCGGGTCAGCGCCGGATCCTTCTCGATGTGTTTCTTGTATTCGGCGAAGGTGGTCGCGCCGATGGTGCGCAAGGTACCGCGCGCCAAAGCCGGTTTCAGCAGGTTGGCCGCGTCGCCGGTGCCGGCTGCGCCACCCGCGCCGACCAGCGTGTGGGTTTCGTCGATGAACAGGATGATCGGTTTCGGGCTCGCCTGCACCTCGTCGATGACGCTGCGCAGGCGCTGCTCGAACTCCCCCTTCATGCTGGCACCGGCCTGCAGCAGGCCGACATCGAGCGCACGCAACTCCACGTCCTTCATGCTCGGCGGCACGTCGCCGCGCGCGATGCGCTGCGCGAAGCCTTCGACCACCGCGGTCTTGCCGACGCCGGCCTCGCCGATCAGGATCGGGTTGTTCTGGCGCCGACGCATCAGGATGTCGACCACCTGCCGGATTTCATCATCGCGACCGACGATCGGGTCCATCTTGCCGCTGCGGGCCTGCTCGGTCAGGTCGACGGTGAATTTCTTCAAGGCCTCCTGCTTGCCCATCTGTGCCGGCGCCATCGCGCCGCTGGCTTCGCCGGGCACCGCGCCCCCGCCGACATTCGATCCATCGCGCGGCCCCAGCGTATCTTCGGCCGAACCGCTGACGATCTTGGGCAGGTTATCGGCCAGATCGTCACCCTTGATCTTGCGGAATTCGCCGCTGATCGCATACAGCGTGTTGCGCAGGTTCTGCGTCTTGACCGCGCCGAAGATCAGGTGCCCGGTGCGCACCGCACCTTCGCCGAACATCAGCGTGCCGTAAAGCCAGCCGCGCTCGGTGGCGTCCTCGATCAGCGGGGAAAAATCCGATATCGCAGTGGCACCGCGTGGCAGTGCATCCAGCGCCACCGTCATGTCGGCGGCGAGTTTCGACGCATCGACGTTGTAATGCTTGAGGATACGGTGCAAATCGGTATCAGGCACCTGGATCAGCTGGTGCAACCAATGCACCAGCTCGACATACGGGTTGCCTCGCAGCTTGCAGAATACCGTTGCACCCTCGACGGCCTTGTAGGCGACCGGATTGAGCTTGCCGAACAGGGCGACGCGACTGATTTCACTCACGCTGATTCTCCTTCGATACGGGATGTTGTAGCGGCTTCGCAGATGAGGTCGATGCCGGCGGGTCTTGCAAGGTCGTTCCGCACTTTAGGGAAGGTTGGCGATCCGGGCAACCTCCCTGCTCGCTTTTTCAGTACTACAGGTGGGCGGGGATGGATCGGACTACAAAATTCGCAACACCAATTCGTCGGCATCGTCCGGACCGTCGGCCGGCGGGCGGGCTCCCACCCAACTGGTCCAGCCCAACTGCCCGGCCTTGCCGAGCACCATGGGCGGAACCTCGCTGCGTCGCAGCAACAACTGCATCTCGCACGACAGTTCGTCGCCAGAATAATTGCGCACCCAGGCCTTGAGCCGCTTCAGGCTGTCCTGCCCCGGCAGAAAGCGCTTGAACTGCTCGATGCCCAGCGGGCCGAGGACGATCCGGAAGCGGCTTTGGCAGTCCCAGATCCTGGCGCCGATCACCGAAGTGACGCCGAGCTGTGCGCCGGGTTGATTGGCACCGAGCCGGGTGTAGGCATCCGGCGGAAGCGTCATCCAATGGGGCTGCCATTGCTCGACCCTTGCGGCGACGCGGAAGAAGTTGCCGATGATGCGTGCCAGGCCATCCGCGTTGCGCACCGAGTTGGCCAGCAGCCCGGTGTGTGCCCGCTTCGCGAAATCCGGAACATCGTCTCGCTGCTGCAAGGTCGGGCCGGCATAGCCGGCCAGCGCAGACAGGCGATCGCCGAATGGGTCCTGCCCTGGCCGATCCAGGCTGACCGTTGGCTGCGCGTCCGCCCAGGCGCGGTAGAACATCGCGAAGATGCGGTGATGGAAAGTGTCCAGAAAGCTCAGGAAGGTCTTGTCGCCATGGTTGCGCAGACGGTCCCGGGCGAACTCGGTCAGGTGCAGCGGCAAAGGTCCGTTCGGGCCGGTCATCCCGGTGAAACGCACCAGCAGACGCGGCACACCCTCCTTGGGAAATTCGAGCGCCGCCACGGTGGCCAGCGCGAACGCCAGCGAGGCCTCCTGAGCGAAGCGCACCGGGTCATCGCGGAGTCGCCGCGAGGTGCCGACCCGAGGCAGTTCCGGAAAACTGCACTCGATTCGCCGCGCCGCCTGAAAGAAGCCGTAGGCATACGGCTCGGCGGCGATGGCCCTGAACAGGGTCAGGTGATCGCGCGCTGGCCGACTCGGGGCTTCCATCGCTTGAGTTCTCCGCGTGTCTGGGAAACCAGCGTCAGCTGGGTGAAGCTGTTCAGGCTGGCATAGCGTGCAAAAAAGCGTTCAAGTACGGTGGCCAGCACCATCACGCCGGATCCCTCGAAGGCGCGCTCGTCGACCGACATGACGATGCCGGTGCCTCGACCGAAGGCGATCGGGCCGGGAACCGGCACCCGGGAGATGGCCTGCTTGCTGGTCACCGAGACCACCCCGTCGATCTGCTTGTGCAGGCGCGAACGTGCATCCAATCCGTACAGCGACAGGATTTCGCGCAGTGCGGCAGCACCTTGCTGCGGATCAGAGTCGCACAGCGACAGGTAATTCAGGGACAGGTGACTGAGCAGCCGCCACGGTGTCTGGCCCTCGGGCACCGGCGCGACCGGTCGGGTCGGGCCCTTGATGCAACGGATGCCGAACACCGGCGCGCTTTCCTCGAAAGCAAAATCGTCCTTGCTGCCGATCGACATCAGCAGCGGCAGATCGCGATTCGAGCTGACGATCTCGATCGCCAGCTGTCTGACCCGGTCCGAGTAGGGGGCATCGTCGACGTCGACCAGCGAGACATAGACCTCGGTGCCGATATAGCCGGCCCGGGGGCCCCGTTGCCGCTGGATTTCGGATAGCAGCCGCGGCACGCGGCGCAAGCTATAAAAGCCGCGACCCTGCTGAGTGATGCCGTCAAACTGATCGTACAAGGGATTGAACGACTGTTCTTCCGACTCGGCGGATTCGTCGTATCCGGTCACCTTCTCGACGCTGAAGACCTCGTAGTCCATCGGTCGCGCGCGGTCGGCGATGATGTGGAACTCATGATCGCGTCGATTCACGTCGATGCGGTCGGCGCGCTTGGCGAACAGGTTGATCGCCGCGGTGCAATGCAACATGAAGCTGCTGGCATCGAGCGTCTTTTCCAGTGTCTGATCGATACGATCGAGAACGAACACCAGGTCGAATTCATCGGTCTGGAGCTTTTTCAGGATTGGTTTCAAGCCGCTGACGTTGAAGAACAGGAAACGGTCCGGAAACGCTGCGTACTCCTTGAGCAGCCGGTACCCACCGAACGACCGGGGCGACACCGGCAGCACCGCCTCATCATCGCCCAGGCCGCCCGGCTGCACCGCACTGGCGGGCAGCACCTCGAATTTCGGATTGCGCCTGGCCGGCGTCTGCACGACGATGGCGCTGCAACTCGCGAACAGCTGTTCATAGATACGGTGCGCAACGCCTTCGTCACCGCCGAGATAGACATCCAGCCGATCGAGGCTCAACTGATCGCTCTTCTGCGCCGCTGTGATCTTGAACCGAACCCGCAGGGTGGAGCGCGGCTTGCCGCCCATGTTGAGCGCGGACGGCGGAACGTCGGTGACATGCGCCTGATACCTTGCCTCGACGACCTGCAAAGGCCATAGCCTTACGTCTTGGCTGGTGGTGAAGCGGCAACTGGTTCGTTCGCCAGGTTGCAAGCGGGAGTTCATCAGGCTGCCGCGTGCGACCGTCGGCCCCGCAGCAAGACCGGCATCGTTGAGATCGGGCTCCAACTGGGCGATCAGCATCGATGGCGTCGGCGCGAGAAAGCCGGGATAGACCATCTCGAGCAGGTGCTGGGTGAGGCGAGGGTATTCGGCATCCTGACGAATTTGCACTCGCGCGGTCAGGAAGGCAAAGCCCTCCAGCAGACGCTCGACGTAGGGGTCGACGCATTCGCCCTGGGCCGTCGTTGCATCCAGCGCGAGGCGGGCAGCCACCTTCGGATGTTCACGCGCGAATTCCGCCGCACCTTCGCGGATGTGAAGCAATTCCTGACGGTAATAGTCGAGCAGGCGTGGATCCATGATCAGTTCAGCGGATGGCACCAGCCATCACCAGGTGGCTCAGCGCTCGTTGGATTCGATCACGCGGGTCTGCCCGCTCTCCAGATCCATATCCGTGCGCATGAAGATTTCGAGCGGAATCGGCTGCGCCCACAACTGGGCTTCCAGCTTGAAGGTGATCACGTTGTGCGACGATTTCTTGTCGGTATCGACGATGACCCGCACCGTGTGCGGAATCAACCGCGGCTCGAAAAAGATCAACGCCTCGCGCAACGCGCCCGCGAGATCGTTCAGTTTCAGACTGGAGGCTGGCCGACCCGACACCGCCGGCAGCCCGAAATTGAGCACCGATTTTCTGATCTGCGGGTAATCGGCCAAGTCTTCGCTGTTCTGCGTCGAATTGAACAACCAGTTCATATCGCGCAGCACCGCCTCACGCAGGCGGGCCGTCGAAAAGGCGCGGTTATCTCGGACTTCGACCGTCTTGCCTGGATCGTCGTCGATCAGCCGGTCGAGCAGCGAGGGATAGAGACGGTCGCGGGCAAGCGTCTCAGCCATTGTCGGTCGGCTCGTCGAAGCGCAGGTCGCGAATGTCGAGCAGCGAAACGTCGGCTTCGTCGGTGGCAAACATCCGCTGACCCAAACCGGCGTAGGAATCCGGCGCCATTTCCCGCCATTCGGTAGCGCGCGCCATCCGCAGCGCGTTGTCTTCCAGCTTTTCCGAGCCCGGATAACGGGTCGGGATCAACGCGACGTTGGTTCCGCCGTTGGCCAGGGTCACCGTCGCTCCGGTCCAGACAAAGTCGCGGAGATCCGACGGCGCATCCATTTCGAGGTGCGCGATTCGGTACATCGGCACCCAGTAGTATTTTCCATTGATGATCATCTCCAGCATCGGTCCCAATCTGGAGTCGGCGTCTGCCAGCCAGGCGAAGGGCTTGCCATCGACCTTGCCGGGCGCCGCCGGCGCCTCCTCGAGCGCCTTGTGCCGAAGATCAGCCGCCGCCGCGTGATTGCCGGCGGCGTCGAGTTTCAGGGCCTCGAGCATCCACGCAATCCAGGTCTGCGGATCCCCCAGGATCAGCGGCACACGCTGACCGGCGAACACTTCTTTGCGGTACACCTCGCAACGCACCGCCTCGCGGTAGGTCTTGACCATCGACTCGGCTTCTGCGTCGAGTTCCTCGATTGCGTTGAGCTGATTGGCCGCCTTGCCCCATTCGCCGATGACACAGCAGATCTGGAACAGGAAGATGCGCAGGTCAGCCCGCTGCGGCTGTTTTCGAATCTGATCTTGCAGGTCTTTCAGATGGCCTACCGGATCGGACGAGGTGAACTGAAGATTCAGGTTTGACATCGCTCTGCCTCAGAGTATTAGAATCTGCCGACCCAATTAAAACAGCCCTGTCGTCCGATTGTCGGAAAACAGGGCTGAACTGCAGTTTCGCGAAAGTCCATCCAGGTATGCAGACGGGCTAACGTTAAAACTCAGTGCTCTCAAGCATCCGCATTTTCGGCAATATTCCAGGAAAACTCCGGCTTGGCGCCTTCGCCGCCGCCGGGGACCTGCTCGGTGTACATCACCTTGAACTCGCGGAAATTCAACGAGACATTTTCCGTGAGCTTCTCTTCGCCACCCGATCCGCCGGTCGAAACAGACGTGACGAGGACGTCTTTCATTTCGAGCTTCAGGTATTCAAGCGGCGTCTTGCCGGCCTTGCGGACGGTCAGCAACGCTTTGCTGAAGTGGTCGCCGTTGGCGCAATACTGCATCAGGATCGGCGACGATTTGTCGATCCACTTGGTCACCGAGATGTCCTGAAAACTGGCCTTGCCCGCGCCGCCGCCGCCGCCGGTATGGAAGCTGCCGGTTTGCGACATGCCCCAGCTCCACGCCAGAATGTCGATTTCGTCCTTGTGCTTTCTGTCTTGCGACTCGCCTTTGATCTCACCCTCGATATTCAGAAACATGTCCACAGCCATGATACTCTCCTGTCAGATTTAAGTTACCCGATCCCAATTCGGTCGTGCTGTCACACTTCCGCGCCCTTATGCCCCCTTGCTTGAAGGCATCTTCGAAACCAACCTGAGCGAAATATTCATCCCCTCGAGTTGGTAGTGAGGACGCAAGAAAAATCTGGATGTATACATACCCGGATTCCCCTCCACCTCCTCAACTATCACCTCCGCACCCGCCAAAGGCTTGCGAGCCTTTGTTGCGTCCGAAGATGTCTCGGGGTTGGCGTCCACAAAGTTGCCGATCCAATTGTTCAACTCAGTTTGCATCGACTTGGCCGTTGCGAATGAACCAACCTTGTCGCGAACCATACACTTCAAATAGTGCGCGAAGCGCGAACTGGCGAACAAATAGGGCAAACGTGCGGCAAGGTTGGCATTTGCCGTGGCATCGGGGTCGTCATACTCGGCCGGCTTCTGCAAAGACTGGGCCCCAATGAAGGCTGCGAAGTCGCTGTTCTTGCGGTGAACCAGGGGCATGAAGCCATTTTTGGCCAGTTCGGCCTCACGCCGATCGGAAATCGCGATCTCGGTCGGACACTTCATGTCGACGCCGCCGTCGTCGGTCGGAAAACTGTGCACCGGCAGGTTGGCCACCGCACCGCCGGATTCGACCCCCCGGATCGTCGTAGTCCAGCCGTACAGCTTGAACGCGCGGGTGATGTTGGTCGCCATCGCATAGGCCGAATTGGCCCAGACATAGCGGTTGTGGTCCTTGCCTTCGACCTCTTCCTCGAAGTCGAACGCCTCGACCGGATTGGTCTTCGAGCCATAAGGCAGCCGTGCCAGGAAGCGCGGCATCGCGAGGCCGATGTAACGGGAGTCTTCGGATTCGCGCAGCGATCGCCAGCCGGCGTATTCGGCGCTCTGGAAGATCTTGGTCAGGTCGCGCGGATTGGCCAGTTCGCCCCAGGAATCCATCTGCATCGTGGACGGCGAGGCGCCAGCGATGAACGGCGCATGCGCCGCTGCCGATACCTTGGCCATCTCTGCCAGCAGTTCGACATCCGGCGGGCTGTGGTCGAAGTGGTAATCACCGACCAAGCAGCCGTAGGGACTGCCTCCGAGCTGACCGAACTCTTCTTCGTAGACCTTCTTGAAGATCGGACTCTGATCCCAGGCTGTTCCCTTGTAGCGCTTGAGGGTCTTGTGGAGATCGTTTTTCGAGATGTTCATGACCCGGATCTTCAGGGTCTCGTCGGTCTCGGTATTGTTGATCAGGTGGTGCAGGCCGCGCCACGCGCCTTCGAGCTTCGTGAAGTCGTCGTGGTGCATGATCAGGTTGATCTGCTCGGTCAACTTCTTGTCGATTGCGGCGATCATCCCTTCGATCGTCTTGAAAACGTCATTGCCGATTAGCTTGGTATCGGCAAGCGCCTGCTGGGCCAACGTATGGACGGCTGTTTCAACTGCAGACTTGGCGTGATCGGTCTTGGGCTTGAACTCCTTTTGCAGCAAGGCGGCAAAGTCGTCCAGTTCGGCGGTTGCGCCTGCTGGTTGGGCAGACTCTTGTTGGGTCGACATGGCAATTTCCTTCCAATTCGGTTACGACGGATGCTTTTCAGGCGGCTGGCGACTCGTCGTCCTTCTTCGGACCAACAGCCAGTGATTTCAACAACGCGGGATCGTTCAGAACCTTGCTCAGCAATTCCTCGGCTCCGACCTTGCCGTCCATGTAGCTGAGCAGATCCTTCAACTGGTTGCGCGCCTCGAGCATGTTGTTCAGGGCGCCGACCTTTTTTGCCACCGCTTCGGGCGTGAAGTCGTCCATGCTCTCGAACGAGATGTCCACACTCATGTTGCCTTCACCGGTCAGGGTGTTGGGCACGTTGAACGCGACCCGTGGTTTCATGGACTTCAGGCGATCGTCGAAATTGTCGACATCGATCTCAAGAAACTTGCGGTCTGCAACGGGTGCCAACGGCTCCGTGGGTTTGCCCGAGAGATCGGCCATCACGCCCATGATGAACGGAATCTGGATCTTTTTCTTGGACCCGTACAACTCGACGTCATATTCGATCTGGACCCGCGGCGACCGGTTGCGTGCAATGAATTTTTGACTGCTGCTTGCCATGGTCGTGGTTCTCCTGGTTGAAGTTGGAACACATCAGAAAAAATCGATCGCATCACGCCGATCGGTGATCAGACCTCTTCATCGAGCGACAAACCGCCCAACAACTCAATGTGACTTTTCGAATCGGGCATCAGCTCCCGGACGATCGTCGCAAAGTCCGCCTGCAACATCTTTACGGCCCGGTCGATGAACATGGGTGCCGGGCTGCTCGGCTCAGTCTTGCGGACAAAGATGGCAACCTGCTCAAGGGTCCTGATTGCATCCGTTCTGGATCCTAGCGCGCCTCCCGCTTTTGCGCCACCCCCCGAACCGGCGATGACGGCGCCATCCGGCCCGGCCTCTGCATCGCCAGCGGCTTCGGCACTGCCGTCGTCGGCCAGGTCGTCGTAGAGTTCCTTGAGGCGCTTCAGGTAGTCGCGCAAGGTATCGATGCTGGGCGAATCGTTCGACTTGTCGCGGAACAGCTTGATCAGGCCGTTGGCCGATTGCAGCGCGGCCTCGACCCCTGCGCGGCGCGCCGCATTCGCCTCGGCGTCTCCGGTTCGCCAGGCGATGTCGATCAAGGCCCGGGTCGGCGCCTGTTTGCCTTCTTCGGCCGTGACCCGCCCGGCGGCGATGTCCAGATCCCTCAGCGTGTAGAAGCCAGCCTCGCGGGATTCCACGATCCGCGTGGCACGCAGGCTCTTGATCAGTCCTTCAGGGTCGTCGAGATTGGCCAGCGCATTCAGCCGTTCGATCGGGTCATCGTTCTCGGTCGCATCCAGCACCGGATGCACCGTGTCCCAATACTGCTCGGACATCCGGCCGATCAATTGCATGCCTTCGCCAAGACCGGGCAGGCCGTTCAGCGCCAGCAATGCGCGCGTCAGGATCACGCCGACCCGGAGGTCCTTGGTCTGCGCCAAGGTCGAGGTGGCGAGGTCGCGCACCTTGCGCCACTCGGGCTCCTCGCCGCCGACCATCTCGCGGGTTTCCGGGTCGAGTTTGCCCGGTGATCCCGCCGACTGCCGCTCAAGCTCGGCGACCTCGCTGTACTCGAGGTTTTCGCCAGCGGGATTGCCCTCGCCCACGGGTGCGAGCAAGGCGTCGATATCAATGATTGCCATGGTGATGCAGGGGTTCTCAGCGGTCTGGAAACACGGGTCGAACGGTCGCAGTAATCAAGGCCATCGACCATCGATGAAGGCATGAAAGTCGGCGGCGTCGAGCAGTCCGTCACAGCGACACAAACTCGGCGCATGTTGTTCGTTGCCCCAGGAAAAGAAGCAGCTTCCGGCCGGGCCGGCCGCTTCTGCCAGCCGCAGCGCATGCGGCATGTCGGCGTCGGCCGGAAACCGCAGACAGCGTGATTGGCTGGGCTGAAGAGTCGGGTCCGGAATCTCGACCACCTGCGCGACCGAGTCGGCCACCGAGTCGACCGGCTTCAACATGCTCAGTCCATCCAGCGAGCGATCGAAGGAATCGAAGCCGAGGCGAGGATCGAGGCCTCGCAGGGCCACTTCTTCGACTGCAAAGAACGACTCGTCCTGTTCGATCACGGCGTAACGGCCCACCCATTCAGCAGGAAGTGGTTCGAACAGCGCCAATGGAAACTGCCGGCCGACCCGATCGACACTGGCGAACCACAGTCCGATCCAGCCGCTGGAACCGATCACGCCCGGCTGAAGCTGGAATCGCCATAACGGCGCCGTGAGATAGGTTTCGTTCCAGCCGGCACCGATCAGGCTGCGTGCCTGCGACAGGCCCGCCTGCAGCCAGTCGTCCCACGCCGAGGTGAACTCCCACGGCAGTCTGCGGCTGACGAAATCGCCTTGGCTAGGCAGCTTGCCGAAAAGTCCGATCGCCACAGGCCGGCTCAGGCGGGGCAGCGCAGCTGCGCGATCTCAGGCAACTGCAATGGATTGCGAATGCTCGGCGAGCGCAGCTCGAAGACCGCTTTCTTGCCACCGAACGTGAACGACAGAACCATCCGCTCCGCCGACCCGCCCTCACGCTTGGCAGCGTCGACCATGCGGAACAGCGCCCATTGGCCATCGAAGGCCAGGTTGGCGGGCGCCTCGAGACGATCCCCGATCATGGCGGCCAGCCGGATGTTGGGCACCGCGCTGATGCTGGGCCAGTTCAGGCGAATCGCCGATCCCCCGCCCGCCGTCATACGCGTGACCTGGCCGTCGACCGTGACCTGGATTTCGCTCATGCCGTCGTCGAGCTTGGTCAGGACCAGATCGGCGGTGACCGACGGATTGGGGCCACCGGTCGGGAAAAAGGCCTCGCGGATGACCGAGGCGCGCTGAAACTGCGCCAACGTGGTCTGCGGGAAACTTTCGACGTTTTCGGCCAGCTTGATCGGCTTCCACTGCGCACCCGACGGGTCATACAGACCCTGCATCTTGGTCTTGAGAAAACTGTCGAAGGTGCCGTTGGGCCCGAACAGCCGCGCAAAATCGGCCGGCGGCACTTCGCGTGCCTGTCCCTTGGCGAACGGATAACGACCATCGATGACCTGACTGCAGGCGGAGCCGACTTCAGCCACCAGTTGCTTCTGGACGCCGGCCTGCGCGCCGGAGGCTGCCTGGCCTGAACTGCTGGAGATCAGCCCGGCCATCAAGGTATTCAGCGGCGGCGGCATGCGGTCGGCTTCGCCCTTGATGCGGGCAACCACCATCGAATCCGACGGCGGCGGCGCGCCTCGCTTGATCGCATCCTCAGTGGCGCGAAGCTGCAATTCATATTCGCGCAGCACCTGCAGGGTGGCGTCGAGCGGCGTCGTCGGCGCGGTCGCCCCCGGCGCCACTGGCGGGCCCAGCACGACCCGGTGCAACTGCTCGAAATATTTGTCCACCTGTGCTTCCGGACGTTCCATGGCACGCGGCTGAACAGAATTCCCCGGATCGCCGAGCAGGCGGTCAACCGTGTTCTTGACCGAGGTCGTCACCTTGTCGAGCGCCTTGGAGGCCGACGCCTCGGCCGACCGGTTTTCGGTGGTCGCCAGCTTCGTCTCACGGGCAATGGCCTGCAGCAGGGTCTTCAACGGCGAATCGGGCGCGGACAGCAGCGTGATCGAGCGGATGCTGGCCTGCAGGTCGGCGGGGGGAACCAGCATCAGGTCACGCAGCAACTCGTCCCAGGTCTTGATGTAATCAGCCAGGTAGAGCCGCTGCACGTCAGCCAGTGCCGTCACCGCCCGATTGGCGCCCTGGTTGGCATATTTCGGCCCAAGCACCCAGGCCTCTTCGTCGGCGAGTTGCTTGACCATCGCAGGCGCCTGCGCCCGGAAAGTCTTGTCATATCCGGCGATTGTGAACATCGCCGGAATCGGCTTGGTCAGCGGCGTGCCGCTGCGCCGTGCCAGCACCAGAGGCCCGGACGGACCGGCGGCATGGTGAACCTGGAAATCAGGAACCGCACTGCCCGGTCCGAACAGTTTCAGCCGAGCGAATGCCCGCTGCGCCAGCGACGAACTGGCCAACTGGGCACGCACCTGTTCGACCAGCGCCTTGTCCATCGGCAGCGCCATTTCGAGTGGTTTCTGCTCGAGTGCCGTGCGCAGGTGGCTGCGCAGCGCGGTCCGGTCGGTTTCCTGGACCTCGCGCGGGAAATTGCGCTCCCAGTCGCCACTGACCATCGCTTCGACTTCGTCGACCGACAGATGCTTGGGATCGAACAGCATGATGTAGGTCTTCAGCACCTCATAGCGGACTTCAGGCAAGGTCGATTCGCGCAACAGGCTTTCCAGGCGCAGCGCCACGCGTGGCATGAAGGCATCACGCAGCAGATCGAGGTAGGACTGCTGGGACGGGACGCCAAGCTTGTCGCCCTGGTAGAGACCCAGACCCATCGTGAACGGCACGCTGTCTTCGCGGTGGGCGAATCCGGTCGGCATCGCACGCAGGCCGTTGAGCGCGCCCAGCGGCACCAGCACATCGCCTTGCAGCGGCTTCGGCAGCGCAGTCACCTGCTTGTTCAGTTCGGCAGCATTCTGGTTGACCTCGGCGATCAGCGCCTTGTTGCGCACAAAACTGACGGTCCAGCCGGCCACCAGCAACAGCGAGAGCAGCCCGACCACGGCGTAGCCGGCAAACATCATGCGGCTGCGGCGCCGTTCGATCAGCGCGCTGCGTCCGCCGAGGTCGGACTCGGCAAAGACGACCTCGCGCATCAGACGCGTCAGGAAATAGCTGCGGCCCGATGCGGCAGCCGGCGGCAGCACCTGTCTCTCCAGTCCGTAATTGCGCGAGATGTTGCCCAGCACGCGGTCGAACGGGCTGCCCTCCTGAGTGCCGCTGGTGAAATAGACCCCCCGCAGCATCGCCTCTTCGGCAAATGCAGACGACTGGAAGACTTCATCGAGGAAGCCCTTGACCAGTCCTTTCAATCCGGCGAACTGCTGCGGAAAGGTATAGATCGTGGCCCGCTTCTGCGGGTCGCGCTCTTCTTCCATGCGCGGGAACAGGCGCTCGTTCAGCCGATTCACCAGCAGGTCGAACTCCTGGTCGAACTGGGCGACGGCCGCCTGACCGGCGCCCTGCGCCTGGTAGGGGAAGGTCATGCCCCAGGCCTGGGCGCGGGCTTCGCGGCCGAGGTCGTTGTAATACTCGGCAAAACCGGCCAGCAGGTCGGCCTTGGTCACGACCAGGTACAGCGGGAAGCGCACACCCAGCGTGTTGTAGAGCTCCTGGATGCGGGTCCGCACCGAACGTGCATATTCGGCTCGTTCCTCGGGCGACTGGGTGAACAGGTCCGAGACACTGAGCGTGATGATCGCGCCATTCAGCGGCAGTTGCGGCCGAAACTTCTTCAGCAAGCCGAGGAAGCCCTGCCAGGCGGTCGAGTCGACCTCGCGGTTGCTGGTCTGCGTGGTGTAGCGTCCGGCGGTATCGAGCAGCACCGCCTCGTCGGTGAACCACCAGTCGCAGTTGCGCGTGCCGCCGACGCCCTTTACGGCATCCTTGCCGAGGGTTTCAGCGAGCGGGAATTTGAGGCCCGAATTGATCAAGGCCGTGGTCTTGCCCGAACCCGGTGCGCCGATGAACATGTACCAGGGCAACTGGTAGAGGTAGTTGCGCCCGCCGCCACCAGACTTGTCGTCGAAGCGCGCCTTGCGCAGTACCCCCATCGCCTGATCGAAGCGCTGCTTCAACTCAGCCACCTCACGCTGCGACAACGCGGCGGTATCGGCCTCGGCGCCACTGATCGCGTTGAGCATGCGCTTGTTGGCACGCCAGGCGCGGAAATATTTGATCCCCTCCCAGGCCGCAATGCAGAAGATGATGAACAGGATCAGGCCGATCCGCGCAAACGCCGATGCCAGCGGGCGGAATTCGTAGAACGCGATCGCATCGCCGGCAAACCAGATCAGCAATCCCAGGATCAACAGGCCGATCGCCGTCAACACCCAACGATTGGTAAAGAAACGCTTCAACTTAGCCCACATGGACGATGTCCTGAATCAGGGTAGCGCAGGTTTGCGCAGGAAAATCTCGACCCGTCGATTGCGCGAGCGACCTTCCGGGGTTGTATTGGGCACCAACGGTTTGGAGTCGGCCACGCCCTCGACCTTTATCCGCGCCGGATCCTTGACGGTCAACAGCAGCCGCTCAGCGATGCCCTTGGCCCGCCCGACCGAGAGCTCGTAGTTCGATGGGAAACGCAGGCTGCCGCCGGGCGCGTTGTCGGTGTGCCCAGTGACGGTTATGAAACCGGGTACCTTGTTCAACTCGTCGCCGATGCGGTCGAGCACCGGCATCAACTTGGGATCCGGATCGGCACTGCCGCTCTTGTAGATGCTGTCGCCACGCAGCACGACCTTGGCTTCGCGGGCATCCTCGAACACTTCGAGCAGCCCCTGCTGGATCTCGACCAGCAATAGCGGCCGCAGCCGCGGCACGAACGGCGGCGGCGCTTCCAGCGGACCGGAGTTTGCACGCTGCAGATTGCCCGGATCGGCCTTGATCGACGCGACGCTGGCGAACACCGGGTCCGACGAACGCGCCAGCAGCACCACATAGACGAAATAGAACACGAAGACGAACAAGCCCAGCAGTGCCAGGATGATCCATGGCGGAATCCGGCGAACCAGCGGCTTGGCGGATTTCTGCATGCCCAGCCAGTGGGGTGACAGATCCCGGTCGAACTCGCCGCGTTCGCGGCGGATCACGTTGTAGACCCGGTCGCGCAGCGCTTCCAGCTGGGAACGGCCGTTGTCGATCACGCGGTAGCGACCCTCGAATCCGAGTGCCAGGCAGGCATACATCAGTTCGATCAGCGGAAGGTTCCGACGCGGATCTTCGAGCGCCTTCTCGAGCAGCAGGAAGAATTTCTCGCCGCCGAATCCCTCCTTGTGCAGCGTCACCAGCAGACTCTCGCGCGACCACGACGAGCTCGAGCCCCAGGGCATGACCATGACGGTTTCGTCGATCATCGTGCACAGCGCGTAGCGGCCGATCAGGATGTGCTCGGGGCTGCAATTGGCGCGCCGCGCGGCAGCCTCGAATTCAGCCATCGCGCGCAGCAGGTACTCGCGCAACGAGGCCGGGTTCTGGTGCGACAGCGTGCGTCGGATCGTCGGCACCACGCTCAGCAGCATCGACGCGCTGGCCACCAGCGGGTTGACGCCGACCAGCGGCACCTCGCCCGGCGCGCTCGATTCGGCCGGCTGCATTGGCGGCGCCTGCGCCGGAGCCGGCTGGGCGGCCGAGCGCCGACCACCCGGCCGCGGAATCATGATCGTCGATTCAGCGTCTGGATCGGGGAAAAGTGGATCGGCCATTGTTCGTCAACCTCAACGGGAGTCGGCGCGCAACGCCCACAATTCCATGTGCAACCCGGGAAACTCACCGGCGATGTGCAGGGCCAGCAGTTTGCCGACTTCGAGCGGCTTCCAGAATTCGCTGCGCCGGTCCAGCTCGAAATAGGTGTAGCCGGCGTAGAACGGCAGGCTCGGCGGCGCCATCGGCAAGGGCTGAACGGTGATGCCGGGCAGGTGCGACATCACCATGTCGCGAATTTTTTCGGCCGGCCCGATCTTGACCTCGCGCGGCAGGCGCTGGCGCAACGCTTCGCTGTTGAGCTGGGCATTGACCACCATGATGAAGGACGCAGTGCGCACCAGCTCGAGGTCGGGAATCATGCCGGTATACAGGCCCTTGGCGCGTTCCTGAAGCGGGATATTGATCGCGTTCGGGTTGATGACCTCGGTCAACAGATCGCGGATGTCGGCCATCAGCGGCTCGAAACTGCCGCGCAGGTCGTCGTGCCGATAAGCGGCGTAATCGGTGGCGCGGCGTTTGCGGCGCGCCGAGAAGGTGGCCATCTCTCCAGCCAGTTGCAACAGCACGGTGTACAGCGCTTCGGGATGCAAGGTTTCGCGCCGGGCCAGGTGTGCGAGCCAGGGATCGAAGCGATTGGCGATCTGCAGCATCAGGAATTCGGAGATCTCGCCGACGCCCTTCTGGGTCGATTGGTTCAGCCGGCCGGCCAGCGCCGTACCCCGATGCCGCACCAGGTTGCGCGCTTCTTCCAGAAAATCGCGCAGGTGGCGGTTCGTCGCGCACTCGAGCATCGGCGGGATGTAGGCATCGTCGAGAACGACGGTGCCGGTGCTGCGTCGCTCGACCACCCGGGTCATCCCCATGGTGCAGAACGCATCACGCGGATCACCTTCGATCGCGTAGCGCAGATTGAGGCGCCCGAGCCGCATCTCGGCTGCCTCCTGGGAGCCCAAGATCGCATCGGCCACTTCCTGATCGGCGCCAACGTAACGAGCCAGCACCGATTGGGTGCTCGCCTCGACTGCAAATTCGGGCATGCCGGAGCGCCAGGCGGGCAACGCCAGATAGATGAACGCGTCTTTCAGATCGACCGGCACCTCGAGCGGTGGCGGCGCCGGATACTCCTGCGGAATGGAGAACGGCGTGCCATCGGGCAATACGCCTTGCGCTTCCTTGATCGAGACGCGGCCGATCTTCAGCGCTTCGTCATCGAGCACCAGGCGGCTGAAGCCCCAGGGATGCGCCAAGGCACCGGTGACGCGCGCCTGCACAAGCATCTCGACCGAGCGTTCCATTTGCTGGAAATGCTGCGGCCGCAAGAACAAGCCCTCAGACCAAATGACGCGATTTCTGCTCATGCTTTTGTTCGGTGACCTGGTTTGGACCAGTGGAACCCACCTGTTGCCGCTTGGTAGGCACGCAAAGCTCAGCGACTCACTCTAACACCGCGATGCGCGCCAACCAAGCCCCGCAAACGAGCGGCCAGCAGGTAAACGGCGTCGCCCGGGGACGAGCGCCGTCGTCGCCAAGCGACGGATCAGTTTTGCCAGCGCGCCTTCAATTCAGGTTGTGCCGAGCCGATGCTGCGCCAGGTCGCGAGCCGCGCGTGAGGCAGGCCACGATGGCTGATCAGCGGCATGATTCCAGCCGCGGCGATCGCCTGTGCCTGCCGCTCGCTCATGTACAACTCGGCCACGGCCTGCAGATGCGGGCTGTCTCCGCGATCGTCCACGAACGCCGGCAGATCCTCCAGTTCCACCGCCAGGCCGGACTGCATGTCCCACCCCAGTTCGGTGTAGCTGCGCGCCAGCAGGGACGCCAGATCGAGCGCAGCCAGCCGCCAGGGCAACGCCTCCGAACCGGTCGCGGTCCTGTCCAGTTCTTCGAAGCTGAACGACGACACCGGCTGGGTCTTGGCGCCATAGGGCAGCCGGGCCATGACCCTCGGCCAGACCAGTCCGACATGTGGCGCAACCCAACTCGCACGCAGCGCGCGCCAACGCGCCTGCGCTGCCGGATCGGTTGCGGTCGGCAGCGCGCCGTCCCAGGCATCCGGAGCGTCGACCAGTGCCAGCTCGGCTGCGGCGGAGCCGAGCAGCACGGCACCTTCACCGGCAGCCAAGGCGCCGAGTCCGGCCAGCAAGGCCAATTCGGGTGCACTGGGTCCGAACTCGTACATCGCCACCACGACCGCATAACCCTCTTCCTGGCCCTCGTGCAGGCGGCGCGCTGCAAGTTTGTGAGCCAGCGGCGTGCGCGCGGGCTCACCTTCGGCCTCGGTCAGACTGGCCAGCATGTCGGCGGCACCTGCATCGACCAGTTCGAGCAGCACCTGACCATCCATCTCGACGGTGCGGACGAATTGATCCAGTGCTCGCCAGTTGCCTTCCAGCGCACGCCAATGCGGGTCGCGCAGGATGCTGCGCATGGTTTCGCTGATCGCGCGGTCGACCGAATCGATCATGGGCTGCTGCAGGTGCGAGGTCGTCGGCACGACGAACGGCGCCACCACCCGGCGCAGCAGACGGTCGACCGCGGCATCGACGCTGCCGGAGGCCGGCTGCGACGCCGTGGACGCAGCGGCAGGCGCCGCGCCGAGCAGTCGCTGCAAGGTGGCGGCATCGTCCTCCGATGCACCCTGCGGCGGTGCTGCAGCCTGAACACCCGGCGCCGCAGCCGCACCGCCAGACGCAGCGGCCTGATCGTCGATGCGCATTTCGGCGGCCGCTTGCTCGAACGTCGCCGGGTCGGACAGACGTTGGCGCAAATCTCGCAACCTGGCAAACAGCGGCAGCCGCGCGAACAGCGCGTCCGGCTCGAAGTCGTCGAGGCTGCTCAGGCCGATCCGAACCGGTACGTCGGGCGATTGCGCAAGCCGAAGATCGAGCGTGACCGACAGACCCTGCAAAACGGCATCGAAGCGGTCGGGGTCGACCGTGGCGGACGAGAATGCAGGCGCGGGAAGCTGATCCTGTCGACGCGAAGCGCGCCCCGAAAAGTCGCCGAGAACCAGCACCCGAAACAGCTGCCCCGATTCGACCGGCTCAACAGGCGTTCGATCCCGCTTCGCGCCGCCGAACTCGAAACTCATGTTGATTCCGCTGGTCATGTCCGCTCCCCTGAGAGTTCATCGCCAGCGGCGGCGCCGCCGACTTCATTTGGCCTCGACGACCTCGGTGACCAGCTTTCCGTCGGCGACTGAATAGGCGAACGCGCCAGCGCCGCCTTCCTGTTCAGCGATGAAGAGATTGGCTCGCTCGAACAACGCGGCCAATTGCCCCGAATCACAGGTCGGCAGAAACGAATTGAGCACCCGTGGATCGTAGAAGCGGAAATACAGACGGCGGCGGTCTGGTCCGTAGACCCGGCTATGTTGGCGCAGGTTGCGCCACGCTTCCGCTAGATCGCTCTCGCTGATGACAAAAATGCCCCAGTTCTGGGCCCAGCCCTGGTCGAGCAGCCACTTTGTGAACGGCTCCCCCTCTCTCAACTCGACCATGTACGGCGCCACTTCGGCCATGTCGGGTTCGAGCTTCTCGCTAAACAGGCACCGGTACTCGATATCCTCGATATCGTCGAACACATCGAGCAGGTTCTCGTTCTGCGCGCCATCGAGGATGACGTACAGATGCTTGTCCACACTCTCGCGCCACAGTTTCGAACGTACGGATTCGGGAGTCATGGGTTCTGAATGCTTGTTGCTTCACCAATCCATCTTGCGACGGGAAACTGAACGAATCATCGTAGCGCTGATGGACCCATCCGGGAAGTATGGCGCCTCAACATTCACATTCCTCGACAAACGGCGTGCCTCCACCGGCGGCCACCTTGAACGCGCTCGCCTGACCGCTGTAGGCCGTCGGCTTGGTCCGCTTTTGCGGCGGCGGCGATTTTTCCCCACCAATGCTGGTCAAGGCAATGGCTGGCAGCTTGGCATCCTTGGGCGTGAAGGCCGGCACTTCGTTCGCCTTTTCAGCGTCGTTGGCCGACCCGCCCGAATTGATCTTGACCATCGACCCGACGATCGTGACCCCGCTGGCATCGAGAACCACGATGCTGCCGCCCACCTTCATCTGGATCGAAGACTTGCCGGTCAGGAAGATGTTGTCCGCGTTGAGGTTGATGTCGCCCGATGCCGTTTCATAAATGTCCGCAGCGTTGCTCTGAATCGACTCCGTACCGGTGATGGCCACATTCTTGGCCCGAAGTGTCAGCTGATCCTTGGCCTGCAGCGCGATCATGGCTTGGCTGTCGACCAGGATGTTCTGCTTCACATTGATCGACATGAGCCCGTCCGTGACGGTGACATGCATATCTCCTTTGGAAGTGGCATGGAATTCGCTTCCGGTTTGGATATGAATGTTGCCGCAGACGTGACTGTTGAATACACCGCCTATCCACTCCTTGTAGGTATGCTTGACACGGATATCCATCCACTTTTGAGCCTGAAAAAATATCCGTTCACTGCCCTTGCTATCGTCGAACCGCATCTCGTTGAATTCGTCGGTTCCACCATCCGGATAACTCCGGGTTTTCATGCCGATGTACATCTTCTTCGACGGCATGTCGTAGGGTGTCTGGTTTTCGCCGTTATATACACGCCCCGTCACGATCGGACGATCCGGATCCCCTTCCAGGAAATCGACGATCACCTCCTGCCCAACCCTCGGTATATTGATATAGCCCCAGCCTTTGCCAGCCAGCGTACTGGAGACACGGACGAAGCATGAATCCTGATCGGAGCCGGTGCTGTAGCGGTCCCAGTGAAACTGCAGCTTGACCCTGCCGAGCGCATCAGTGTAGATCTCTTCGCCGGCCGGCCCGACAACGATCGCGGTTTGGGGTCCGGAAATGGATGGCAACGGCGTCAGCCTCGGCGGCCTGAACTGGGTGCTCGCCGGGATTACGCCGAAACTGCATTCGAATTCTGCCCCGATGCCGCCTTTGGATGCCGCGAGATTGTTTACACCGGTGAACGCATGCGAAATGACGAGGTACTCCTTGTTCATTTCCGTGACCGGGTGATCGGCCAGCTTGAACTTGAAACCAGCCTGAATCCTGCGTTCGGTACCTGCGCCGCGGCTCAGCTCATACTGGCAGTGCATCTCCTCCATCCGGATCTTCGCGTATTTTTCGCCCCAGCCCGGCTCGAGATATTCTCCCGGATAGTCGTAGACCTCAAAGCCGGCATTCTTGTGTTCGCGCTCCTTCGGTGCCACCTTCAACAACCGGGTTCCCGGCTTGTTGTAGTCGAAATCATCGATGACAAAGGCCCCGGACTGGATTTCGGCATTCTGGGTCCAGGCCTTCAGCGACGCATCGTGAAGCGTCTCGGCTGAAAACCGCAGATCGGCTCTGCCCGGGATGAAGACATGGGCGTCCGGCTTGTCGGCAATCACCAGCGTATGCTTGCCGTCCTCATGCTTGAAAAAATAGTAGAGACCGGCCTGCTCCATCAGCCGACTGAAGAAGTTGAAATCGGTCTCGCGGTATTGAACGTTGTAGTCGCGCAATTCCGTATCGATGCTGCCCTTGATTTCGAGTGATTTCAGTTCGGCAACACGACCGAGGACCTCTTCGATCACATCGAGGATCTTCTTCTGCTGGAAAATCGCACAGGTGGAGGTCCTGGTCAGAAACCAGATCCACGGACTCATCACGATCTGATACTTGAATCCGACATTCCCCTTGAACGCGGGCGTGCGAACCTGGCCGAGTACCGAAAATCGAGTGATATAACCGTTAAGGTAACGGATATCCGAGCTTCCCGGAAGTTCAACGCCAACCGTGGCATTGGTTCCGAGGATATCCTTGGCCTTGTAGTCGCTGTGTTCGGACAGCAGGTCGACCCGATACTCGAACATGCGGGAAATATCTTCCTTTCCCACAATCCTCTCGACAACAAAGGCACCGTCGCCCTTGACCGTTCCTATCTGAAGAAGTCTGCTCATGCTTGAACCCCTTGAGTTCGCTTTTCTCTACCGTGTCAATTCAGCGCCGGGATTCGAACCGCAGTGACCAGATAGCCGGCCACATCCTTGTCGACTTCCTTGCGCAGGGTCTTGCAGGTCAACGACGCCACTGAAAAACCATTTTCGCGAACCACCCTCAGGACATACTCTCTCGAATGGCTGTACCTGCCGTGAATCTGCAGATTAAAGTCGGCCGCCTTGTTCACCAGAGCTTCAAGAGTAAAAATCACCACACCATGCCCACGCAGCGCAGAATGCGCCGCCCGTAGAAAACCGGAAAGGTCCCCGAAATAACAAAGCGTATCGGCACTGACCACCGCATCGAAGCAGGCCGGCGACTTTTCCAGATACTCAGTCAACTCGGCCTGCGCGAGCTGATCGTACAAATTTCGCTTCTCGGCCTGCAGCAGCATGCCCTGCGACAGATCGATACCGACAAGCCGACCGCAAAACGGCTTGACAAGGGGCGCACAAAGGCCGGTTCCACATCCTGCATCCAGTATCGACGGGCCATCCGGCAGCGCCGCCACGATCGAGGTCAAGGCCTCAGTGACCAACCCGGGAGCACGATACTCGAGCAGATCGAGCTTGTGGTCGAAGGACTCCGCGAACTTGTCGAATTCATCACGAACATAGTCGTCGGATGCCCGTGCCGGCGCATTGCTGCCGAGAATGCCGGCGCGCAGGTGTTCGATTTTCGGGTTCCCGGGATCGAGGCTTTGCCATTTGTCCAGCGACGCCAGGGCCTGCTCGGTGTGGCCCGACTCGAACTGGCAGATGCTGATCAGCTGATGGGAAACCGCAATCTCCGGCGCCAGTTCGATGGCCTTGCTCAGGCTGGCGATGGCCTCCGGCAACCGCCCCGCAGCCTTCAGCATCCGCGAAAAATTGTGATGGATCTCGTGGCGATCGGGTTCCAGTCTGAGCCCTTCTCGAAAGGCCGCCTCGCTGGCCTCGAGCCGGTCGGCGTGCAAATAGGCCACGCCCAGGTTGTTGTAGTTGGAGGCAGACTCCGGATCGAGACGCTGGGCGCGCTGAAGCGGCACCAGGGCCTCTAGATACTGTTCGGTTTCGATCAGGATGTTGCCCAGATTGATCCAGGGACCTGCTGCCTCCGGAACCAGTTGCGTGGTCCGGCGCAGATAGGGAATCGCCTCGGCACTGCGCCCTTGCTGGTGCCTGAGCAGACCGAAGAAGTGCAGCGCGTTGGGTTCGTCGGGCAGTTGTTCGAGAATCTGCAGAAAGATGTTCTCGGCCGCATCAAGCTGATCATCCTGCAGCAATTGCTGGGCACGTACCAGCGCCTGGGCAAGCGACATGTCGTGTTGCCCTGACAGGCTGGCGGGGGCGGCGGTGGCGGTCTCCGTCATGGTCGAATCCATATCAGTTCCAGTGAGATTCGCAGCTCATTTGGCGGATCCCGGTGGCGGTTCGTCAGCAGCGGAACCGCTGACACCCTGGATCTTGCGAACCAGCCGTGAGGCCCAGCCGCCCTTTGAGGCGGCAACGCGCATCAGGACGACCGAGATGTTGTCCTTGCCGCCCTTCTGGTTGGCCTGGGCGATCAGCTGGTCTGCCTTGGCAGGCAGATCGCCATTGCCGCGCAGCAGCGCTTCGATCTGCCCGTCGTCCAGCATGTCAGTGAGCCCGTCCGAACACATCAACAAGGTATCTCCGGGCAGCGTCTCGTGCTCGTGAACTTCGAGATCGATCTCGTCGTCGATGCCCAGCGCACGGGTCACGATGTTCTTGAACTTGGTGTTGAGCAAGGCATCGATCTGCAACGCGCCCTGGGCGATCTGTTCGTCGACCCAGCAATGGTCACGCGTCAGCTGTTCCACCCGTCCGTCGCGAAACCGATAGGCCCGCGAATCGCCGAGGTGACCGATGACAACGCGCCCTGCCATCAGCACCGCAAGCACCAGCGTGGCGCCCATGCCCTCTTGGTCGGGGTCGCGCTTGGCCGAATTGATGATGGCGGTGTTGGCGCGCTGCGCGGCAAATCGCAGATCCTCCGCCAATGCCGCTCCGCTGCCGCCGGGGTCGTTCAGATTGATGTGTGGCAGTGCCGACTCCAGCTCGGCGCGGATTTCGTCGACCGCCAACCGGCTCGCCACTTCGCCGGCCGCGTAGCCACCCATTCCGTCGGCCAGGATCGCGAACCCGAGCGATTCGTCCCCGTAGACAGCGTCTTCGTTGCCTGAGCGCACCATGCCCTTGTCGCTCGCACAGACGATCTGGTAGCGATCGACCATCAGCGGACCTCGCCCCAGGCTTGCGAGCCGACGGCACCCGGATGGCAGCCGGCTGTCCGGGAGGCGGATTCGACGAAGCGTCGAACTGCGAACATCAAGCCCGAATGGGTCACACCGTTCCTCCTCCGCGCCATTCAATGACACTAGTTTGGTGGCAGACGGGCCGATCCGATGCAACCTGGAGCGGTTGAATCGTGGATTCGTGTCGATTTGTACCGCCGCTCGCCGCTTCTATCGCTTCTTTTTGAGTTTTCTACTCTGCTCGGAATATGCCTTCGAGAATTCCTGATTCAGCAACCGGTCGAAATGGTCCTCGGCTTCATGCTGCAACTCTGCGTACATGTCGAGGAAGCGTTCCCACAAGCGCGACTTGTGGAATGCCGGCAGCACATTCTTCAGCGCGCCGGTTTTCTTGATCCGCCCTTCGATCACCTCGGGTGAAAACATCTTCAGCGCCGCCAGCAGTGCTGCGCGGGTTCCGGCCATCACCGCCATCTCGTGGGCACAGATGTCCCAGATCGTATCTTCGACCGCCTTGCTCGGCGGCATAAACAGGCGGTTGCCGTGCTGTCGCAGGTCAACCAGATAGGCGATTGCGTCGCGCGGCGAATCGGCATGCTTGAGCGGGTTGTTCTCGCGCGACGCGATCATCGTGCGATCCTCGATGTGCAGTTCGCTCTTCAGTTGCGCGCGCATGTCCAGCATGCGAAACAGGCCATCGGTGGACATCCGCAGCAGTTCGCCGACCAAGCGGATGGTCTCTTCCGGATTCGCGGTATCGAGTTCGCGCTCTTCGAGACCGAGCGCCTGCGCCAGCACCGTCATCAGGTGCGCAGTTTGAAGCGACTCGGCGCCAGGAACCGGCGCCTGTCCGGCGGGCATCGGCATCGCCGCCGCGGGCGGGGTATTTAAACCAGCGGCTGGCAAAGGCTCGGTCGGCGTCGCGGCGGGTGCATCCAGTCCGCTCAGGCGGTCCAGCTCGGCGGACGTGACCACGGCCGGCGCCGCCGCCGGTTCGGCTGGCACGGCAGCGACTGGCGCAGGCGCAGCGGTCGGCATCTGAACCGGTGGAACAGGTACGGCCGGGCGAGCACCCGCTGGCACCGCGGCCGGCATGTCGAAGAACGGTTCCGGTAGCGTGGAAACCGGCGCCGGCGGCGCTGCAGGTGGTGGCGCAGTCGGCGGCATTTCGAAGAAGGGCTCGGCCAGCGGCTTGGCACCCGCCGGCGCAGCGGGCGCGGACGACGGCGCGCCCAGGTCCTTCTCGAGTGCCTTGAAGATATCGTCGTCGAACCCGAATGGATCCGCTGCCGTCGGCGGCGGCGCTGGCGTGGGCACCGGCGCTTGTGGACGGGCAGACGTGTTCAGCGGCATATCCAGCGCGGAAGCTCGATAGAGATCCATGCCCCCGCTTACCCGTGAATCTGCCAACGGATCGTCTTCAAGCGTCGTGCCGATGCCCAGGAACTGATCGAGCCGATTGTCGGGTGGCACGTTCGGCGGCGGTGGCGGTTTGCCCACACCCGCTGCAGATGGCGCCGAATCTTTCAGCAAGCCGGAAAAATTCGAGTTCTCGGGTGGGGCGTCGAAAAATTCATCCAGCGATCCGGCGGCGCCGCTCGGCGCAGCGGGAGCCGCGGCCTTCGGCGCATTGAACCAGTCGGGTGGCGGCGGCGCGGCCGGCGGCTGCGCCTTGGCGGCAAGGCCTTCGAACAGATCGAAGGGGTTGCCGGATGCCGGTGCCGGCGGTGACGGGTTGAACAATGACCCGGCGCTCGCGGGCGCCGACACGGCGGCCGGCGTGGAAATATCGGCCCGCAGCAGATACTCACCGATCAGGATCTGGTCGCCGTTCTTGATGTCGACGGCCTCCCCGGGGCTTACCACGGCATCGTTCACCATCACGCTGTTGACCTTCGAGACCACCTTGATCGAGAAGGCATCGCCACGCATGCGGATCTCGGCGTGCTCGCGCGAGATGTGGCGGTTGGGGTCGGGCAGGATCAGCTTGCATGGCGGGCTGCGTCCGATCCGGCCGCCCGACGCGTCGAACTGAGCATGAATGCTCTGCGGGGTATCGGGCGGGGGACAGCTCAGGGTTCGAATCGTCAGCAGCATCGGTTCACCAGACATCTTTGAAAATCATTATCGGCCCTGATTCGCGCCCTGTCAGCCCCAACCCGGCGACGCCTCGCTGGAGCCGCCTAGAATTGAAGGTTTACCCTGTACGGCCATTGCAGCCACTGGATCAAAGCCATGTACCGCTGTTTCGCCCTCGCCGTTGCCCTGTCGACGCTGCACGCCGCCGCGCCGGCGCAGGTGCAGCGGCAATTTCCGGCCGACGCCCTGCGCGGCGACATCGAATTTCTGCAGCCGCCGGAAATCCGCTTGAACCGTGACAACGCGCGCCTGGCGCCGGGGGCGCGGATTCGCGCCCAGGACAACATGCAGCAGATGTCGGGCGCCTTGATCGGCTCGAAGTGGGTGGTCCACTACACCGTCGACACCTATGGTCTGGTGCGCGACGTGTGGATCCTGCGGCCTGACGAGGTCAGCAAGCGCCCATGGCCCCGCACACCCGTCGAAGCCAGGAGCTGGTTGTTCGACCCGGTCGCACAGACCTGGAGCAAGCCATGAGCGATCAATCCGAAGTGAAGCTCGACCGGCCATCACCGCGAGCCGGCGCGCCGAAAGTCTTCATCAAGACCTTCGGGTGCCAGATGAATGAATACGACTCCGACAAGATGGTCGATGTCTTGCGTGCCGCCGACGGCTACGAAACCACCACCGATGTCGAGCAGGCCGATCTGATCCTGTTCAATACCTGCTCGGTGCGCGAAAAGGCGCAGGAGAAGGTGTTCAGCGACCTCGGGCGCGTCAAGCATCTGAAGGCAAAAGGCGTGTTGATCGGCGTTGGTGGCTGCGTGGCGAGCCAGGAAGGCGCGGCCATTGTGGCCCGCGCGCCGTATGTCGACCTGGTGTTCGGCCCGCAGACGCTGCACCGGCTGCCGCAGATGATCCGGCAGCGCCAGCTGGAACAGCGCCCGCAGGTCGACATCAGTTTTCCGGAGATCGAGAAGTTCGACCACCTGCCGCCGGCCCGTGTGCAAGGCGCCAGCGCCTTCGTCTCGATCATGGAAGGCTGTTCCAAATATTGCAGCTATTGCGTGGTGCCGTATACGCGCGGCGAAGAGGTGTCACGGCCGTTCGGCGATGTCTTGACCGAGGTGGCCGGGCTCGCCGACCAAGGCGTCAAGGAAGTCACTCTGCTGGGCCAGAACGTCAACGGCTACCGCGGCGCGATGGGCGACAGCGGTGATTGGGCCGACTTTGCATTGCTGCTCGAATATGTCCACGAGATCCCCGGCGTCGAGCGCATCCGTTACACCACCAGTCATCCGAACGAATTCGGGCAACGCCTGATCGATGCCTATGCGCGGCTTCCCAAGCTCGTCAATCACGTGCACCTGCCGGTACAACACGGCAGTGATCGCATCCTGATGGCGATGAAGCGTGGCTATACCGCGATGGAATACAAGAGCACGATCCGCAAGCTGCGGCAGGTGCGGCCGGGCATCAGCCTGTCCAGCGACTTCATCGTCGGATTTCCGGGTGAAACCGACGACGATTTCACGAAGATGATGAAAATGATCGACGAGCTCGGATTCGACAACAGCTTCAGCTTCGTCTTCAGCGCCCGCCCGGGGACACCCGCCGCCGCCCTGGCAGACGACACACCTCAGTCGGTCAAGCTGAAGCGGCTGCAGACCTTGCAGGCCGTGATCGAGGCGAATGCCCAGCGGATCAGCCGTTCGATGGTCGGATCGACGCAGCGTATTCTGGTCGAAGGGCCGTCGCGCAAGCTCAATGGCGATGTCGCCGACCTGATGGGGCGCACCGAGTGCAACCGGATCGTCAATTTCCCGGCCGGGCCGCTGGCCGTGCGGCTGACGGGGCAGCTGATCGATGTGCGCATCACCGAGACACGACCACATTCGATCCGCGGCGAATTCGTTGTCGAGGAAGATCGGGCGGTGTGACCTTCTGGCCGATGGCCGGCTGTTGATCCGCTCTGTCCACCTGCCGCGACCAAGATGCTGACCGCGCTGAAATCGATTCTGCTGGCGCCGTGGTGGCTGATCGAGCTGTTCACGTCGGCCAAGTCGTTTCGTGACAACCCGCTGCTCGGCTCGCGCCGGCTGAATCGGCTCGGCCTGCATCGCTGGCGCCTGCGGGCTGCTCATCATCTGACCGGGCGGCGGCGTGCGAGGCTGGCGCACCTGATTACAGCCCCGGACCAGGCGGCATTTGAACGCGACGGTTTTGTCGTCGTGCAAGACCTGCTGCCGGCCGCGGTCTTCGAGACCTTGCGGACCCGGTTGTTGTCGCACCGGGCAAGCGCACGTGAAATGCTGCAGGGCGACACCATCACCCGGCGCATCGCGGTCGATGGCGCAATGATGCGCGATCTGCCCGAGTTGCGCGCGCTGATCGACGAGCCGCGCTGGGCCGGCCTGACCCGCTACGTTGCCGGCTACGGTCAGGCACCCTGGCTGTATGTGCAGACGATTCTGAACCGGGTGACTGACGCTGATCCCGATCCACAAACCACGCTGCACGCGGATACCTTCCATCCGACGATGAAGGCCTGGTTTTTTCTGACCGATGTCGCCGACGACGAAGGCGCTTTTTGTTATGTGCCCGGCTCGCACCGGCTCAGCGCGGCCCGACTGAACTGGGAAGTTGAACGCAGCCTGACCGCCCGCGATCATGCCGACCGGCTCAGTTCGCGCGGTTCGTTCCGGGTCGACGAAGCCGAGTTGGCCGGTCTCGGACTGCCGGCACCGACCCGCTTCGCCGTGCCGGCAAATACGCTGGTGGTCGCCGACACCTTCGGTTTTCATGCCCGCGGACCCAGCGTGCGACCGTCGATGCGGATCGAGTTGTGGGGGTATGACCGGCGCAACCCGTTTTTCCCTGCGACGACCGATGGCCTGTTGGCGGTGTCCGGTCAGATCGACCAACGGGCGCCTCTTTACTGGCGCCTGCTCGATCAACTCGAACGATGGCGGCTGAAGCGCAACCCGTGGCGAGACAGCGGCGTCAAGACGCCCGGTGCGCCTGCGGTGGCGGCCGGGCCGGCACCGAAATCAGCGGATGTGGCTGCGGCCGGCACGGTTTGAACGGTCGCGCTGCGCCGTCAGGCCCGGCGCGTCAGCACACTGGCGAACCAAACCCCCAGCGCGGCAGCCACCACCATGGCGGTGTAGGTCAGCATCGCGCCATCACGTCCGGTGACGATCAGGCCACCGATCGCCACCGCGACGGTGGGCAAAAGCGCCCAGCGCAACAGGCGGCGCCAGGCCACCGCGCGTAAGCTGGCCGAAAACGCCAGCTTGGCACCCACCGCGGTAAACAGCGCAACGACGACGGCGGGCGCCAGAAAATTGACGATATGCCAGATGGCATCGAGTGGGCTCACGTCAGTCGAGGCAGGCGCGGGGTGATGGGCATCGAAAAGGGCTGTGGCGCAGCGGCAGAATTGATCCATGCCAAAGGGCCAGCGCGCCGTGCAAATTTATAATAAGCGATGAGTGTCATCGCTCTCGGGCTCAACCATCAATCTGCTCCGCTGGATCTTCGGGGCCGGTTTGCGTTCGAGCGTGAACACATCGGCCCCCGCCTGCAAGGTTTTCGCGAACGGCTCAACGGCTCGGCCGAGCTGGCGATCGTCTCGACCTGCAACCGCACCGAACTGTATGTCGGCGATGCGCCGGGGCGGGTCGCGTCGTTGGTGGCGCCCGCGGTCGACTGGCTGGCCGGCATCGGCGGCGTCGGCAGCGGGGTGCTGCAGCAACATGCCTATGTGCTGGAAGGACGCGCCGCCGCGCGTCATGTATTCCGGGTCGCCAGCGGCCTCGATTCAATGGTGCTGGGTGAACCGCAGATCCTCGGCCAGATGAAACAGGCCATGCGCGACGCCGAACAGGCCGGCACCCTGGGCACCACGCTGCACCAGATGTTCCAGCGCTCGTTTGCGGTGGCCAAGGAAGTTCGCAGCAGCACCGAGATCGGCAGCCACTCGATCAGCATGGCGGCAGCGGCGGTGCGGCTGGCCGCGCAGCTGTTCGAGGATTTGTCGGAGCTGAAGATCCTGTTTGTCGGTGCCGGCGAGATGATCGAACTTGTGAGCACCCACTTCGCAGCAAAAGCGCCGCGCTCGATGGTGGTGGCCAACCGTACCCTCGAACGCGGCGAACGCCTGGCGAGCCGCCTCGGCGGCGAAACCATGCGTCTGGCCGACCTGCCGGCCCGCCTGGCCGGATTCGACGTGGTGATCTCCTGCACCGCGAGTTCGGTCCCGATCATCGGCCTGGGCGCGGTCGAGCGCGCGTTGAAGCTGCGCAAGCACCGCCCGATCTTCATGGTCGACCTGGCAGTCCCGCGCGACATCGAACCCGAGGTGGCTCAACTATCGGACATCTACCTGTATACGGTCGACGATCTGTCGGCGCTGGTACAGACCGGCGGCGAGAAGCGCCAGGCGGCGGTCGAGCAGGCCGAGGCCATCGTCGAATCCGGGGTCGAGGGTTTTCTCAGCTGGCTTGGCCAGCGCGATACGGTGCCGCTGATCCAGGCCCTGCAATCACAGACCGCGGATTGGCGTGCGATCGAGATGGCACGGGCCCGCAAGGCGCTCACGCGCGGCGAACCGATCGACGCGGTGCTCGAAGCGCTCTCTCGCGGTCTGACACAGAAGATGATGCACGGCGTCATGGTCGAACTCCAAGCCGGCGCCAACGGCAACCGCGATCAGGTCGCCGATACCGTCTCGCGCCTGTTTTTGCGCGGCCGCCTGCCCCAGCCACCCCAGGATTAGCGAAGCCGCTTCGCTGACCTGCGGCGATGTCGGCCGCGGCCCTCGCCGCATGGCCTCCCCCATGCAGATCGCATCATGAAACCCAGCCTACGCCAGCAATTCGAACGCCTCGCGCTGCGACTGAACGAACTCGATGCCACCCTCGGCGACCCAGTGGTGGCGAGCGACATGAACCGATTTCGCGGTTTGTCGCGCGAGCACGCAGAAGTCAGCGGTGTCATCGAGCGCTACAACGCCTATCTGCGCCGCGAGCGTGAGCTGGCCGAAGCGACCGACATGCTCGACACAGCCGCCGGCGATGCCGATATCGCCGCAATGGCCAGCGAAGAGTGCGAGCAGGCGCGCCGCGATCTGGAGCGGCTCGACCACGAATTGCAGACCTCGCTGCTGCCGCGTGATCCCGACGAAGATCGCAATGCCTTCCTCGAGATCCGCGCCGGCACCGGCGGTGACGAATCCGCGCTGTTCGCCGCCGACCTGGCCCGGATGTATTTGCGCCACGCCGAGCGGCAAGGCTGGCGCACCGAGGTGATGTCGGAAAACCCGTCCGACCTCGGCGGCTACAAGGAGGTGGTGATCCGCATCGACGGCAGCGGGGCGTTCGGCGGTCTCAAGTTCGAGTCCGGCGGTCACCGCGTGCAGCGGATCCCGGTCACCGAAACGCAGGGGCGCATCCACACCAGTGCCTGCACCGTCGCCGTCCTCGCCGAGGCCGACCCGGCGCAGGAAATTTCGCTGAACCCGGCCGACCTGCGGATCGATACCTTTCGCGCCAGCGGGGCCGGCGGTCAACACGTCAACAAGACCGACAGCGCGATCCGCATCACCCACCTGCCCACCGGCCTGGTAGCCGAATGCCAGGACGACCGCAGCCAGCATCGCAACAAGGCGAAGGCGCTGGCTGTGCTGGCAGCCCGCCTGCGAGACAAGGAACAGGCCGAACGCTCCGCCAAAGAAGCGGCTCACCGCAAGGGCCTGATCGGCAGCGGTGACCGCAGCGACCGCATCCGGACCTACAACTTTCCGCAGGGCCGGTTGACCGATCACCGGATCAATCTGACCTTGTACAAGTTGCAGTCGGTGCTGGACGGCGACCTCGACGAAATCGTCGGCGCGCTGGCGGCGGCGCGCGCCGCCCAGCAGCTGGAACTGCTCGAAAGCGGGGAAGCGTGAGCCGCAGTGACATTCCGCCGGCTTCCAGCGCGGCGGTATCGACTGCCTTGCAGGCGGCCGAGCGGGCCGGCATCGAGCGACTCGACGCCCAATGGCTGCTGTGCGATCTGCTGGGAAAAAACCGCAGCTGGCTGATCACGGATGCCGGCACGCCACTGAATCCAGATCAGTGGCAGGCCTGGCTGAAGTTGCTCGATCGCCATGCCGACGGTGAGCCACTCGCCTACCTGCTGGGGCGACAGTCCTTTTTTGGCCTGACGCTTCAGGTCGGCCCCGCGGTACTGGTGCCGCGCTCGGATACCGAAACACTGGTCAGGTGGGCGGCCGAAATCCTGCGCCAACGCGACGCCGCGGCGCCGACCCGTGTCATCGATCTCGGCTGCGGCAGCGGAGCGATCGCGCTGGCGCTGAAATCGGTGCAGCCGGCGGCGGAGGTGACCGCTGTCGACCTGAGCAGCGAAGCCCTCCAGGTCGCCGCCGCCAACGGGGCCCGACTGGGGCTGCCGATCGAGTGGTGCAACGGCGACTGGTGGGCTGCGGTGGGTGCGCGTCGCTTCGATCTGGCGGTCTCGAATCCGCCCTATGTCGCGACCGACGACCCTCATCTGGCAGATCTGCAACATGAACCCACGCTGGCGCTCGTGAGCGGCGACGACGGGCTGTGCGCGTTGCGCGACATCATTGCCCAGGCCTCCCGCCACCTGAACCCGCAATCGTGGCTGCTGCTCGAACACGGCCATCAACAGGCGGATGCCGTCTCGGCGCTGCTGCTCGGAAGCGGTTTCGAGGCAATCGAGTCGCGACACGATCTGGCAGGCCGAACACGCTGCACCGGGGGCAGACGGCCCTGGTCGGCGGCCCGTCTTCGACCAGAAGGGACGTTTCCCCAAAAGACCGCCGACGCAGCGTAATATGCAGGCGCTGCCGCGCGGTCTTTCAAGGAGATGTCCATGCCTTCGACACGACGCCAATTGACGATGCTGGCGCTGATGGGTGCCTTGCACTGTGGCAACGCCTTGGCCGACGCCAACGGGCTGCGTGCCCTGGCCAGTGACGACCTGTGGCCCCGATGGCAGACCCGATTGCAGGCCGCGCCATCGTTTTCGCTTTGGCAACACGCCTTGACCGCTCAGGCCGCCGGCCAGGCGGGTCAAGAGTCGATCAGCCTGTTCGGCGACTTCTATTTTTCGCGGCCCCTGCAGGCGAACCAGGCAACAACCGGGTTCCGCGCCACCAGCGGCGTGATCATCGGGCCGCTGGGCAGCCCCGTCTTGTCCGCGTTCGGGCCGGATGCATCGCGCGGCCTGGGCTTCGGCGCGTCGATCGCGCGCGCGGGGCAGTTCGATTCGCGCGGCTCCGGTTCGTCGCTGGACGCGACACCGTATCTGGGTGTGGGCTACAGCAGCGGTTCGGTGGCGGCCGGTTGGGGTTTCAGTGCCGACATCGGCGTGGTCGCGCGCCATGCCAGCCCTGGCGCCAAATTCGGCCGGGTGTTGAACGGATCGCAACCGGTGGACGACCTGCTTCGGGAAATGCGGCTATCGCCGCTGCTGAACGTCGGCGTCTCGTACTCGTTCTGAACCCGCGATCCGCGAAGTCTGCAGCTCTCCTGCGGGCTTGACCCCCGGCGCGCCGGGTGGTTCCGCGATATGCCGTATAAACGCTGATCCAGTTCTTCCAATCTCCAAGAGAGTTCCGCCATGAGCAATGTTCAACAACGCATCGACCAACTCGTCAAATCCAACCGGATCGTCTTGTTCATGAAAGGAACGGCGCAGTTTCCGATGTGCGGCTTTTCGGGCCGCGCGATCCAGATCCTGAAAGCCTGCGGCGCCACCGAAGTCACGACGGTGAACGTGCTGGAAGACGAGGAAGTGCGCCAGGGCATCAAGGAATATGCGAACTGGCCGACCATCCCGCAGTTGTATGTCGACGGTGAATTCGTCGGCGGCTCGGACATCCTGATGGAAATGCACGAGGCCGGCGAGTTGCAGCAGATGATTGGCGCCAAGAACTGAGCGCCACGGTGACCCAGCGAGTGGTGGTCGGGATCACCGGCGCCACAGGAGCGATCTACGGCGTGAAATTGCTGGCCCGCCTGCGACGGGCCGGCACGCAGACCCATCTGGTCGCCAGTCCGGCGGGCGTGATCAATGTCCACCACGAACTCGGACTCGATCGAACCGCACTCGAGGCGCTGGCCGATGTCGTCTACTCGCCGGCCGACATCGGAGCGGCAATCGCGAGCGGATCCTTTTCAACCCATGCGATGGTCGTCGCACCGTGTTCGATGCGAACGCTGGCGGCTGTCGCCCACGGCATGTGCGACAACCTGTTGACCCGGGCCGCCGATGTCAGCCTGAAAGAGCGGCGTCGCCTCGTGCTGATGGTGCGCGAGACACCGTTCAACCTTGCCCACCTGCGGAACATGCTGGCCGTGACCGAAATGGGTGGCATCGTCTACCCGCCGCTGCCCGCGTTCTATCACCACCCGAACAGCATCGACGAAATGGTGGACGAGACCGTGGAGCGGGTGCTTTCCGCGTTGGCGCTGGACGACGCAGCGCCAAAGACCTGGGAAGGCCTGCCCGGCAAATCCTGAAACGTGCACGCCTCGGCGTTCGAGATCGCCTGTGCGACCCGTGCCGCGATCAGGCGTTGGAGGACGTTTCCCAGCGCCGCTGCGCCGCAAAGACCAGGTTGGGATATTCGGGCCGTCCCCGACTGCCGTTGTAACGGCCGAGCGCGAGAAAGAGGTCGCCGCGCTCGATGTCGAGATAGTGGCGCATGATCACGCAGCCGAATCGCAGGTTGGTCTGCATGTGGAACAGGCGCGCCGGTTCGCCGTCACCGATCAGGCCGGCCCAGAACGGCATCACCTGCATGTAACCGCGGGCCCCCGCCGAACTGATTGCATATTTGCGGAACGCGCTCTCGACCTGAACGATGCCGAGCACCATCGCGGTGTCGAGGCCGGCCCGTTTGCTTTCGTACCAGAGAGTCTCGAGGAATTCGGTGCGGGTCAGCTGGTCGGACTTGTAGCGCCTGAGCCGATCGCCCATCTCATCGATCCAGGCCTGGTACGCCGCCTTGCTCTCGGCGCTGGCGAAAACCGGCCGCGGCGGTGAACTGTTGGCAATCGATGCCGAGAGCGCCGAGCGGACCGAATCCATCAACGGCTCTTCTACCTGACCGCCCGCCATTGCCGGCCCGACCCCACACAGCAGGCAGCTGCCGGCACCGGCCAACAGCACGGTACGTCGACGCAGCGCGAAGGTGTCGAGTGTCTTCGTCATGCAGCCAATCTGGATCGGACGACAGCGGCCACATCGTCGATGCCGACCTGCACCGGGCTGGCATCGCCGCGCCGCTGCAACTCGACCTGAGCTTCCTTCAGACCGCGATCGGACAGCACGATCCGATACGGCACACCGATCAATTCCCAGTCGGCGAACATGGCACCCGGACGTTCGCCGCGATCATCGAGGATGACATCGATCGAGGCGTCGAGCAGTTGCTGGTGGAGGGTGTCGGCGGCCGCCTTGACCAACTCGGAACGGTCGTACCCGATCGGGCACAACACAATCGAAAACGGCGCCAGCGGCATCGGCCACGCAATGCCGCGCTCGTCGTTGTTCTGTTCGATCGCGGCACCGAGGATGCGGGTGACACCGATCCCGTAGCAGCCCATTTCCATCAATTGCGGCTTGCCTTGTTCGTCCAGATAACTTGCATTCATCGCCTTGCTGTAATGGTTGCCGAGCAGGAATACATGCCCTACTTCGATGCCGCGCTGGATCTGCAGCTCGCCCTTGCCATCGGGAGACGGATCACCGGCGACCACATCGCGAATATCGGCAACCAGATCGGGCTCCTGAAGGTCGCGCCCCCAGTTGACCCCGGTGAAGTGGAAATCGGCCTCGTTGGCGCCGCAGATGAAGTCGCTCATCGCGGCAACCGTTCGATCGGCCACGACCTTGACGGCGGCCTTCGTCCCGATCGGCCCCAGGTATCCGGCACGGCAGCCGAAGTGGGATTCAATCTCGGGGGCGGTGGCGAAGCGGAATCCGCTGCCAAGTCCGGCCACCTTGCCGGCCTTGATTTCGTTCAGCGAGTGGTCTCCGCGCACCAGCAGCAGCCAGATCGCGGTCTTGCCGACGTCACCGGCCGCGTCCTTCTCGTCCGAGGCGAGCACCAGTGACTTGACGGTCTTCTGCAGCGGCACGCCGAGCAGATCGGCCACATCGCTGCAGGTGGCCTTGCCCGGTGTCGCTGTCTTCTGAAGTTCTGAGGCCGGCGCGGCCCGTCCCTCGGCCGGCGCAACGGCCTCGGCCATCTCGATGTTCGCCGCGTAATCGGAGGTCGGGCAAAAGACGATGGCGTCTTCGCCGGTATCCGCGATCACCTGGAACTCGTGCGAGCGGACACCACCGATGGTGCCGTTATCGGCCGCCACCGCTCGAAATCGCAGGCCCATGCGGCTGAAGATCGCTTCATAGGCGGCATACATCGCGTCGTAGCTCTTGCCCGCCTCTTCGATGTTCCGGTCGAAGGAATAGGCATCTTTCATCGTGAACTCGCGCCCGCGCATCACGCCGAAGCGAGGCCGGCGCTCGTCACGGAACTTGGTCTGGATGTGATAGAAATTCTTCGGCAGCGCGCGATAGCTTCGCAACTCCTGCCGTGCAATATCGGTGATCACTTCTTCGGACGTCGGCTGGATCACGAAATCACGATCGTGCCGGTCCTTCACGCGCATCAGCTCGGGGCCCATCTTCTCGAAGCGGCCAGTCTCCTGCCACAGCTCCGCGGGCTGCACCACCGGCATCAGCAGTTCGACCGCGCCGGCGCGGTTCATCTCTTCACGAATGATCGCCTCGACCTTTCGGATCACCCGCAATCCCATCGGCATGTAACTGTAGATGCCGGCGCCGAGTCGCTTGATCATGCCGGCACGCATCATCAGCTTGTGGCTGGCGACCTCGGCATCGGAGGGGGCTTCCTTGAGCGTGGAAATGAAGAATTGAGAGGCTTTCATGCAGGTCGGGAAAGTGGGCTTATACGCGCCGACGGCCTCGATGGATGACACATCGGCCATGGGGAACCCAGGGGTTGCATCGCGTCATCCCGGTGTAATAATCGTTTCAACGCGAATTTTGGGGTTGATTATGCTCGACCGTGAAGGGTTCCGGCCCAACGTCGGCATCATCCTGCTCAACCAACGAGGTCAGGTTTTCTGGGGCAAACGGATCCGCACCCATTCCTGGCAGTTCCCGCAAGGGGGCATCAAATATGGCGAAACGCCCGAGCAGGCGATGTTCCGCGAGCTGACCGAAGAGGTCGGGCTGCTGCCCGACCATGTGCGCATCATTGCGCGAACGCGCGATTGGTTGCGCTACGAAGTGCCCGACCACTTCATCCGCCGTGATGCCCGCGGGCATTACCGCGGCCAGAAGCAGATCTGGTTCCTGCTGCAACTGATCGGCCACGACAGCGACATGAATCTGCGCGCCACCGATCATCCCGAGTTCGACGCCTGGCGCTGGAACGAATACTGGGTACCGCTGGAGGTCGTGATCGAATTCAAGCGCGATGTCTATCAGATGGCGCTGACCGAACTGGCGCGTTTTCTGCCACGCACCAATCACCACAACCGCTACCTGCGTGCCGGCATGCGCCCGCAGCATCGCGACGATGGGCGACTGCAGCACGGGCGTGAGCTACGGGATGGACGCGATGCATGCCAGCCAGCAGCAGTCGACATCGACCCAGCCACGTCTCACGCGGGGGTCGCCAGCAGCGACAAGTGATGCGGCTTCAGCCTTGCCCGCGAGTCGTCCGGCACATAGCAAGGCGGGTTGACGACACGCGGAGCGGGTGCAATCCTGAGATGGGCGGCTGAACGAGCATCACAGTTCAGTGGTGCGGGCTGCCCGCAAAGGGACCTCCATGCCGATCTATATGAAAGTCGACGGGATCATGAGCAAGCCCGGTGCACAGCAGTATCCCGGTGCAAATGCCTTTGTCAGTCAGATCCGTGCAGCCCATCCGCGCGGTGTAGGAATGATTCTGGTTGGTGAGTCGTCGAAGGAGTTGATTCGCAGCGGCCAGAGTCGAAACGGGATCATCGCGATCCTGATCGGATTGTTGTTGCCAGCCGTGCAGAAATTCGACAGTGGGGCTCACGGCGACCTGTCGATGCTGAAGGGCGCGCTCGGGCCGGCCGGGCAGATCGGCTTGCTGATGGGGGACGGCAGCGTCCGAACCATTGGCGGTTCAAGCGGTCCGTCCATGGTGTTTCACACCATCACCTGGGCTTGAAGGAAGCCGTCTCGAACCGGATGGTCCACTGCGAAAGCTGTCCGGCGCCGGTTCACGCTTTGCGTTGAGCGAGGCTTGGTTTCCCAGATCGGGCGATCAGGAAAGTACCAGGTTGTCGCGATGGATCATCTCAGCTTCCGCAACATAGCCGAGCAGGCGCTCGAATTCGCTCGACGGCTTGCGGGCGATCAAGCGCGCCTCGCCGCTGCCATAGTTGGCAAGGCCCCGGGCGACTTCCAGACCGGCGAGATTGCGCACCGCGATCACGTCACCGCGATGAAAATCGCCGACCACCGTGACGATCCCGACCGGCAGCAGGCTTTTGCCGGATTCGCGCAACTTGGCCGCCGCGCCATCGTCGACGACAACCGCGCCCGGCAGTTGCAGGTGATTCGACATCCACTGCTTGCGCGCGGTCTGCTTCAGCGTCGGTGCCACCAGGCTGGTGCCGATCGATTCGCCCGCCGCCAGGCGGACCAGCACATCCGGCTCACGACCCCAGGCAATCACCGTGCTGGCACCGCCCCGCGCGGCACGCTTGGCGGCCAGGATCTTGGTGATCATCCCGCCGCGGCCGATCCGGGTGCCCGCGCCGCCGGCCATCTGTTCGAGTTCCGGTGCGCCCGCCTGAGCAAGCTGAATGAAGCGCGCATCCGGATCACGCCGCGGGTCGGATGAATACAGGCCCTGCTGATCGGTCAAGATCACCAACGCATCGGCGTCGACCAGATTGGCGACCAACGCACCCAGGGTATCGTTGTCGCCGAACTTGATCTCGTCGTTGACGACAGTGTCGTTTTCGTTGATGACCGGAATCACCCGCAGGCGCAGCAGCGTCAGAAGCGTCGAGCGGGCATTGAGGTAGCGCTCGCGATCAGCCAGATCGGCGTGGGTCAGCAGAACCTGCGCACTGCCCATGCCGTGTTCGCCGAGCTTGGATGCATAGATCTGCGCCAGGCCCATCTGACCGACGGCGGCGGCGGCCTGCAATTCATGCACCTCACGCGGCCGCACAGTCCAGCCGAGGCGCTTCATGCCTTCGGCGATGGCGCCGCTCGACACCATCATGATCTCGCGACCACCGGCAGCCAGTTGCGCCATCTGCGCGCACCAGTTGCCGATCGCTGCGGCGTCGAGGCCACGTCCTTCGTCGGTCACCAGGCTGGAGCCGACCTTGACGACGATGCGCCGCGCCGCCTTCAGCACGTCAGTCATGGACGGGCAGGTTGCGCGGATCGGTATCGTCGCCGCTGCTGAAGCGCGGATCGGGCTCCGGTGCCACCACGTTCTTCAGCTTCGACACATGGTCGTAGACCGCCCGCATCATCGGCTCGCAGCCCTCGCGCGTCAGCGCGGAGACCTGGAACACCGGCCCCTTCCAGCGGAACCGTTTGATGAAATCCTTGACCCGGGCCTCGCGTTCTTCCTCGGGCACCATGTCCATCTTGTTCAGCACCAGCCAGCGCGGCTTGGCGTGCAGTTCGGGATCGTACTTCTTGAGTTCGGCAACGATCGCCTTGGCCTGCGCGACCGGATCGACCGCTTCGTCGAACGGCGCCATGTCGACCAGGTGCAGCAGCAAATGCGTCCGCTGCAGATGACGCAGAAAGCGATGGCCGAGCCCGGCGCCTTCCGCCGCACCTTCGATCAGGCCCGGCACGTCGGCGATCACGAAACTCTGCTCGGCGGCGACCCGCACGACGCCCAGATTCGGGTGCAAGGTGGTGAACGGGTAATCGGCAATTTTCGGGCGCGCATTCGAGACCGCCGAAATCAGCGTCGATTTGCCGGCGTTGGGCATGCCGAGCAGACCCACGTCGGCGAGCACCCGCAATACGAGTTTCAGCTTCTTCTGTTCACCTGGCCAGCCGGGCGTTTTCTGACGCGGCGCGCGGTTGGTGCTGGTCTTGAAATGCAGGTTGCCGAAACCGCCGTCGCCACCCTTGACGATCAGCACCGGCTCGTCGGGAACCAGCAACTCGGCCAGCACCTCGTCGGTTTCGGCGTCGCGGATGATGGTGCCCATCGGCATGCGCAACACGATGTCGTCCGCAGCAGCGCCGAACTGGTCGGAGCCGCGACCCGCCTCGCCGTTGCGCGCCTCGTGCCGGCGCGCGTACCTGAAATCGATCAGCGTATTGAGGTTGCGGTTGCCGACCGCGAACACGCTGCCTCCGCGCCCGCCGTCGCCGCCGTTCGGACCACCGAAGGGAATGAACTTCTCGCGCCGGAAACTCATGCAGCCACTTCCGCCGTCGCCGGCGATGACATCGATGGTGGCTTCGTCTACAAATTTCATCTGTGTCTCAGTTGGCGTATTCGCCTGCGCACCGCCACAAACACCAAGCCCCGGTCGAACCGGGGCTTGGCCTGGGAGGAAAGCGCAGAACGCCTTACTGCGCCTTCACACTCACGGTGCGCCGGTTGTTTTCGCCCTTGACCGCGAATTTGACCTCGCCATCGATCAGCGCGAACAAGGTATGGTCACGGCCGATGCCGACATTGGTGCCGGGATGGAACTGGGTACCGCGCTGACGCACGATGATCGAGCCGGCCGGGATCTGCTGGCCGCCGAATACCTTGACGCCGAGCATCTTCGGTTGTGAATCGCGGCCGTTGCGCGTCGAGCCGCCGCCTTTTTTCTGTGCCATGGTGGATTACTCCTGAATCTGAAGCTGGGAGTGCCTGAAGATCAAGCGTTGACGGCGCTGATTTGCAGTTCGGTGAAGGTCTGACGATGACCTTGCCGCTTCTGGTAGTGCTTGCGACGGCGCATCTTGAAAATGCGCACCTTGTCATGCTTGCCCTGTGCCAACACCGTGGCAACCACACTTGCACCCGCGACCAAGGGGGATCCGACCACCAGGTCAGCGCCGCTTCCGACGGCAAGCACCTGGTCGATCGTGATCTCTTGGCCAACGTCCGCAGCAATCTGTTCTATTTTGATCTTTTCGCCAGCAGCAACACGATATTGTTTGCCACCGGTTTTTATGACCGCGTACATATCAGCCCTTTCATTGAAACTGCACTTCGTGATCCGCTCAAAGCTACGCGCTTGATACGCTACGCCCTTGCAGTGCGCCCTGACCACGATCATGCCCCCGCGGAAAACGCGAAGCCCAAGATCATACCATCTTCGGGCCGCCCGTCGCAATCGGCAGCCTCCTGAACCTCGCCGTGCCGCCGCCCGGAGCCCCGCGCAATCCCCTGCCGGCCGCTGCGGACAGCGCTTCCTATAATCAGTGCAACTCATTCCCGGACATTCGAGATCAGCGTGCAGACGGCGTCTCCCACCAAATCGGCGTTGTTCTCTGACGCAATGCTTGAAATGCGGTCCGAGATGGATCAGGTTGACGAGGTGATCCGACGTCGGCTCACCTCGAACGTCGCATTGATCAATCAGATCGGCCGCTACATCATCGACGCTGGCGGGAAGCGAATCCGGCCGCGCCTGGTGTTGTTGTTCTCGACGGCGCTGGGCTTCAACGGACCCGAGCGTCACGAGCTGGCGGCGACGGTGGAATTCATCCACACCGCGACGCTGCTGCACGACGATGTTGTCGACGAGTCGGCCTTGCGGCGTGGCCGCAAGACAGCCAATGCGATGTTCGGCAACGCCGCCAGCGTACTGGTCGGCGATTTTGTCTATTCGCGCGCCTTCCAGATGATGGTGTCGCTGAACCGGATGCGCGTGCTCGATGTGCTGGCCGATGCAACCAACGTGATTGCCGAAGGGGAAGTGCTGCAATTGATGAACATGCACGATCCCGACCTCGCGGTCGAGGACTACCTGAGGATCATCCGATTCAAGACCGCCAAGTTGTTCGAGGCCAGCGCCCGCCTGGGGGCGATCCTCGCGGAGGCCAGCCCGGAGGTCGAGGAAGCCTGCGCCAGTTACGGTCGATCTCTCGGAACCGCCTTTCAGTTGATCGACGACGTGCTCGACTACGAAGGTGCCACCAACGAGTTGGGCAAGAACGTCGGTGACGACCTGCGTGAAGGCAAGACCACGCTGCCGCTGCTGCTCGCAATGTCTCGTGGTACCGACGCCGAACGCGAACTGATCCGTCACTCGATCGAGGATGGCGAGGTGGCCCGACTGGACGAGATCGTGGCAATCGTGCGGCGCACCGGGGCAATCGCGGCGACCCGTGATTCGGCACGTGCCGAAACCGAAAAGGCCCGCCAATGTCTGGCGGCGCTTGCGCCATCGCAGTCGCGGGAAGCTCTGCTAGAATTATGTGTTCGCTCGGTGGAAAGGTCGAATTGATCCTTTCCACGGCTGTCAATGCAATGTTGACGGCGCAGAACGACAAGCACCGCGGGGTGTAGCTTAGCCTGGTAGAGCGCTACGTTCGGGACGTAGAGGCCGGAGGTTCGAATCCTCTCACCCCGACCATGATGTCAGGACTTCCTGTCCCCGAGCACGCCTGGATGCAGGCGTCTTCCGAACTCGGGAGCGGTCGATTTACAGCCGACAATGAATCAGCGATCATGCAGGGAAACCGGTAAAGGCTTATTCAATTGACCGCTCGCTTGTTTCCTCTCCTGCATGTGTTCGCGCTTGACGCCGCGACGTTGATCTTCTCTCCGCTTCCGGCCGGCATCGATGGCTGAAATGGACACCCTGGCGGAAGCACCATCCACCGCGCTGTCCGGCGCGGCGCGCGTCCTGGTACATGCGGGCAAGCTGAATCCGCGGGTTGCCGAAGAGCTGTCGCGCCAGGCCAAGGAAAGCAAGTCGAGTTTCGTCGGCGCCGTGATTGCTGCCGGTGCATTGACCTCGGCCGAACTGGCGCACACCTTGTCCAGCGCGTTGGCGCTGCCCTTGCTGGATCTGGCGGCGATCACGCCGGATCGGCTGCCGCGCAACGTCATCGACAGCCGGATGACCCAGCAATACCAGATCGTGGTGCTGGGCAAGCGCGGCAACCGCCTGTTCATCGGGGGCGCCGATCCGACCGATCAGGAAGCCGCCGAGCGGATCAAGTTCGCGACCCAGTTGAGCCCGGAGTGGGTGATCGTCGAATACGACAAGCTGACCCGACTCGTCGAAGCGCGCGGCGGCTCGGCTGCCGAGGCGCTGGAAATCCTCACTTCCGGCGAGTTCGAATTCGACGTCACCGAGGAAAGCGCGCCGACCGAGTCGACCGAAGCCACCGCGGATGTCGAAGACGCGCCGGTGGTGCGATTTCTGCAGAAGATGCTGATCGACGCGATCAATGCCCGCGCGTCGGACCTGCATTTCGAGCCCTATGAATACCACTATCGGGTGCGCTTCCGCGTCGACGGCGAGCTGCGCGAGATCACCCAGCCGCCGATTGCGATCAAGGACAAGCTGGCGTCGCGCATCAAGGTGATCTCGAGGCTGGACATCTCCGAGAAGCGGGTTCCGCAGGACGGGCGGATGAAGCTCAAGTTCGGCAGCAAGGCGATCGATTTCCGGGTCAGCACGCTGCCCACGCTGTTCGGTGAAAAGATCGTGATCCGTATCCTCGATCCCTCCAGCGCGAAGCTGGGGATCGATGCCCTCGGCTACGAAAAGATCGAGAAGGACCGCCTGCTCAGTGCCGTCACCCGGCCCTACGGGATGATTCTGGTCACCGGGCCGACCGGGTCGGGCAAGACCGTTTCGCTGTACACCTGCCTGAATATCCTGAATCAGCCCGGCGTCAACATCGCGACCGTCGAGGACCCGGCTGAAATCAACCTGCCTGGCGTCAACCAGGTCAATGTCAACGAAAAGGCCGGGATGAACTTCGCGGTGGCCCTGCGGGCATTCCTGCGGCAGGATCCCGACATCATCATGGTCGGCGAGATCCGCGATCTCGAAACCGCCGACATCGCGATCAAGGCCGCGCAGACCGGGCACCTGGTGCTGTCAACCCTGCACACCAACGACGCCCCGACCACCTTGACCCGCCTGCTCAACATGGGGGTGCCGCCGTTCAACATCGCGTCAGCGGTGTTGTTGATCACGGCACAACGACTGGCCCGCAAGCTGTGCGAGAACTGCAAGGTGGTGGCCGAATATCCGCGCGACGCGATGCTCCAGGCGGGTTATGTCGAAGAGGACCTCGACGGCAGCTGGCAGCCATTCCGGGCGGTTGGATGCTCCGCCTGCAGCAATGGTTACAAAGGACGTGTCGGTATCTATCAAGTCATGCCGATAACGGACGAAATACAGAGAATCATCCTCAACTCGGGGACGGCGCTCGATATCGCCGATCAGGCGCGCCGCGAAGGCGTGCGCGATCTGCGGCAATCGGGGCTGCTCAAGGTGAAGGGCGGCATGACGACCCTCGAGGAAATCATTTCGGTAACCAATGAGTGACGCAGCGCCGCGCCAGTGTCTCGGTCGCGCGTCGGCGTTTTAGGAAAATGGCCCGACAATCCGCCTCAACGGGCTGATTGACGGCAATCGTTCATTCGGCATCCTCGCAAGAACACTGACCGACAAGACCATGGCGACTGCAGCGGCCGCGCGCACTATCAAGGAAATTGTCTTCGAGTGGGAAGGCAAGGACAAGAACGGCAAAATCGTTCGTGGCGAGATGCGCGCCGGCGGCGAGGCCGTGGTCAGCGCGAGCCTGCGCAGGCAAGGCATCCTGGTCAGCAAGCTGAAGAAGCGCCGCATGAGCGGCGGCCGGTCGATCAAGCAGAAGGACATCGCGATCTTCACGCGTCAGTTGTCGACGATGATGCGCGCCGGAGTGCCGTTGATCCAGTCGTTCGACATCGTCGGTCGCGGCAGCACCAATCCGCGGATGACCCGACTGCTGAACGAGATCCGCAGCGATGTCGAAACCGGCACCAGCCTGTCGGCGGCATTCCGCAAGCACCCGCTCTATTTCGACGCACTGTATTGCAACCTGGTCGAGGCCGGCGAGGCCGGCGGTATCCTGGAGGCCTTGCTTGACCGCTTGGCGATCTACCAGGAAAAGACGATGGCGATCAAGAACAAGATCAAGTCCGCCTTGATTTATCCGATCGCCGTGCTGGTGGTTGCGTTCGTCGTGCTGTCGGTGATCATGATCTTCGTGATTCCGGCGTTCAAGGATGTATTCAGCTCCTTCGGCGCCGATCTGCCGGCGCCGACCTTGGTCGTGATCGGGATCTCGGAGTTCTTCGTCGCCTATTGGTGGGCCATCTTCGGCTTCCTGGGCGGTGGCGTCTATTTCTTCCTGCAGTCCTGGAAACGATCCGAGAAGATGCAGAAGTTCATGGACCGGCTGCTGCTCAAGGTGCCGGTATTCGGTCCGCTGGTCAACAAATCGGCGGTGGCGCGCTGGACGCGTACCTTGTCGACGATGTTCGCGGCCGGCGTGCCGCTGGTCGAAGCCCTTGATTCGGTGGGCGGCGCCTCGGGCAATGCGGTATTTGCGGAAGCGACCGAAAAGATCCAGCGCGACGTCTCGACCGGCGCCGCGCTGACCACGTCGATGCAGACCACCGGTGTCTTCCCGACCATGGTGCTTCAGATGTGCGCGATCGGCGAGGAATCCGGCGCACTCGACCAGATGCTCGGCAAGGCCGCCGAGTTCTACGAAGACGAAGTCGACGAGGCGGTCAAAGGGCTGTCGAGCCTGATGGAGCCATTCATCATCGTGATTCTCGGCACCCTGATCGGCGGCATCGTCGTCGCGATGTATCTGCCCATCTTCAAGCTGGGTCAGGTGGTGTGAGCGAGGCGTGGCTGGCGCAATGGCAATGGTTGCTGTCGCCATGGGCCCTCGCGGTGCTGGGCCTTTGCATCGGCAGCTTCCTCAACGTGGTGATCCACCGCATGCCGCTGATGCTCGAGCGGCAATGGAAGCTTGACAGTGCGGAGATGCTCGGTGTTGAGCCGCCCGCGACGGACACCGCTGCGCCGCCGAGTCTGTCGAAGCCGCGCTCGCGTTGTCCGGCGTGCAAGTCGCCGATCGCCTGGTTCGCCAACATCCCGCTGTTCAGCTATCTCGCCTTGCGCGGCCGGTGCGCCTCCTGTGGAAAGTCGATTTCGCTGCGGTATCCGCTCATCGAGATCGGCTGCGCCGCCTTGTTTGCGCTCGTCGCCTGGCGTGTCGGTGCCCAGCCGGTGGTCTTGTTGTGGTGTGGCTTCGTCGCCGCCTTGCTGGCACTTGCGGGCATCGACTGGGATACCACTCTGTTGCCGGACAACATCACCTTGCCGCTGCTGTGGGCCGGTCTGGCGGCGGCCGCCATGCGATGGACGATTCCGCTTTCCGACGCGGTCTGGGGCGCGATTGCCGGCTACCTGTGCCTGTGGTCGGTGTACTGGGTATTCAAGCTGGCCACCGGCAAGGAGGGCATGGGCTACGGTGACTTCAAGCTGCTGGCGGCCCTTGGCGCCTGGCTGGGCGTTTCGATGATCGTGCCGATCATTCTTGCTGCGTCGGTGATCGGCGCGTTCGTCGGCATCGCGATGAAGCTGGGCAACAGCTTGCGCGAAGGCCGTTATGTGCCGTTCGGGCCGTTCCTGGCCGCCGCCGGCGTCGCCGTGTTGCTGCTGGGCCACCAGCGCGTGCTCGGCTGGTTGGGCTGGGCCTGAGCGGCCGCCCGGCCGCTCCTGGACAAGCTGTGTCATCCGAACTGCCGCCGCTTCGAATCGGTCTGACCGGCGGCATCGGCAGCGGCAAGAGCACGGTTGCCCAGGTGTTCGCCTCACTGGGTGCGGTGGTGATCGACAGCGATGCGATCGCGCGCCAATTGACCGAGCCAGGCGGCGCGGCGATCGATGCATTGCGGCGCGGATTCGGAGACGAATTCATCGATCCGACAGGCGCCTTGGATCGACAGCGAATGCGCACCCTGGCCTTTTCGGATGGCGACGCCAAACGCCGGCTCGAGCAGATCCTTCACCCCTTGATCGGCGCTCAGACTATGGCGCGAAGCCGCGCGCATCCGGACGCCGTGCTTGTGTTCGATGTGCCCTTGCTGGTGGAATCGCGAAGCTGGCGCAAACGGGTCGATCGCGTCTGCGTGGTCGATTGCAGCGAGGACCTGCAAGTGCAACGCGTGACCACCCGCTCGGGCTGGACCATCGAGGCGGTTCGTTCGGTGATCGCCCGTCAGGCCAGCCGCGCGCAGCGACGTGCCGCAGCCGACGATGTGATCTTCAACGACGGCATCGGCATCGACGAACTGTCCTCACAAGCCACTGCGTGGTGGCAGCGGGTCTGCGCGGATCGGTCCTGAGCGGGCAAGTCCATTGCCTGCAGCCCACGGCCAGGAATCGGATTACCGCGCGACACAACTCGATGATCCGGTCGCGCTGAAGATCTGCGCCCCTGTGGAACAATCTACGTTTGCAGGCATCCGATGCCTGCCGTGATCTGCAAGGAAAGCCGCTTTGGTTCGCTACGAATACCCGTTCAACGAGAGCATCCGCACGATGCTGAGGGTCGAGCACCTGTTTGATCGACTGGCCCAGTTGATGGCCCGCGAAGCGCCGGTCGACCACCACTTCGCGCTGGTGACCCTGTTCGAGATCATGGACGTGGCGTCGCGTGCCGACCTCAAATCGGATGTGCTGAAAGAGCTCGAGCGCAGCCGGACCGCGCTCAATGGCTACCGCGGCAACCCGTCGATTTCCGAGCAGTCGCTCGACGCCATCATTGGGCGGCTCGATCACGCCTACGAGGGCCTGAACCAGTCATCCGGCAAGGCTGGCCAGGCACTGGCTGCCAATGAATGGCTGATGAGCATCCGCAGCCGCGTCAGCATCCCCGGCGGGACCTGCGAATTCGATCTTCCGGCCTATTACGCCTGGCAGCAGCATGACGGCGTCAAGCGTCGGGCCGACCTGCTGAACTGGACCGGCTCGATGATGCCGTTGGCCGAGGCTTTGAGCCTGCTGCTCGGAATGATCCGTGACGCTGGCGTCCCCCATAAGGTGGCGGCGCCGGCCGGCCATTTCCAGCAGAGCCTGCCGGCAGGACGCAACTACCATCTGCTGCGTCTGCGCGTCAACGGCGCAAGCGATGTGGTTCCGGAGATCACCGTGCACCGCTTGCTGGTGTCGGTGCGATGGATGAGGCAGGACGGCGAGGGCCGATTGAAGCCGGTGCAGGAGGATGTCGCGTTCGAATTGTCTCTTTGCAGCTGAACGATGGCCGGCACCAATCCATCCCGTACGGTCAGTTGTCCGAATTGCAAGGGTCCGAGTCGCTACGCGCCCGACAACCCGTTCCGCCCGTTCTGCAGCCAACGCTGCCATGAGCACGACCTCGGCGCCTGGGCGAATGAACAGTTCAGGGTCGAGGTCGACCCCTCAGGCGACGATCCGGACGAACCCCAGGCGGGTGATCACACGGCGCATTGACCGGCGGTGGCAGCGCCCAGTGCATCTGCCCTGACGCGGCCGGGCCGCCTTCGAGACCGCGCCTTCAGGCACCGCGCCTTCACTGCTCGGCGAACGCGCGCTCGATCACGAAATGACCCGGTTTCGAGGTATTGCCTTCAGAGAATCCCCGATCCTCCAGCAACAGCTTCAAGTCGCGCAGCATGCCCGGGCTGCCGCAGATCATCACGCGGTCGTCCGCGACGTCGAGTGACGGCAGCGCGAGATCGGAAAACAACTTGCCGCTCTCGATCAGTTGGGTAATGCGGCCCATGTTCTTGTACGACTCGCGTGTGACCGTGGGGTAGTAGAGCAACTGGCTCCTGACCAGATCGCCGATCAGTTCATGCGCCGGCAGGTGTTCGGTCAGCAGCTCGTGATAGGCCAGCTCATCGGCCTGACGAACCCCGTGTACCAGCACGATCTGCTCGAATTTCTCGTAGGTTTCCGGATCCCGGATGATCGACATGAATGGCGCCAGACCAGTGCCGGTCGACAGCAGATACAGTCGCCGGCCTGGCAGCAGATAGTCGACAACCAGGGTTCCGGTCGGCTTCTTGCCGACGATGATGCTGTCGCCGACATCGATGTGCTGCAGCCTCGACGTCAACGGACCGTCGGGAACCTTGATGCTGAGAAATTCAAGATGATCCTCGTAGTTGGCACTCACGATGCTGTAGGCGCGCAGCAGCGGCTTGCCGTTGACCTTCAGTCCGATCATCGTGAAATGGCCATTGCTGAAGCGCAGGGCCTGGTCACGGGTGGTCGTGAAGGTAAACAGCTTGTCGGTCCAGTGGTGCACGCTCAAGACGCGCTCTTCATTGAATGCACTCATTTGTCGGTCGCAATTCCTGATCAACCCAGGATGATGCCACCGAGACGTCAAGCTTCCAAGTTTTGAAAAGTCCTGTCCTTATACGATTTTGAGCCTAAGAGACCGATGGAACCACTGTCCTGCGCGAAAAGCATCGACAAGTGCTCTTGAAATGGCCGATCGCAACCCTATAATTGAACTGCTAGCACTCACATTGAGCGAGTGCTAACGGCGCCGGATCAATATCCTCAGCGCCTCGGTGCAGGGTGCTGTCAGCACCCGCATTCCAAACAAGTTCGAAACCCATCCCTAGGAGATGCAATGAAACTTCGTCCTCTGCACGATCGCGTGATCGTCAAGCGCCTGGAACAGGAAACCAAGACCGCATCGGGCATCGTGATCCCCGACAACGCCGCTGAAAAGCCCGATCAGGGCGAAGTCCTGGCAGTCGGCCCGGGCAAGCGCAACGAGAAGAGCGGTGACTTCATCGCGCTGAACATCAAGGTCGGTGACCGTGTGCTGTTTGGCAAGTACAGCGGCCAGACCGTCAAGGTCGATGGCGACGAACTGCTGGTGATGCGCGAAGAAGACCTCTTCGCTGTTGTCGAGAAATAAAGCTACTGCGCGGACGCCATGCGTCGTTGGGCGGTGCTCGGAATCCTCACGTACCCAAGTACGGTCCGGTTCCTGCGCTCCGTCCGCCTAGCCTGACGCCCGCTCGCTACGCTTTCTTTCCCGACAACTGAGCGCGGAAGGAAAGCGGCTACTCAATCAGATTCGGAGAATACATATGGCAGCAAAAGACGTTATTTTCGGCGGCGAAGCCCGCGCACGCATGGTCGAAGGCGTGAACATCCTGGCCAATGCGGTCAAGGTCACGCTCGGCCCGAAAGGCCGCAACGTGGTGCTAGAGCGCTCGTTCGGCGCCCCGACGGTGACCAAGGACGGTGTGTCGGTCGCCAAGGAAATCGAACTGAAGGACAAGCTTCAAAACATGGGCGCGCAGATGGTCAAGGAAGTTGCTTCCAAGACCAGCGACATCGCCGGTGACGGCACCACCACCGCCACCGTGCTGGCCCAGGCGATCGTGCGCGAAGGCATGAAATATGTCGCCGCCGGCATGAATCCGATGGACCTGAAGCGCGGCATCGACAAGGCCGTCACGGCCCTGACCGAAGAACTGAAGAAGGCTTCGAAGCCGACCACCACCAGCAAGGAAATCGGCCAGGTCGGCTCGATCTCCGCCAACAGCGATCCGTCGATCGGCGAGATCATCGCCAAGGCGATGGACAAGGTCGGCAAGGAAGGTGTCATCACCGTCGAAGACGGCAAGTCGCTCGACAACGAACTTGAAATCGTCGAAGGCATGCAGTTCGACCGCGGCTACCTGTCGCCGTACTTCATCAACAACCCGGAAAAGCAGTCGGCCAATCTGGAAAACCCGTTCGTGCTGCTGTTCGACAAGAAGATCAGCAACATCCGTGATCTGCTGCCGACGCTGGAGCAGGTGGCCAAGGCTGGCCGTCCGCTGCTCATCATCGCTGAAGAAGTCGAAGGCGAAGCGCTGGCGACCCTCGTTGTCAACACGATCCGCGGCATTCTGAAGGTCGTTGCCGTCAAGGCTCCGGGCTTCGGCGATCGTCGCAAGGCCATGCTGGAAGACATCGCGATCCTGACCGGCGGCAAGGTCATCGCAGAAGAAGTCGGCCTGACGCTCGAGAAGGTCACGCTGGCTGATCTGGGCCAGGCCAAGCGGGTTGAAGTGGGCAAGGAAAACACCACCATCATCGACGGCAACGGCGCCGCCGAGGACATCGAGGCCCGCGTCAAGCAGGTTCGTGTCCAGATCGAGGAAGCTTCCAGCGACTACGACCGTGAAAAGCTGCAAGAGCGCGTGGCCAAGTTGGCCGGCGGTGTTGCACTGATCAAGGTCGGCGCAGCCACCGAAGTCGAGATGAAGGAAAAGAAGGCCCGTGTCGAAGACGCCCTGCACGCCACCCGCGCTGCAGTGGAAGAAGGCATCGTGGCTGGCGGCGGCGTTGCGCTGCTGCGCGCCAAGCAGGCCGCTGGCACGATCAAGGGCGACAACCCTGATCAGGATGCCGGCATCAAGCTGATCCTGCGTGCGGTTGAAGAGCCGATCCGCATCATCGTGCAGAACGCCGGTGGCGAAGCCAGCGTCGTTGTCAACGCGGTGTTGGCCGGCAAAGGCAACTACGGCTACAACGCTGCCAACGACAGCTACGGCGACATGATCGAGATGGGCATTCTGGACCCGACCAAGGTGACCCGTACCGCGCTGCAGAACGCAGCGTCGGTCGCGTCGCTGATGCTGACCACCGAGGCGATGGTTGCCGAGGCGCCGAAGGAAGAAGCCGGCGGCGGAATGGGTGGTGGAATGGGCGGTATGGGTGGAATGGGCGGCATGGGCGGCATGGACATGTAATGCCCACTTCGACACGGCGGCAGCGCCGTGTCGACCGAAACCAGTGAGAAGGGCCGCATTCGTGCGGCCCTTTTTTTTGCCCTCTTCGGTGAGCCTACCGATCGATTGCGAAGTCGGCGATTGATTCCGCCACGCGGTCAGGCTGCTCGTGAACGACCCAATGGTCGGCCTCGGGCAGTCGCTGGATTTCCAGATTCGGCACATAGGCCTGCAGCCCGTCGAGTAGACACGGCAGCAAGGCCTTGTCGGCCTCGCCCCAGATGACCCGCGTCGGTAGGTGGACAATGACTAGGCTCGCCGGCAGTTGCAGATCCATCACCGAGCGGTACTGCGCCGTCGGCGGTCGCAGGGGCGAGGATCGGTAGTAGTTCAACGGCCCTTCCAGACCACGTCCCTGCCAGATCTCGCGGTAACGGGCCTGGGTGGCTGCGTCGAGCCACTGCGGCAACACAGCGCCTTTGCCAGACGACTCGAAGAACCGCCACAGGCGCGCAAAATCGTTCTCGGCCAGCAGGCGCGCCGCATCGGGACGCACCAGGAAATTCATGTAGGCACTGGCAGCCTGCTGCGCGGGGTTGTGTTGCAACTCGCGCAGGAAGGTCGCTGGATGCGGGGCATTGATGATGACCAGCCGCTGCAGGCCATGCGGATGTTGTGCCGCCAGGTTCCAGGCCACCGCGCCGCCCCAGTCGTGCGCAACCACAGCGCGCGCCGGGCCACCCAGCGCGGCAATCAGCGCCTCGACGTCCCGCACCAGATGTTTGGGCCGATAGGCTTCGACTTCCTGCGGTGCCGACGACCCGCCGAAGCCACGCAGATCGGGCGCGACACAACGAAAGCGGTCGCACAGACGTGCGATGACATCGTCCCAGACGAATGCCGCCTCGGGAAATCCGTGCAGCAGGATCAGCAGCGGCGCGCCTGGCGGCCCCGCCGCGCGACAACGCAGGCGGATGCCATGCGGCAGATCGACATCGAAAGTGTCGATCACGGCAGCGGCGCTGCCTGGTCACCGGCCACGGGCAGGGCACTGACCCACCCGTGCAGGGTGGCGGCGGCATCCCCGACCCCTTTTTTCTTCAGTGCCGAAAACTGCGTGACCGAGATATCGGCCTGCTCGGTCGCGAAATCGGCCAGAAAACCCTGCGCCGCGACGAGCGCGCGCCTGGCCTCCTGCTGGTTCAGTTTGTCGGATTTGGTCAACAGCACCAGCAACTTGACTGCGCCGTTGGCCAGGCGCGGCGCGACGAAATCGAGCAATTGATGGTCAAGGTCGGTGAAGCCGTGCCGTGAGTCGACCATCAGCACCACGGCGCTGAGACTGCGCCGCACCGCCAGATAGTCGGCCATCACCTGCTGCCAGCGCAGTTTGGCGCCGCGGGCGACTGCCGCGTAGCCGTAGCCGGGCAGGTCAGCGAACAGCGCGTTCGGCGCATGCTTGGGCCCCAGCTCGAACAGGTTGATGTGTTGGGTTCGACCCGGCGTTTTGGATGCAAATGCCAGCCGGCCCTGCTGGGTCAAGGTATTGATGGCCGTGCTCTTGCCGGCGTTCGACCGGCCGACGAAGGCGATCTCGGGCAATTCGGTGATCGGCAACTGATCGAGCTGGCTCGCGGTGGTAAGGAAGCGGGCCGTGTGGGTCCAGGCCAGCGCCGCCTTTTCAGCCGGGTCACCCGTTGTTTGCCCATCTTTCGAATTGATGCCGGCGATTGCCGGGTTCGGTTTTTTCATGGGTTTTCGTGGTTGCATTCGTTGTCCGACACCACGGCAGCCCGCGTGCGCAGCACCATGAAGATCCACGGCTTGCGGACATTGTAAAATCCCGGGGTTTGTCTGATTGCTCCCGTGACTCAACCGGCCATTTTCATGAAGTCTATCAATCGCCTGCGCTTCATCCGCGCCATCCGCCTGACCGCTGCCGTCTCCGTACTGGCAAGCGGGGTGTCGATGGCCGGAGCTGCACAGCCGCAAGCAGCAGCATTCAAGCCCGATCTTGCCAAGGGCCAGGCCACATCGACCGCGGTTTGCGCGGCCTGCCACACCGCCGATGGCTCACGCGGCAGTCCGGCCAACCCGATTCTGCAAGCCCAGCATCCGGCCTACCTGACCAAGCAACTGGTCGAATTCAAGAGCGGCAAGCGCAACAACGCGGTCATGAAGGCCTTCGCCAGCGCGCTGAGCGAAGAAGACATGAAAAACGTCTCCGCCTTTTATGCCTCCAAACAGCCCAAACCCGGCTTTGCAAAAGACAAGGATCTGGTCAGCCTCGGCCAGAAGATCTACCGCGGCGGCATCGCCGACCGCAACATCCCGGCCTGTTCCGGTTGCCACAACCCGACTGGGGCCGGCATTCCGGCGCAGTATCCTCGTCTGGCGGGGCAGCATGCCGACTACACGGCAGGCCAGTTGACCGCATTCCGTGACGGTGTCCGGCAGAACAGTGCCCAGATGACCGCCATCTCTGCCAAGCTGAACGACCGGGAAATCAAGGCGCTGGCCGACTACATCGCCGGACTCCAGTAAGCGGACGAGCGGGCGCAGCGCGTTTCTTCCGCCCGGAAAAAAGGCCGGCTTGCACCGGCCTTTTTCATGCTCGGGCGGGCGGCTTTGCACCGTATAGTCGCCCGCACCGTATCCGTATCGCGCCAGCGCCCGTCATGCCCTACGTCACACGCAATGCCCAAGGCCAGATCGAAAGCCTGCATCGCAACGCCAGCGATGAGGCCGGCGAATTCGTCGACGACCGGCACCCCGACCTGCGGGATTTTCTAGGCTCGATCGACGACAGCGACCATTTCTCCGAGCTCGACGCGGGCTTCGTCCGCGTGATCGAGGATCTGGTCGATGTGCTGCTGGCCAAGAATATCCTGAACATCACGGATCTGCCGCAGGAAGCACAGGCCAAGTTGTTTGCCCGCAAGGGATTCCGCGATCGCATTTCATCGAATGCGTTGCAGCTGTTCGATACCGATTCGAGCGACGTGATCTGAACGCAGGATTCAGGTTCCGCCACTGCACCGCGCAAGGTTTCTCGCTGCAGCGTCGAGCGGCGTAAGAATACCCTTCCCGGCTCGACCTCCGAGCCACGTCGAAGGAAAGCGCATGTTCTTGCTGACCGACCGCGGCCTCCAGCACCGCAACAGCTCTGAAATCACCTCCCGCGACGCGTTCGAGCGCCGTCGTGAACTGCTTCGGTTGATGGCCCTGGGCAGCGCGGGGGCCGGCCTTGCCGGCTGGGCAGCCCGCGATGCGCGTGCCCAGATGGGACCGGTTAGGCGATCCGGCAAACTGGCCGCGTTGTCGGCCACACGCTCGACTGTCCCGGGCGCGATGACGATGGAAAAGCCCAGTTCCTACGAAGACATCACGACCTACAACAATTTCTATGAGTTCGGAACCGACAAGGCCGACCCGGCGCGCAACGCCCACACCCTGAAAACCCGCCCCTGGACCGTGGCTGTCGAGGGCGCGGTCCGGAAGCCGAAGGTATTCGACATCGAGGAACTGCTCAAGCTCGCTGCCCAGGAAGAACGGGTCTACCGCCTGCGATGCGTAGAAGGCTGGTCGATGGTCGTGCCGTGGGTCGGCTATTCCCTGTCCGAGCTGATCAAGCGGGTGGAACCGACCGGCAATGCCAAATACGTCGAGTTCGTGACACAGGAAGATCCCAAGACCATGCCAGGTGTCGACTCGAGCGTGCTCGACTGGCCGTATGTCGAGGGCCTGCGGATCGACGAGGCCATGCATCCGCTGACGCTGCTGACCTTCGGCCTGTACGGCGAAATCCTGCCAAACCAGAACGGTGCGCCGTTGCGCCTGACGGTGCCATGGAAATACGGTTTCAAGAGCGGCAAGTCGATCGTCAAGATCCGGTTCACCGAGCGCGAACCCGCCACCAGCTGGAACAAGGCGGCGGCACAGGAATACGGTTTCTATTCGAACGTCAATCCGAAGGTCGACCATCCGCGCTGGAGCCAGGCCACCGAACGGCGTATCGGTGAGGACGGCCTGTTCAAGAAGAAGCGGCCGACACTGATGTTCAACGGCTACGAAGCACAGGTCGGGCAGCTGTACGCCGGGATGGACCTGACCAGGAACTTCTGATCCCGCAGATGAAATCGGTGGTCACGGCCGCGCACCCCGACCCGCAGGCGACGGGTCCGGCAAGACGCCCGCGAGCGGCGGGTTGGCTGCAACACCCTGCGGCCAAAGCATCGCTGTTCGTGATCTGTCTGCTGCCGTTCGGCTGGCTGTTCCACGCCGCCTGGGCCGACGCGCTGGGGGCCAACCCTGCCGAAGCCTTGATCCGCAGCCTGGGCGACTGGACCTTGCGCTTCCTGTGCATCACGCTCGCCGTCACCCCGTTGCGGCAGATCACCGGCTGGGCGGCATTGGCCCGCTTTCGGCGCATGCTGGGCTTGTTCACGTATTTTTACGTCTGGCTGCATTTTCTCGCCTACGGCTGGCTCGACAAGGGCCTGGATATCGGCGACATCCTCGACGACATCGTCAAGCGACCCTTCATTCTGGTCGGAACGCTGGGACTGCTGCTGTTGACACCGTTGGCGCTGACCTCGTTCAACCGGGCGATCCGTTTTCTCGGGGCGCGCCGCTGGCAGTGGCTGCATCGCCTGATCTATCCGATCGCCCTGCTCGGGCTGTTGCACTTTTTCTGGATGCGCGCCGGCAAGAATGACTTTGCAGAAGTGGCGGTGTATGCGGCCGTGATCGGCGCATTGTTCGCTTGGCGCATCGGACGAGCAATCAAGCTTCGCGCCAGTTCACGCACGGGCGCGCCGCGCGCCGGGTGACCGCTCGCGCCTCGTCGCCACCAGCCTCAGCATCGCGCCAGTGGTGGATTTCCCCGAGCGATTGCGCGCCGTTGCTTGTTAGCATGGCATCGTCATTCGACACTCACCCCTCACCATTCGTCGAGCCACTCAGGCACGCAGGAGCAACCATGTCCCTCAAGACCGATTTCGATAAAGCGGTGGTCGCGTCGAAGGCGCTTCCGGAAAAACCCGACAACGCGACGCTGCTGAAGATCTATGCGCTCTACAAGCAGGCCACCGCAGGCGATGTCGACGGCAAGCGCCCCGGCTTCACCGATATGGTTGGCCGGGCGAAATGGGATGCCTGGAACGAGCTCAAGGGCAAGGATGCCAACGAGGCCAAGCAGGAATACGTCGATTTGATCGAATCGCTGAAATAACGACGTGCGGCCGAGCCCGGCCGCGCCCGGGCCGCCGATCAGGCCTTGCGCGACTTCTTCGCGGCAGGGGCTGCCGCCGTTTTCTTGGCGGGTTTGCCTTCGGCGGCCACTTTTGTCCTGGCAGCGGCGGGCTTGGCGCTCGCGTGCAGCAGGTCATCGAGATTGCGTTCGATTTCGTGCTCGATCGTCTTGCTGAAGGCGCCCAGCAGAAAGCCCAGGTTGGCGTCGAGTTCGAAATGTTCGGCTCCGACGATCAGTTCACCGCTGACGCCAGAGCGCTTGAATTCCACCGTATCGCTGTATTCACCCTCGACCACGGTGCAGGTCATATCGAATTTCTTCTCGACCTCCTCGGCCCATTGCCAGGCGACCTTGCGTGCCTTCGGCAGCCCCAGCTGGTGCTTGCGGTGAATGTGGATCTTCGCCATGGCCTGTCTCCCTTCTTGTCGTCGATCAAAGTTTCTGCTTGACCAGCGCGGCGAGGCGCTGGTCCTGGGGCAGCGCAGCGATTCTTCGCACCTCGGCATAAAAGCGCTCGAAATCGTTGCCGCTTCGCTGGAACACCTGCCGGAAGTCGTCCACGAGTGAGTTGTACGCCGCCACCAGGGCGAGCGATGCATTGTTGGCGTTCGCCATCCACGGGTCGTAGCCCGAATAGCCGTCCCAGCGTTCGGTCTTGATGACACGATAACGCGCCCGCATCTCGGCCATGATCCGGCCTTTCTCGGCGCGCTTGGCTGCAACGCTGGCGTTGCCATCGTAGACCGCTTCCAGCTCCTTGCGTATCGATCGGGTCAGCGCCCGAAAATCTTCCCGTCGGCGCTCGCCGATCTCGAAGGCTTCCCGCGCGCCCGGGCCACCGTGTTTGTCCAGCCAGCGTTCGCCGCCGATCCGTTCCACGGTCGTGGCAAACGATTCGTTGAAGACGGTGTCGCCCGATACGTAGACCACCTGGTGCGTCAGCTCGTGGAACACCAGCTTTGCCAGGTCGACATCCGGATAACCGACGAAGGTGCTGAGCAGCGGGTCCGCAAAATAGTCGCCCGGCAACTTTCCGAGTGTCGAATACGCGGGGACCGGGTAAACCAGCACCTCGAGCCCTTGATCGCGCAAGGCCTGAGCCGCTTCGTCAGCCTCGGCACGGTCATAGAAGCCGCGATACCCCACACAGCCGACGATCGGAAAACACCAGGTTTTCAGCTGCAGGCTGAGTTCGGACGTGGCGACCACATTCCAGACGGCCGCACTGCGACCGATGTCAGCATAACGGCGGTAGCTGGCGTTGTCAGGCAACTTCAATTCCTGAACCGCGAAATCGCGGATACGCTGGCTCAGCAGCAGCCGTTGCCGCAAGGCCGGCGGCGTCGAATCGTCGGCCAGCCAGTCGGGGACCGGCCGCGCGGCCGCGACCAGCCGCAAATGGCCGCCAACCGATTGCGCGACATAGTTGACCGGGGCGCACGCGGCAGTCGCCGCGACGACGCCCGCCAGTGCCAGCCAGCCCGCGGCGCGCCGAATTCGATGGGATTCGCCCCTCAAGACAATCCGCCGTGACTCGATTTCATGCTGCGGCAGTCCCCGACTCATCGGCCGGTTCAACCTCGACCAGACAGTCGTAGAAGGTCGGCGCGCGGCCCAGATCGGTCAGCGCCTGGCTGGTCAGCTGATTGACGTTGCTGCCGTCCGCACCGAACTTTCGCCACCAGATGCCCAGCCCGTGAACCACGCCCGGCCGCGCTCGTGAGCTCAGGACGGCGTGACAGACATGCGCGCCGCGCTGGTTGAAGACGCGTACCCGCTGCCCGTCGGCGATTCCGCGCGGCTGGGCATCGTCGGCGTGGATCTCCAGGATAGGCCGGCCCTCGATCGCCCGCAGGCTCTTCATGTTGACGAAACTCGAGTTGAGAAAATTGCGCGCCGGTGGCGAAATCATCGCCAACGGAAAGCGCGCAGCCAACTCGGGGCTGGACCGCCGGGATTCACGGTTCGGCAGATAGTCGGGCGCCCCGTGCTGCGCAGAGGTCACGATGCAACGTCCGTCAGCACTCGGGAATCCGCCGTCGGCAAACGGCGCATCGGGCAGATCGAGCTTGACCCAGCCGTCGCGCTCAAGTGCCTTTGAATCCACGCCCGGAAAAGTCTGTCCGACCAGGGTCTGGTCGCTGTCTGAAAAACACGCTTCGTTGAAGCCGAGCCGGGCGGCCAGCTCGCGAAAGATCTGGGTATTCGGCCGCGCCTCGCCGACCGGCGCGATCGCCGGCTCGTTGCGCACGACATAGGTGTGGCCGTAGCTGGCATGCACGTCCAGGTGCTCGAGCTGCGTGGTCGCCGGCAGCACATAGTCGGCCAGATCGGCGGTATCGGTCATGAAATGTTCGATCACGACCGTGAACAGATCGGCGCGCTCGAAGCCGCGCACAACCTGCGCCGAATCCGGCGCAACGGCAACCGGATTGCTGTTGTAGACCACCAGCGCCTCGATGCGCGGACCGAATTGCTTGCCATCGGCCAGGATTTCGCCCGAGTCGCGCTGCAGATCGTCGCCGATCGTCACCATGTTGATGGTGCGCGGCTGGCGCCCGTTCAGCAGATCCGGCCGCTGCAGCGCCAGGCTGCACGGGAACCAGCCCGAGGACGACAACAACATGCCGCCGGCCGGATTCCGCCAGGCGCCGATCAGGCACGGCAGCAGCGCGATCAGACGCACCGCATTGCCGCCACCCCGCACCCGCTGCATGCCGTAGTTCAGGCGAATCGCGGCCGGCGCGAGGGTCGCGTAATCACTCGCCAGCGCCCGCACTTCGTCGGCGCTGATGCCGCATTCGTCGGCGGTGCGCTGCGGCGGCCAGGCCAGCGCGCGTTCACGCAATGCGGCCCAGCCCTCGGGGCCGGCCTGCACATGGGCATCGATATAAGCCTGATCCAGCCAATCGTTGACGATCAGTTCGTGCATCAGCCCGAGCGCCAGCGCGCCGTCGGTGCCGGGCAGCAACGCGATGTGCTGGTGGCATTTGTCGGCGGTTTCGGTGCGCCGCGGATCGATGCAGATCAGTTTGGCGCCGGCCCGTTTGGCAGCCTGCGCGAAGGTCCAGAAATGCAGGTTGGACGCAATCGAATTGCTGCCCCAGATCAGGATCAGCCGGCTCTGCGCGTAATGCTCCAGGTGCATGCCGACCTTGCCGCCATAGGTTGCAGCCAAGGCCTCGCCGCCCGCGCTCGAACAAATCGTGCGATCCAGTTTCGACGCGCCGAGCCGATTGAAGAAGCGTCGGTCCATGCTTTCGCCCTGCAACATGCCCATCGTGCCGGCATAGCTGTAAGGCAGGATGGCCTCAGGGTCGCGTTCGGCGATTGCCCGCAGGCGCGTCGCGATATCGCCGAGTGCGTGGTCCCAGCTGACACGCTCGAAGACCGGCGTTTCACCCGCACGTTTCGGACCGACCCGGCGCATCGGAAACAACACCCGCTCGGGGTGGTAAGTGCGTTCCGGATAACGCGAGACCTTGGTGCACAAGGCGCCATGGGTGGGCGGATGATCGGGATCGCCCTGCAGCTTGATGGCAACACCATCGCGCACGGTGACCCGGATCGCGCAGGTGTCGGGGCAATCATGCGGACAAGCGGCCTTGACGATCAGATCCGTCCCGGCAGCCGAGGCAGGGCTTGATGGTGCGACGATCGAGTTCATGCGCAACTATTGCACAGTCACCGAGGACAGTCGGCCCCATGCACGCAAGCGCCTGTAGGCAAGTCGGCGGATTGGCGGCGGCATTCCCGACGCTGCACTATGTCGATATCTCGGTGGACGCCAAAACCCACTACCACAAGCTTCTGACCGAGATCTACCTTCATCCTCGAAACCGAGCGCGAAGCCCACATGGAACTCGATGGCGAGCTGATCCCCGTGCGCCCGATGTCGACCATCTTCATTCCGCCAGGCGTCCGGCACCGCGCGGTCGGGAAAATGAAGATCGCCAACATTCCGGTGCCGGCCTTCGATCCGGATGACGAGTGCTTCGACTGAGAACGGGTCATGCCGGCTGCAGGCCAATGCGCGGCCCGCAACCCGGCTACTCTGCCGACGGGTAAACTGATTTCGCGGCGGTGTTCGTTGCGAGCCTTGTACTCGGCCGGGTCGCCTGCCATATTCCGGAGTCATCCATGCGTCTGATCGAATCGATTCTTGCCGATGCGGCTGCCATTGCCACGGTGCGCCGCGACATCCACGCCCACCCCGAATTGTGTTTCGAGGAAAACCGCACCTCGGATGTCATCGCCAAACAGCTGACCGACTGGGGCATCCCGATCCATCGCGGGATGGGAAAGACCGGCGTCGTCGGGATCGTGAAGAACGGAACCAGCAGCCGCGCGGTCGGCCTGCGGGCCGACATCGATGCGCTGCCGATGAGCGAGCACAACAGCTTTGCGCATGCCAGCAAGCATCCGGGCAAGATGCACGCCTGTGGTCACGACGGCCACACCGCGATGCTGCTCGCGGCGGCCCGCCACCTGGCCCGCAACCGCAATTTCGACGGTACCGTCTACCTGGTGTTTCAGCCGGCTGAAGAAGGTGGTGGCGGCGCGCGCGAAATGATCAAGGACGGCTTGTTCGAGAGATTCCCGATGGAGGCCATGTTCGGCGCCCACAATTGGCCGGGCATGCAGGTCGGCCAGTTCGCGCTCAAGAACGGCCCCTGCTTTGCCAGCAGCAACGAGTTCAAGATCACCATCCGCGGCAAAGGCGCCCATGCGGCCATGCCACACAACGGCACCGACCCGGTGCCGGTGGCCTGCCAGCTGGTGCAGGCGGTCCAGACCATCATTTCGCGCAACAAGCGCCCGATCGATGCCGGCGTGATTTCGGTGACGATGATCCACACCGGTGAAGCGACCAACGTGGTGCCGGACAGTTGTGAAATCCAGGGCACGGTGCGCACCTTCACGCTGGAGGTGCTGGACCTGATCGAGCGGCGCATGCGCGAACTCACCGAACACACCTGCGCCGCGTTCGAGACCAGTTGCGAGTTCGAGTTCGTCCGCAACTACCCGCCCACCATCAACCACCCCGCGGAAACCGAATTTGCGCGTTCGGTGATGGCCGATGTGGTGGGTGCGGAAAACGTGCACGAGTTCGAGCCGACAATGGGTGCCGAGGATTTCAGCTTTTTCCTGCAGGCGATTCCCGGCTGCTATTTCCTGATCGGCAATGGCGACGGCAGCCACCGTGAAGGCGGGCACGGCATGGGCCCGTGCATGTTGCACAACCCGAGTTATGACTTCAACGACGACCTGATCCCGCTCGGCGCCACGGTCTGGGTGCGGATGGCCGAAGCCTGGCTGGCGGCCCCTCGTGCCTGAGGCTGGTCCTGCTGCGGCGCTGTTTTCACAGTCGTACCAGGAAGCGCGGGTCAAATTTCTTGGTGCCGCTGACACGGCCGGGCTGAGCGTCGATTCGATTGCACATCCACTGCCCGGCCGCGATGGCGAGGCGCTGGCACTCGATGTCGTGTGTGATGCCGTGCCAGGGTCCGACAAGCTGCTGATCCTCAGCAGTGGCTGCCACGGCGTGGAGGGATTCTGCGGATCGCCGGCCCAGGCCATGCTGCTGGGCGACACATCGTTTCGGACCGCCTGCCGCGATGCGCAGGTCAGTGTCTTGTACCTGCACGCGCTCAACCCCTGGGGCTTTTCATGGTGGCGGCGAACCACCCACGAAAATATCGACCTGAATCGAAATTTCCTGGATTTCAATCAGCCGCTGCCGGCCAGCCCGGGCTACGACGAACTGGCGCCACTGCTGGTTCCGGACCACTGGCCGGCCGATGCCGAGAACCAGGCGGCGATCGGCCATGCGATCACGACGCTCGGCATGCCGGCCGTCCAGGCCGCGATATCGGGCGGGCAATACGATCACGCGAACGGCATTTTCTACGGCGGCCGCGAACCGAGCTGGAGCAACAGACAGATCCGCACACTCTTGCGCCAATACGGGCGCACCCGCCGCCGCGTTGCCTGGATCGACCTGCACTCCGGGCTCGGACCCTGCGGTGTCGGCGAGCGCATCCTCGCAGCGCCCGCCGATGCAGCGACGATGGCACGCGCCCGGCGCTGGTGGGGAGATGGCCTGACCTCGATCGCCGAGGGCAATTCCAGCTCGGCGCCGCTCGAAGGTCTGATGTGGCACGCAATGATTCAGGAATGCCCGGATGTCGAATACACCGGCATCGCGCTCGAGTTCGGCACCATTGCGCTGTTGGACGTGCTCGACGCCTTGCGCGGTGACCAGTGGCTGCAGAATCACGCCGATGTCGCCGACCAGCCGCTGGCGACGATGATCAAGCGGCAGTTGCGCGACGCGTTCTACGTCGACTCAGAAGACTGGAAACGCCAAGTGCTGACGCAGTCTGCAGAAGCCGTTCGCCAGGCCGTTGCCGGATTATCTGAGGCGTGAACCTGGCCTGAGTGATTACCGATCGGGCAGCAATCCCAGCCCCACCAGATCACGACTCGCCTGGACGGCGTCGACGAACTGCAGGGCCTGCCAGCCGGCGTGCCGGGCCGCTTCTACATTGGCCGCGTTGTCGTCCAGCAGGACGCAGTCGCCCGCCCGGCAATCGAAGGTGCGCAGCGCGAGCTCGAATACCGCAGCCTCCGGCTTGACCAGCCGGACATCCGAAGAAAAGATGCCGCGCTCGAAAACGCCCAGCGAATCGAGTTGCCGTTGCACGTGCTCGATATAGGTTGCCGGCATGTTCGACAGAAACACCATTCGATGGCCGACATCTTTCAGCTGGTTCAGCAAGGCCGTGGTGTCGGGGCGCAGCGTCAGGTGTGCGGGCACGCCCTGCATCACCGCCGCGACCGCTTCGATCGGCAAGGCCGTGCGACTGGCAATCTGCCGCGCCACCGCGTCGCTCGACAACACACCGCGATCGAACTCAGCCCAGCTCCCGCCGGGCCGAAATGATTCGAAGAATTCAGCGGCCAGATCTTGCGCCTGCTCAATCGTCTTGAGACGATCCGGCAGGTGCTTCATCAGCAACTGCGCCGGCTGCCAATGCAGCACCACGCCGCCCAGGTCGAAGACGATCGTCGGCTTCGGATTCGCCGCCGCCATCGGCTAGCTCCGCAGCCGGTTCAGCAGGCCTGCGGTGGAGGCGTCCAGCCCGCCCGCATCGCCGCTCGAAAAGCGCGGCACCAGCTCCTTGCACATCGCCTTGCCGAGCTCGACGCCCCATTGATCGAAGCTGTTGATCTGCCACAGCGCGCCGCTGGTGAAGACACGGTGCTCGTACAGCGCGATCAGTGCACCCAGGCTGCGCGGTGACAGCTGATCGAGAACCAGCGTGGTGCTCGGCCGGTTGCCGGGAAAACTTCGATGGCGCGCCAATACCGCGGCGTCGATCTGCTTCGACGCGGTGGGTGGATGCTCGGTGGCCGCTTCGTCGGCGCTCTTGCCGATCATCAGGGCCTGCGCCTGCGCCAATCCATTGGCGAGCAGCAACTGGTGCATCTGCTGCAGCCCGTGGGTCGGATGTTTGACCAGGATGAATTCGACCGGGATCACGTCGCTTCCCTGATGCAGCATCTGGAAGAACGCATGTTGGCTGTTGGTTCCGGGCTCGCCCCAGACCACCGGGCTGGTGGCGAACGGCAGGCGCTCACCGGACACGTCGACACTTTTTCCGTTGCTCTCCATCTCGAGCTGCTGCAGATACGCCGGCAACCTCGCCAACCCCTGGTGATAAGGGGCGACACAGCGGCTGCCGAAGCCGTGGAAGTTGCGGTACCAGACATCGATCAGGCCCAGCAGGATTGGCAGGTTTCGCTCCAGGGGCGTGACCTCGAAATGCCGGTCCATCTGATGCGCGCCGGCCAGCAGATCGCGGAAATTCTCGCTGCCGATGGCCAGCGCGATCGGCAGGCCGATGGCGCCCCACAGCGAATAGCGACCACCGACCCAATCCCAGAATCCGAACGTCGTGTCGATGCCGAAGTCCGCCGCGGCGGCGGCGTTGGTGGTGGCCGCGACAAAGTGCCTGGCGATGTCCTGACCACCTTCTCTCAGGAACCAATCCCTGGCGATCGCCGCATTGGCCATCGTCTCCTGGGTCGTGAAGGTCTTGCTGGCAATGATGAACAAGGTTTCCTGCGGCTTCAATCGACGCAGCACCGGCGTGATGTCGTGGCCGTCGACATTCGACACGAAATGCATCTGCAGGCCCGGGTGCGCAAACGCATCGAGTGCGGGAACCACCATTTGCGGACCGAGGTCACTGCCGCCGATACCGATGTTGACCACGTGCCGGATTCCGCTGCTGGCGGTATCGCGGATCGACTCGACAAACGCCAGCATCGCATCCAGCACCTGCTGGACATCGCGGCTGAATCGGCCCGTTCCGCCCGGCGCCCGCAAGGCCGTGTGCAGCACCGCGCGGCCTTCGGTCGCGTTGATCGGCTGGCCGCTCAACATGGCATCGCGGCGCTCCTCGAGCCGGCATTCCGCGGCCAGTTCCAGCAAGAACTTCAGCGTCGCCACGTCGATCAGGTTCTTCGAAAGATCGGCAAAGACCTCTGGCGCCTCGACGCCGAAGCGGGCAAATCGATCGGCATCCCGCTCGAAGGCCTCGCGCAGATCGAAATCGCGACCATGGGCCTCGAAATGCCCGCCCAGTGCGGCCCAGGCGGGGGTGCGATCACAGCGGGGCGTATTCATGCCGAAGCTCCATCGGAAGTCGCAAGGGCACCGCTGCGGCCGGCCTCAATCATCTCGTCGAGCCTGGCCGAGTCGCCAGCAAAGGCTCGAATCCCTTCGCCCAGTTTTTCGCTTGCCATGGCATCGGCGTTCAGCGCGTAACGAAAGCCGGCTTCGTTATTGACCATCGCGTGGATATCCGCGGCACGTGCGCGCGTCACGTCGAGCGCACGCGCCAGCGGCTCCTCGCTGGCCTGCAACTGAGCCAGCAGGTCCGGTGCGATCGTCAACAGGTCGCAACCAGCCAGCGCGCGGATCTGCCCGATGTTTCGAAAGCTCGCCCCCATCACCTCGGTCTCGATATCGAACTTCTTGTAGTACTCGAAGATACGCGTCACCGACAAAACGCCCGGGTCCTGGCTGCCGGAATGCGCGGCCTCATCCCAGGCCGGACCAGCAGATTTCTTGTACCAGTCGTAGATGCGGCCGACAAACGGCGAGATCAGCGTCACCCCGGCATCGCCGCAGGCAACCGCCTGGGGCAACGAGAACAGCAAGGTCAGGTTGCAGTGGATGCCTTCGTGTTCGAGTGCCCGAGCGGCCTGGATACCTTCCCAGGTCGACGCGATCTTGATCAGCACGCGCTCGCGCTCGATTCCGGCCTGCTCGTACAGCTCGATCAGCCGGTGCGCGCGGGCCACGGTGGCCGCGGCATCGAACGACAGGCGCGCATCGACCTCGGTCGAGACCCGGCCCGGAATCAAGGCCAGGATCTCGCGCCCGAATCGAACCAGCAGGTTGTCGACGATGTCTTCGGTCGGCTGATCGGCCAGCTCGGCAATCGAGCGGTGCAGCAAGGGCGCATAGTCAGGCTGGCGGACGGCCTTCAGGATCAGCGACGGATTGGTTGTCGCATCGCTCGGCGAAAAAGCCGCCAGTTGTCTGAAATCGCCAGTATCGGCGACGACGGTGGTGAACTGTTTCAATTGTTCAAGCTGATTCATCGGGCAACCTCTGGACTGGCAACAACCGGTCGAACATCGAGTTGACCGGATGGACGGAGTTGGGCATCATCGCCTGTAACTAAATTACATACTCCGCCATTCTTGCGGGTTTGGCAACGACTGTCATGTCTTTCGATCTTGTTTTTTTCGGCGGTACCGGTGATCTGACGTGGCGCAAGCTGATGCCCGCATTGTTCCAGGCGTTCAGGCATGGCAAGCTGCCCGCAGGTGGCCGAATCCTCGCGGTCGCCCGCGACGAACAATCCGATGACGACTACCGCCGCTGGCTGAAGGAGCGTTTCGCCGAAGTCGAGGATGCCAAGCGCCCGACCGACGAAGAGTTCGACCGGTTTGCCGAACTGCTTCACTACAAGCGCATGGACTTGTCGCAGCCCGACGACTATGCCGGCTTGGCGAGGTGGATCGAAGCCCGCGAGGCCGATACCGCGGTGCTGTACCTGGCCACCAGCCCGCACCTGTTTATGCAGATCTGCGAGCAGCTCGGTGCGGTGGGCCTGAACAAGCCGAATGTGCGCGTCGTGCTCGAAAAGCCGCTCGGCCATGATCTGGCCAGTGCGCAGCAGATCAATCGAGTCGTCAATTCGGTCTTCGGCGAAGCGCAGGCGTTCCGCATCGATCACTACCTGGGCAAGCCGGCGGTGCAGAACCTGATGGCGCTGCGCTTCGGCAACGCCTTGTTCGAACCGCTGTGGCGCCGCGAAAGCATCGCCAACATCCAGATCACGCTGGCCGAGACACTCGGTGTGGGGTCGCGCGGCGACTTCTACAACCGCACTGGCGCGCTGCGCGACATGATCCAGAACCACGCGCTGCAGTTGCTGACGATGATCGCAATGGAGCCGCCATCGAGCAACGACGCCGATGCGGTTCGCGATGAAAAACTGAAGGTACTCCGTTCCTTGAAACCGTTCACCGAAGAAGCCGTGCTGCGCGATGTGATTCGCGGGCAATATCGCAAAGGCAACGCCGACGGAAAACCGGTGGTGGCCTATTCGGACGAAAACAAGGTTCCGGCCGGCAGCACCTGCGAGACCTTCGTGGCGATGCGCACCGAAGTGCAGAACTGGCGCTGGGCAGGCGTTCCGTTCTATCTGCGAACCGGCAAGCGCCTGGCCGAGCGCGACGCGCAGATCGTCGTCAATTTCCGCCCGACGCCGCACAACATCTTTCGCGGCGCCGTCCAGGCCAACAAGTTGGTGATCAAGCTGCAACCGGAAGACGGCCTCGAGCTGCACCTGCTGGCCGCCAAGGGCAACAACCCGGGCGAATCACTGGTGCCGGTTTCGCTCGACCTCGATTTCGACAAGGCGTTTGCCGAAAACCGGGTCGGCGCCTATGAACGCTTGCTGCTCGAAGCTATCGCCGGGCGCTTGAACCTGTTCGTGCGCAGCGATGAACAAGAGCAGGCGTGGCGCTGGGTCGAGCCGATCCTGCTGGTCTGGGAGCGCGACAACGAGGCATCCGGCGGGCCCAAGCCTTATGCGGCCGGCACCTGGGGGCCGGCGGCGGCCAGTGCGCTGGTGGCCCGCGACGGCTTTGCCTGGGCCGAAGAGCAATGATGTTCGCCAGCGTGGGGGATCAGACGTGACGATGCTCGCCCGGATCGCGGCCTCGCGGCTGGCCCTGGCGCCCGCCGAGCAACGGGTTGCCGCCTTGCTGCTCAACGACCCGGCTGCTTTCGTCGAATCACCGGTGACGGTGCTGGCCGCCCGTGCCGGCGTCAGCAAACCGACCGTGGTGCGTTTTTGCCGCAGCATCGGCTACGACGGCCTCGCCGATTTCAAGCGCAAGCTGGCGGGCAGCGTCAACGAGGGTGTCCCGTTCGTTCACCGGTCGGTCGACGAAGACGATCGGCCGCGCGACATTCATGTCAAATTGATCGACAACACGATCGCCGCCCTGCTGAAGTACCGCGAACAGGCTGCCAGCGACGCCTGCGAGCGTGCCGTCGATGCCTTGCTGAACGCCGCCCACGCCAGCCGGCGCATCGACTTCTACGGGGTCGGCAACTCGGGCATCGTGGCTCTGGACGCGCAGCACAAATTCTTTCGACTGGGTGTACGCGTTCAGGCGATCACCGACGGCCACGTGCAGGTGATGAGCGCGACGATGCTGCAGCCCGGAGACTGCGCGGTGATCATCAGCAATTCGGGGCGCAGCCGCGGTCTGCTCGACGTCGCGGAGATCGCACGCAGCAAGGGTGCGACGACAATATTGATCACCGCCAGTTCGTCGCCGCTGGCCCAGACACTGGATCTGCCCAGTGCGAAGCCGCAGATCCTGCTGGCCGTCGATCATCCTGAAGACCATGAGCGCTACACACCGATGGTCTCGCGGCAGCTGCAACTGATGGTGATCGATATCCTGACCACGGCGGTCGCGTTGCGGCTGCCGAACGATCGGCGCCTGGTGATGCAGGAAATCAAGCAGAACCTGAGTCGCTGCCTGTACAGCGCTCAATCCTGAGGCAGCGCTTTCCGGTCGGCATCGTCGCCCGCCATCACAAGCAGGTCATCGAGCCCGTAGAGCCGCGCCAGCTGGGCCAGCTTGGCCGGCGCGTCGGTGATCTGCAGGGCGCGCCCTCGGGAACCCGCCAGACGCCGGCACTCAAGCAGAACCGCCAATGCCGAAGAATCGAAATGCTTCAAGGCGGAGGCGTCCAGCGCCCATGGTTGCGCCGTTCCCGCGTTGGCGCTGGCGCTGCCGAGCGAGGCGGCGAGCCGACGCACCACGTCGGGTGCTTCCTGATGGGTCAGCCGATCCGGCAGGGCGTCAATGGTCACAAGCTTCCTGCTTCGGCAGGCCCGCAGGCGTGCCGGTCGGGATCACGATTTCGCGGCCGCCGACTTGTTGCGTTCGGCCAGCTTGGCGATCAGGCCATCGACGCCGTTGTTGCCGATTTCCTGCGCGAAGCTGTTGCGGTAGTTCTGTACCAACCAGACACCCAACACGTTGACATCGTAGATTTTCCAGCCGGCATCGGACTTGCCGAGCCGGTAATCGAGCTGGATCGGATCGCCACCGCCCACCACTTCGGTGCGCACCGTCACGTCGGTATCGGTGGGCTTGTAGCGGCTCGGCTTCAGTTCAACCGTCTGATCCTTGACCTGGGACAGCGCGCCGGAGTAGGTGCGAACGAGCAGGACCTTGAATTCAGCCTCGAGCCGCTTTTGCTGGTCGGCACTGGCCTCGCGCCAGTAACGACCGACCGCCGAAGCCGTCATCCGTCGGAAGTCGACATGCGGCATGACCTTCGAATCGACCAGGGTCATCACCTTGTTGACATCCCCGGTCTGGATCGACTTGTCGGCCTTCACGGCCTCCAGCACATCGGTCGACACCCGCTTGATCAAGGCATCGGGTGTATCGGTGGCGGCATGAACCGCAGCGGCCAGAAACAGCGCCGATGCAAAAGTGAACATTCTTCTCAGATTCATCTGTTTTCCTTGATATTGCAATGGCAGGCAGCGCTCGCGCTGCGCGATACGTGCCCGGCTTGGAGCCCAAAACCTCGCCAAAGGTTCAGTGCCGTCACAATCTGGCACATCCTCAGGTCAGGCGCGGTTCTCATTTTTTCTGTGCGGGCTCGTAGACGAAATCGTCTTCCGGATACGCATCCTCGCCCATCAGGCGAACCCCGCGACGCTGCAGGTAGGCGTCGCGCACGAAGGTGTATTTGTCGAGCACGATGTCGTCGAGCACCCGACCGGCCGACAAAAAATTGGCACGCGTATTGACGATCTGCAGTACCGACAGGCCGGTGACCGCTCCGCCGTCGCTGATCACCACCGCAGGTGATGCGCTTCGGTCGAGTGGCAGGGCGACCGAATCGCGAATCGTCGACGGCCCGTAAAGCGGCCAGACAATGTAGGCACCGGCGCCCACACCGTAGTGGGCCAGCGTCTTGCCGAAATCCTGCGGACTGCGCTCCAGCCCCATTTCGGTTGCCGGATCGAGCAGGCCGCCAACACCGAACAAGGTGTTGGTTCCGACCCGCATCACGCCGTGGAATCCATCGCCCATCTTCAACTGCAGAAAGCTGTTGACGGCCGACCATGCATCGGCGGCGTTGCCGAAAAAGTTGTCGACACCGATTCGCACCTTGCGCGGCACGATGTTGCTGTAGACGGTTGCAACCGGCTTCAAAACCTTTTCGTCGAGCCCTTCGTTGAAATCGAAGACCTTGCGGTTCCAGTTTTCCCACGGATCCTGGCGCTGACCGGCGGATTTGCCAGTGGTGGCGCAGCCTGCGATCGCACAGGCCGCAACCAGCAGCAAGGCGGTCGCAAAGCGCCGCCCCGAAGGCAGCGCGCGCATGGGCGGCAAATCGCCCGGCATCATCGGCGCTTCATTCATTTGATTCCCTCTGTATTGCTGGAACTGGCCGCCGCACCCGTGCTCCCGGCATCGGCGGCCTTGTTGAACAGGAACTGGCTGATCAGATTCTCCAGCACCACGGCAGACTGGGTTTGCACGATCAGGTCGCCCGGCGCGAGATTGTTGGGATCGCCGCCGACTTCCAGGCCGATATATTGCTCGCCGAGCAGACCGGATGTCAGGATCTTCGCCGCGGTGTCCTTCGGAAAGGCAAACTGCTTCTGCAGATTCAGGTTCACGCTGGCCTGGAAGGTCTTGTCGTCGAATCCGATCGATTCGACCCGGCCGACCACGACCCCCGCACTCTTGACCGCGGCGTTGACCTTCAGGCCGCCGATGTTGTCGAAGCGCGCGGTCACCGAATAGGTTTCCGCAAAGCTCAGATTCAACAGGTTGCCGGCTTTCAAAGCCAGAAACAACAACGCGGCCGCGCCGATCATCGCGAACAGGCCGACCCACACATCATGACGCGACTGTTGCATCGCCCCTCCTTCAGATCGAAAACATCATGGCAGTGAGCACGAAATCAAGTGCCAGCACCGCCAGCGAAGCCATCACCACGGTGCGCGTGGTGGCGCGCGAGACACCTTCCGGAGTCGGTTTGCAGGCGAAACCCTGCAGCAGGGCGACAAAGGTGACGGTCACGCCAAACACCGCACTCTTGATCACACCGTTGCCGATATCGGCCCAAACGTCCACACCGCTCTGCATCTGCGACCAGAACGACCCGGCATCGATGCCCAGCAGGGGCACGGCCACCAACCAGCCACCAATGATGCCGACCGCGCTGAACACAGCCGCCAGCACCGGCATCGCGACGATGCCGGCCCAGAAGCGCGGGCCCAGCACCCGCAACACCGGATCGACCGCCATCATCTCCATTGCCGCCAATTGTTCGCCGGCTTTCATCAGGCCGATCTCCGCGGTCAGCGAGGTGCCGGCACGGCCCGCAAACAGCAAGGCCGTGACCACCGGACCGAGCTCGCGCGTCAGGCTCAACGCCACCAGCAGCCCGACCGCTTCAGCCGAGCCGTAACGCTGCAGCGTGTAATAGCCCTGCAGCGCCAGAACAAAACCAACGAACAGCCCGGACACGGCGATGATCGACAACGATCGATTGCCGACAAAGAACAACTGGTCGACGACCAGGCGCAGGCGGCCAAGCGTGGCCGGGCTGAGCACCAACAGGCGGCCGAACAGGCGCACTGCCGATCCCCAGTCGGCCAGCTTGCCGCGAATCGCGAACCCGAGGTTCGCAGGATTGAGCCAGGCCAGCATCAGCGAGCCGCTCCCTGCACGCCGTAATCCTGGGCCGTATCGGCAGCCGGATAGTGAAAATGCACCGGCCCTTCGGGTTCGGCATGGAAGAACTGGTGCACCAGCGGATCGTCGCTGTTGCGCATCTGATCTGGCGTGCCCTGCGCCACCAATCCGCCATTGGCGATGAACACCACGTGATCGGCGATCGCAAAGGTTTCGTCGACATCGTGGGACACCACGATGCTGGTGACGCCCAGCACGTCGTTGAGCTCGCGAATCAGCCGCGCGGCCATGCCGAGCGAAATCGGATCGAGACCGGCAAACGGTTCGTCATACATGATCAGATCGGGGTCGAGCGAAATGGCGCGCGCCAGGGCCACCCGGCGCGCCATGCCACCCGACACCTGGCTGGGCATCAGATCGCGGGCACCCCGCAAACCGACGGCATTCAGCTTCATCAGCACCAAGTCTCGCACCATCTCGGGTTTGAGGCGGGTATGTTCACGCAGCGGAAAGGCGACGTTCTCGAAAACCGACAGGTCGGTGAACAAGGCGCCGAACTGGAACAACATGCCCATCCGGCGCCGCACCGCATACAGGCCCTGCCGGTCGAGGCTTGCCAGATCGACACCGTCGAACAGCACCTGCCCCTTCCAGGGCGCCAACTGCCCGCCGATCAGCCGCAGGATCGTGGTCTTGCCCCCTCCGGAGGTACCCATCAGGCCGGTCACCTGGCCGCGCTGCAGCTTCAGGTCCACATCGCGGAGAATGACCTTGTCGGCGTAGCCGCAGGTCACGCCGCGCAGTTCCACCAAGGGTGGCAACGGCTGCTGACTGGAAGAACTGGCAGGGCGCGGAGAATCCATCGTCATCGAAACGTGCGGGCGCGAAGGTCGCCCGCAAACAGTCGATCATAGGGGAAATACGGATAAGCCGCGGCAACCCACCCGCTGCGCGCGCGCAAAGGCCCGGGCGCGTCAGCGTGGCAGATCGCTGCTGCCCATCAGCGACAGGTCGATGGCGCGCGCCGCCTGACGCCCCTCGCGGATGGCCCAGACGACCAGCGATTGGCCTCGGCGCATATCGCCGGCAGCAAACACCTTGGCCACGTTGGTGCGGTAGCCGTCGACTTCTTCGGTGCCTGCCCGGGCGTTGCCGCGCGCGTCCTTGTCGACCCCGAAACTCTCGAGGATGCTGGAGACCGGGTTGACAAAGCCCATTGCGAGCAAGACCAGATCGGCCGGCATGGTCTGCTCGCTGCCGGCCACCTCGACCATCTTGCCGTTCTGCCACTCGACCCGCACCGCCTTCAAGGCCTTGACGCGGTTTTTCTCCTTGCCTTCACCGGCGACGAGCTCCTTGGTTGCAATCGCGAACTCGCGCTCACAGCCCTCTTCGTGACTGGAGCTGGTGCGCAGCTTGATCGGCCAGTAGGGCCAGACCAGCGGCTTGTCTTCGACCTCCGGCGGCATCGGCAACAGTTCGAACTGGGTCACGCTGGCAGCACCGTGGCGATTGCTGGTACCCACGCAGTCGCTGCCGGTATCGCCGCCGCCGATGACGATCACGTGTTTGCCGTCGGCGCGAATCTGCCCTTTCAGCTTGTCGCCGGCGTTGACCCGGTTTTGCAGCGGCAGGAACTCCATGGCGAAATGGACACCATCGAGGTCGCGGCCCGGCACCGGCAGGTCCCGCGACTGCTCCGAGCCCCCGGCCAGCAGCACCGCATCGAAATCAGCCGTCAGCTGCTCGGCAGGGATGATTTCCTTGGCCAGGTTGGTGACCTTGCTGCCGTCGGACATCTTGCCGATCAGCACGCCGCATCGGAACTTGACGCCTTCGGCCTCCATCTGCTCGACCCGCCGATCGATGTGGCTCTTCTCCATCTTGAAATCGGGTATGCCGTAACGCAGCAGCCCGCCGATGCGATCGTTCTTCTCGAACACGGTGACCGAATGGCCGGCACGCGCCAGTTGCTGGGCAGCAGCCAGGCCGGCCGGGCCGGAACCGACCACCGCCACCGTCTTGCCGGTACTGACCGACGGCGGGCGTGGCACGACCCAGCCTTCGGCCCAGGCGCGGTCGATGATGGCGTGTACGATGCTCTTGATGCCGACCGGGTCGTCATTGACATTCAGCGTACACGCGGCTTCGCACGGTGCTGGGCAGATGCGCCCGGTGAACTCGGGGAAATTGTTGGTCGAATGCAGCACGTCGATCGCGCTTTTCCAGTTGGCGCGATACACCAGATCGTTGAAATCCGGAATGATGTTGTTGACCGGGCAGCCGCTGTTGCAGAACGGGGTTCCGCAATCCATGCAGCGCGCGCTCTGGACTTTCGCCTCGTCTTCCTTCAGACCGATGACGAATTCCTTGTAGTTCTTCAGTCGCACCGGAACCGGGCGATAGCCCTCTTCCAGCCGTTCGTACTCCATGAACCCGGTGACTTTTCCCATGATGCCTGCTGCTCGACTGGAAGGATTGGATTGATCGGACGATGCGACGCGACTAACGAGCGGCAACCGTGCCGGCCTGCTTGTCAGCCTGCTTCGCCTTGGTGATCGACTCGCTGCCCTGCTGGCTGGCATTCAACTCGCCCAAGGCCCGCTTGTATTCGGTTGGAAACACCTTCACGAACCGCGCTCTGGCCTGCGACCAGTTGTCGAGGATGTCGCGCGCACGCAGGCTGCCGGTCCATTTGTGATGATCTTCGATCATCGACTTCAGCAGGGTTTCATCTGCCATCCCACGGTGCCAGATGGCCTTGTCGGTGGTGTCAGTCTGTTCGGCCACCGTCAACACCTTCTCCAGCGTCACCATCGAGGTGTTGCAGCGTTCGGCGAACTTGCCGTCTTCGTCGTAGACATAGGCGACACCGCCACTCATGCCGGCCGCGAAGTTGCGACCGGTCTGGCCGAGCACGACGACGGTGCCGCCGGTCATGTATTCGCAGCCGTGGTCGCCGGTGCCCTCGACAACCGCGGTCGCGCCCGACAGCCGGACCGCGAAGCGCTCGCCGGCCACACCACGGAAAAACGCCTCGCCGCTGGTGGCGCCATACAACACGGTGTTGCCGACGATGATGTTGCGTGTGGCATCGCCGCGGAACTCGATGCTGGGCCGGATCGCGATGCGACCGCCGCTCATGCCCTTGCCGGTGTAGTCGTTGGCGTCACCGATCAGGTACAGCGTGATGCCCTTGGCCAGGAAGGCGCCGAAGCTTTGACCGCCGACCCCTTCCATCTGGATGAAGATGGTGTGATCGGGCAGGCCCTCCGGGTGGCGGCGCACCAGTTCACCCGACAGCATTGCACCGACCGTGCGATTGACGTTGCGCGCCTCTTCGATGAACTGGACACGCTCGCCGCGCTCGAGTGCCGGCATGGCCTTCTCGATCAGCTTCACGTCCAGTGCACGGGCCAGACCGTGATCCTGCTCGTCGACCTGACGGCGCGGCATGTCGGCGGCAGCCGGCGGCTGATAAAAGATGCGGGCGAAGTCCAGCCCCTTGGCTTTCCAGTGCGAGATGCCCTTGCGGGTGTCGAGCAGATCGACCTTGCCGATCATCTCGTCGAAGCTGCGCACGCCCAGTTGCGCCATGATCTGGCGCGCTTCCTCGGC
>JANNNE010000236.1:0-7598 GCA_031398385.1 Ideonella sp.
ATCTCACCTCCGAAGCGCGAAAGCGCCCCAGAAAATATCCACTTTCAGCGCAGCGACCTGCGTGGTCTGGCCCGGCTGGTGATCCAGGCCACCGAGGGCGTGACGCGGATCACCGAAGGCGTTCATCAATCAGTGTGGAGCACCCTGGGTGTTGCGGGGCGCGAACCGCAGCGCACTGGTGGTTTGACCGGACTGGTCTATCGCGGGGTCGTCGGCATCACGCGCGGCGCCGGCTGGAGCCTCGAGCGGGTGCTGGCGAGCCTGGAGCGCCTGGCTGAACCGGCCGGCAATCCGACCGAGTCGGCGCAGCGATCGGCGCTGATATCGGTTCTCAACGGCGTGATGGGTGATCGGCTCGCCGCGGATCAGAGCCCGTTCGCGTTACCGATGAGTCTGAGGATCGATGGTGTTGACCTGGATCTTCGGCAGCCGGTTGTGCCCGCCGAGCGGGTTCGCAGCAAGATCCTGGTGATGATTCACGGCCTGTGCATGAACGATCGGCAGTGGCGCGGCGCCGCGGCTGCCGGCGCACACGACCATGGCCATGCCGTCGCCGACCCGCTCGGATACTGCGTAATCCACCTGCGCTACAACACCGGGCGGCACATCTCGCACAACGGCAGCGAACTGGCCGATCGACTCGAGCAGTTGCTGCAGAACTGGCCGGTGCCGGTCGACGAAGTCAGCGTGCTGGGCCACAGCATGGGCGGGCTGGTGATACGCAGCGCGATCCAGCAGGCCACCGAGCGTGCGCTGGCGTGGCCGGCGCGGGTGAAACATGTCGTCTTCCTCGGTACGCCGCATCATGGTGCACCGCTGGAGCGGGCCGGCCACGGAATCGATCTGCTGCTGGCCAGTTCGCGCTGGACGGCACCGTTCACCCGGCTGGCTGGATTGCGCAGCGCCGGCATCACCGACCTTCGCCACGGCAACCTGCTCGATCGAGACTGGCAGCAACCGGACGCGCAGGTCGGTCGGGGTGGCGATACCCGGGTGCCGCTGCCGTTGCCGCCCGGCATCCGCTTTCACGCCATCGCGGCGACCACCGCCGCCCGCCGCAGCCCGTTGGCCGATCGCCTGACCGGAGACGGCCTGGTGCCGCTGAACAGCGCACTCGGTCGGCATCGGGAAGCCAGGCACCGCCTCCGGTTTGCCAGCGGGTCGACCTGGATCAGCTACCGCACCGGTCATATCACCTTGTTGCGCCGACCGGATGTGACCGAGCGGATGCTGCGCTGGCTCGCCGACTGATTGGTCGGCGAGCACTTGCCGGCAGGCGGCTCAATCGACCGGATTCAGTTCCGGCAGGCCGAGCTGAGTGAACAAGGCGTTGGTGGCGGGCAGGTTGAGCCGGACGCTCGACGTGACCCGACCGACCGGGGTGCGGAAGCCGAAGTACACCTTGCCACCCCGTTCGACGAAGACCCGACGGTAGGTCAGGCGCTGCGTCAGCTCGGGAAAGTTCTCGAACTCGATCGTGCGCGCATCGCCGACGGTCTCGATCCGGTACGTGCCCGTGCCGATCAGGTTGCAGTTGCGCGACGAACCCGAGCTGGCGCGTTGCAGGCAAGCGTAGAAGTTGACCGCAGCCGAGCCCGCAACGAAAGCGACGCGCAAGGTCGCTGTGCGGGTGTACTCGCTGCCGGTTCCTTCGGGCGGCGTGGCCGCGTTGTCAATCGTGCCGAGACTGGCGGTGCTGTTGCTCCACCACTCGTTTTTCGGGCCGCTTGCGGCGCTCGGGTTGAAGATGCACGGGCGACCCGGACTGCGCGCGATCAGTTCCTCCAGACTGGCCGCCGGTGCCGAGTTGGCCGTGAGGTTGCACGCCAGACTGGCATCGGTTCGCGCATCGCCGCCGGCACTGACGGCTTCGGAAAATACATTGACGCTGCCGGCAGTCGGGTCGTAGGTGGCTGAAGAAGCCAGCAACGTATTGGTCTGGTAGGACAGCGTCGCGCCGGCCGGCATCGTCGCGTTGCCCAGCAGGTTCAGATCGGTCGGTCCCCAGTCGGCATAGTTGACACCGCTGAAGCCACCCGGTGCCTGACGAATGGTGCCGATCACGTCGCGCAGGCTGCGCCCGGCGATGTCGACGGTGCTGCGGCTCCTGAAGCCGGATTCGCCTGATCCGCAGTAGGCATACGCACCCCGGCCGGACGAGTCGATCGGCGTCTGTTCGCTGCGAGTGCCGAAGGCGCAGGCCACCCAGGCGGTACCGCTCCAGTGCAGATCGCCCGCGCGCGCCGGGGTGCTGGCATAGGCCCAGGTGGTGGTCTGACCCGCCAGCCGCTGGACGCGCTGGTCGTAGTAGTGCAAGCGACCGTTGGCGTCCGGCGTATTGTCGGCAGTGGTTGCCAGCAACGCGCGGTAGTACCAGTCTTCGGCGTTCCTGTAGGAGAACGCGGCCAATGCGGCGGTCGCCTTCGGGGTCTCGTTGGTGGTGTCGAGCGGCAACTTGGCAATGCCGGCAGCCAGACGGGCCGTTTCGGCCGTCAGGCCGAGTTGCGAGGTGACCAGGGTCTGCGCAGCCTTCGCCAGCGCCGCCTCGCGGTTGGCAGGCGTCGCGGCCTCACGCACGGCCGCATCGGACGCCGATGCGGCCAGGGCCGGCAACGCTCCCAGCAGCGCCCGCATGACGACCTGCTGCAACTGCTGCTCGGTCACTGTCGTACCCGACAGATCGGTCTGACCGAGCACGCCGCTCAAGGCATTGGTCTGCTGGTTCATCGTCAGCAGCGCCAGCCGGGCAACGGTTGCCGCCTTCTGCTGTGCGGCATCCGCGCCGGCCGTGAAATCGGCCAACGGTGAAACCGCCAAACCGGCTTGCGTCCGAATCAGGCTGCTGGCCTGTTCAGTGGTCTGTCCGGTGGTGTCGATCTGCGTCTGCACCAGCGACGTCAGCGGGCTGACGAAGATGGTCTGCGAACCGGCGACGGCTGTCGCCGGTGCGACCAGCGTAAACGCCGTACCGACGGCAACGCCGGTGTCCTTGTCGATCGCGCCCGCCGGCACGATTGCGACGACGCGGTGCTTGCCCGCGAACGACGGATCGATCTCGATGCGGTAGCGGCCGTTGGCATCGGTCGGTCCGGATGTCGGCTCACCGGCGTCGCAGTTGCTGTTGTCGTTGAGGTCGTAGCAGACCACTGCGCCAGCCAAGGGGCCATCCGCAACCGTGCCACTGATCGCCGCCAACGGCGCCGGAGCCGGTGCCGGGGCGGGTGATGGAGCCGGCGCGGGTGCCGAGGCGGCTGGTGGCGCCGGTACCGCGGCGACCGGCGGCGTCGGAGCGGGTGTGTTGTCGCCGCCTCCACCACCGCAGGCGGTCAGGCTGGCGGCAAACAGTCCCAGCAGGGTGGCACGGGTGCGGGTGGGGGTGTGGGGTGACATGAGTGCGCTCCTCTTGTGGTGGTCCGCAAATCGCGGTGTGCGGACCATAGGAGCGGACGCGCCCGGTGACATCCTCATATCTGTGGAGCCGTCGATCACCGCGCGCGCAGTGTTCTTGGCACATCGTCAATGGTGTGCCGCACCAGCGCCGCGGCTGGTTCCGGCTCGGGTGGGGGCGGTGACAGGACCGCCCGCCTCACCCGCTCATCCGCCCAGGAAAACCTGCAGGATGATCCCGGTGGCAATGGCCGCGAGCACGAAGTCCGGCCCGGTCTGCACCCAGTGGTAGCCACGCGGCGGTGCGCTCAGCCGATGCGCGTGCCAGTTGTCGACGACATAGTGGTTGCTGCGATAGTGGTGCGGCAGGCGGCCGCCGCGATAGATGTCGTGGTGCGGCCCTGCGCCGCGCCAGTGGTGGTTGCCGTACACGACACGTGGCGCTTGGTGGTGGTAGTTGGGCGCGGGCGCGTAGAACGGCCGGACGTGTGCATCGTGGCGGGGCTCGCTTCGTCGATCGAAACGGTCTTCGCGGCGATCCTGTCGCCGATCGTAGCGATCATCCCGCCGATCATCGCGCCGGTCGGCTCGGTGATCACGCCGATCGTCGCGTCGCGAATGCCGTTCGGCCTGCCGGTCGGCCCTCGACTGTGCACCACGGTCATGATCGCGGTCGTTGTGAAAAGGTCCCTGCGCCATCGCCGGGCCGCCGAAGCAGATCGACAAGGCCAATGCGGCTGCACCCGCTGAAATGGACTTCATGGCTGTCTCCTTGAATGCATGAAGCACACAGTCTGCACCGCAACTTGCACGCGTGGGGTAGGGAGATGGCGTGTTTACCGAAGCATTACATTCCGAAACGGTACTGAAACCCGAGATGCGACTCGATGCGCTCCGTTCGTCGTCAAAGGGAAGCTCCACATCGGACGCAAGGAACCTGCTGCCTTGGGCCACCCGGTTTGCAGTCCCGACTCCGGGACGTACACTTCTCTCGCGTTCCCGGAGCCAAACTTTCACGCAGGCGGTCATGCAGTCCAGGCAGATCGAGTTGCTGCAGCGGATGCCGATATTCGGCGCCATCCGCGACGATGTGCTCGCGTTCCTGCTCGACCACGCACAACACCGACACCTGACGGCCGGCCAGACATTTTTCCGCGAAGGCGACCCGGGCGACCGGATGTTCGTGCTCGAAAGCGGTCGGGCCTCGGTTGTCAAGGGCTGGCAGGGCAGTGCGGTGCTGCTGCACCACCTCGATCCCGGCGATTGCTTCGGCGAAATGGCCCTGATGGACCTGTTTCCGCGCAGCGCGTCGGTGATTGCCGAGGTGGACAGCAGCGCGGTCGAACTGACTCCGGGATCGCTGGCCGCCTTGTTTGAACGCGATGTCGAGCAATTCGCGTTGATCCAGATGAATATCGGCCGTGAAGTGTGCCGCCGCCTGCGGGCTGCCGACGAGCGACTGTTCAGGATCCGGATGGGCGAGGCGATCGAGTCCCCGCCGTCCCCGGCGTCCGACGCGCCCTGATCGCTACCAGCTGTTGCGCAACTCGCGCAGTTTGACGAATACGGTCTTCGCGTCGGGATGTTCGGGGAGGTCGGGAAATGTCTCGCGCAGGCGGCTGATCAGGCTCGAGCTGTTCAGGCGCAGAAAACTGTTGATCTCCTTTTCCTGCTGCAAGGTGGTGACCACCGATGTGGCCGGGTCGTGTCCGCTGACCTCGGGCAACATCGCCTTCGCGCGTTGATTGTCCGGCTCGCGGTCGAGCGTGAACTTCAGGTTGTTCTCGATGTAGTCGTGGCCGGGGTAGATGCGTGTATCGCCCGGCAGGCGCGCCAGCTGATCGACGAAGCTGGTGTACAGCGCGACCGGATCGCCGCCGTTATGGCAGTTGCCCGCGCCGGCGTTGAACAGCGTATCGCCCGAAAACAGCGCCGGCTGGTCGCCATGCGCGCACAGGCAGATGTGGCACATCGTGTGGCCGGGCGTGTCCAGGCACTCGAGTTCGACCGTCTTGCCGACTTTGACCACGTCGCCCGCCTTTAGCCCCCGATCCATGCCGGCGATCTTCGATGCGGCCTTTTCGTGCGCCAGCAACTTGGCGCCGGTGGCCGCGATCACGGCCGCGTTGCCGCCGGTGTGATCGTGGTGCTCATGTGTATTGAGCACCTGTGTGATATGCCAACCTTTTACCTTAGCGGCGGACAGGCATTTGCCGTGGTCCAGCGGATCAATCGCCAGCGCTTCGCCGGTTTCCGGGCAGGCGATCAGGTAGTTGAAATTGCGATAGGCATTGCCGGTCCAGATCCGTTCGATGAGCATGGCGTGTTCTCCGTTACCAGTCGCTCATTGCCCGGGCTTGAAGCCCGAGGCCTTGATCACCGGACCCCAGCGCTCGTAGTCGGCCTTCATGATTGCCGCCAGCTTGTCGGGCGCATAACCGGTCGGCTCCAGGCCGAGTTCGACCAGCCGCTGGTTGACGACCGGATCGTTGACCGATTCCATCGCCGCCTTCGCCAGCCGCTGCACCGTGGCCGGCGGCGTGCCGGCCGGCGCGAACAGCGCATACCAGGGGCTGGCGACGAGGTCGTAGCCCTGCTCGCGGAAGGTCGGCACGTTCGGGAAAGCGGCGCTGCGTTTTTCACCGGCGACCGCGAGCAGGCGCGCTCGGTCGGCCTGCACCAGCGACTGGACATCGGCCGCAACCGTCGACAGGGCGGCGATTTCGCCACCGGCCAGCGCCTGCATCGCCGCCGCGGTGCCGCGGTAGGGAACGTGGGTCAGCGTCAGACCGGCCGATTTGGCGAACATCACGCCGAAGAAGTGCGGCAGGCTGCCGGCCGCAGCCGAACCGTAGAAACCGTTCTGCTGGGTATCCGCCTTGACCCAGGCCACGTACTCGGCAAGTGTCTTCGCCGGAACCTTGGTCGCAACGCCGAGGCCGAGCTGGAAATTGCTCAGGTGTGCAACCGGCGTGAAATCCTTGAATGGGTCGTAGCGCAGTTCGCCGGCAAACGAGTGTGGAAAAATCGACATCGTTGCCACCGGTGTCATCAGCAGCGTCGTGCCGTCGGGCGCTGCTGCCTTCACGGCCTCGTTGCCGATGCGTCCGCCGGCGCCGGATTTGTTCTCGACGATCACGGTCTGCTTCAGCCGCTGCGCCATCGCTTCGCCGACGATGCGCGCCAGTGCATCCGAGGTCGCGCCGGCCGGGTAGCCGACGATGATCTTGATCGTGCCCTCCTGTGCGGCAACGGGCGTGCCGAATGCAGCGGCCGCGGCGGCGATCAGCAGGGCGCGGCGGATGGGGAAAGCGGTTCGTATCGTCATCAAGAGCTCCTCGACTTGCTGTGGAAACAAGCAACCGACTTTAGGCCGCAACGGCGACGTCGTTCCGGGCAATTTCCCGCAGTCGGCGCCGCCGACCGACGCCGCGCGTCGGCGTGACGCAGCGCAACCGCGATTCCCATGGCCGATCAGATCGGCCGGAAACGGCCGGCGCCGATCAGTCCACCTTCACATTCGCCCGCTTGATCACCGCTTCGTATTTCACCGCATCACGCGCGATGATCTGCGCGAACTCGGCCGGCGTGTTCGGCGCCGCCGATGCGGCGAGCTGATCCATCGTCTTGGCGAAACCCGGCGACTTGATCGCAGCGACGAAATCCTGGTGCAGCCGGTCGAGGATGGCCTTCGGCGTGCCGGCCGGCGCAAACAGCCCGAACCAGGTGCTGATCTCGAAATCCTTCAGCTCGGTGATGGTCGACCCGGCAACGGTCGGCATGTCCGGGAAGGCCGGCGCCTTGTCGCGCGTCGTGACCGCCAGCGCTTTCACCTTGCCTTCGCGGATACGCGCGGCGGCCGAAGCGAGGTTGTCGAACATGAACTGGGTCTCGCCGCTGAGCAACGCCAGCTGGGCCGGGCTCGCGCCCTTGTAGGGGATGTGGACGGCGAACGTGCCGGTGCGCTCCTTGAACAATTCGCCCGCCAGGTGGCCGGCGCTGCCGTTGCCGCCCGATCCGTATACCAGCTTGCCCGGATTGCGCTTCATGTAGGCGACCAGGTCCGCCAGCGTCGCGATTCTGTTGTCGGTCGCGAACCGTTCATTGAGCACCAGCACGTTCGGGACGTTGGCGATCAGCGTGATCGGCGCGAAGTCCTTGACCGCGTCGTAAGGCATCTTCGCGTAGAGCGACGGGTTGATCGCATGGGT
>JANNNE010000334.1:0-2563 GCA_031398385.1 Ideonella sp.
CAGCGACCGAGCTGCGGCGCGGGGCGACACGAGACGGCGCTGGCAGAGACGCAGCTTTTGCGGCGCGGGGTAGTGCGCCGCGGGGCAGCTCGAGCCGGAGCCGGGCGGGACGGCCAGGCCAGTTCGAAGCCGAACAGGCCCGCGCCGATCAGACCCCGACGCCCGCGAACCAGCCTTGACGCCAAGCCATCAATCCGATTGCGAGCAGCAGCATCGCCAGCAACCAGAGCGTGCGCGTGGTGTGATCCGGCGCATGGGGGTCGTCGAGGCGCCGCTCGGCACCCTTCGGCAGCTTGGCGGTGCGGGTCAGCGAGGCCCCCAGCGGCACGTTGATGCGCATGCGGCCGTTGATGGCCCAGCCACTGGCATCCAGGATCGGGCCGAGGCTGCGCTGGCGCAGCTTCAGCCACGCAATCAGCATGCTGGGGCCCGAGATCGCGAGCACGATGCCGAACAGGCCGACCGGAATCCACCAGCCCAGATCGACGAACTTCGTGAAGACGCCTACCAGCACCGCACTGATGCTGCCGAGCGCGACGCCCAATGCTGCCACCGTACCGACATCGATGCGTCGCTGGCCGTCCTTGGCCAGGTCCGCGGCCGGCTGGGCGGGCGTCTTGTCGACCGTTGCGGCACGGCTGGCCAAGCTGCCGAGCGATCCCTGCGATTTCTGATCGCTCGCCGCCGCGCGCTTCGCGACCTGCTCCTCGATCATGCGGACGAATTTCTTGTACGGCGAAAAGAACGCCTGGCGAATGCTGAGCGGGTTTTCGATCACCTTGGTGATGGTGGCATCCCAGTCGTCGCCACGGCGGTCGTAGAAGATGCCGTTGCGGCCGGGAAACAGGAAATCGACATCGCCAGCGGTGAAGGCTGCCACCACCGTCTTTTTCTTCGTGTCGCGCCTGCACTCGCAGTAGGCGAGGTAGGTTTTCGCGAGACCGGCCAGCTTGGCGTGTTGGCCGACATCGTCGACCTCGACCACCAGCTGGCAGCTGCGCGCATCCAGGTACAACACACCGGCCTCGAAGATCGCGCCTTGGCGGCTGTAGAACTCGGAGAACGAGACGAAATTGTTCAACAGGTGGACCAGGTCGCGCTGGTAGCGCAGCATTTTTTCCAACGCCAGGATGCGCGGGTTGGCGGGACCGGCCTCGGCATCGCGCTCGATCAGTTGCTTGAGGCGGGCCTGGGCATCGTCGTCGATCAGCGCATCCAGCGCGTCGGCCGACAAGGGGTCGAGCGTGGTGGCCGGCCGCTCGGCGAGCCAGGCGCTGCAGGGTGCCAATCTGGTTTTCAGCACATTCCAGTCGTCCTCCAACAACTCGTCGAGCGGCCGCCCGAGCAGCGGCTCGGCAGCCTGGGTGCGCAGTGCCTCGATGCGTTCGGCCCAGGCCGGATTCAGTCGCTCGCGTAGCGGCAGTGCGCGGCCGGGAACGGCAGTCGCCAGCGGCATCTGCTCGATGCCGGCGGTGCGACGGTCGAGCACCGTTTCATGCAGCGCGCGGTAATCGTCGACCGACGGGTTTAGCGGTGCAGCCGCATTCGGATCGAACGCGGCGATCCGACAACGCACGAAATAGTCGTCGACCTTGTCACGAACTGCCAGCAAGGCTTCTGCCGCGACGCGCGACGCATCGTCCAGCGGCCTCAGCAAGGGTTCGGCAAGCGCCTTGCCGCGCCATTCGTGCAGCGCCCGCGCCTGCGCAAAAAAGGTTTCGGCATGTGCGGCGTCGACCCCGATCCTGCCGTTGCGATCGGCCACGCCGCCGACGCTGTCGATGATCTGCTGGATCAATGCCGCAGTCCGGGGATCGTCGGCGGCGGTTTCCGGCACCACGCCGTCACCGTTTAAGCCGCGCCTGGAGAGCAGGTCCTGGCGCTCGGTCAGGTCGGCCAGTGCAATCGTGTCGGACCCGGCCTTGCCGATCACTTCCAGCAAGGTGTGCGCCTCACGGGCCAGCGCGCCGCCTTCGTCGGTGTCGGTGCGGATCGCCGAGATCGGGATGCGGTCGCCGCCCTTCATCAGCAAATCGGGGTCGGCGAAGTAATCGCGCACCCAGCGGCTGACGGCCACCAGTTCGGGCGGGCGGATGCGGCCGTCCTTGTTGTCGTCGATCAGGTCGAGCGTGCGTGAGTCGAATTCCAGACCCCGCGTCGGGCAGGCCAGCGCAACCCACAGCTTCTGGTCCAGGTATTCCAGATTGACGATGTCCGCGCCATTGCGGATGACGACTTGGTCGATGCCGCCGGAGCGGATGAATTTCCAGCGGTGATCGCTGCTCTCCATCGGGCCGGATCTCCTTGCGATGTGTTTTTGAATGGGGCGTAAAGATGCTTACGCAAAGGCAGCGCCGAACGGATTCGAAATCGCCCCGATTTCGCTCTTCAGGACGCGTCAGGCTGGTTCCCGGGTGCGGCGCGCTGGAAGGCGTCCAGCCTGGCGCAGGCTGCATCGACATTCGAAATCAGCGGCCAGCGCGACAGATCGACCTTGAAACGGCGCGCGCTCTCGACCTGCGGCACCAGATAAACATCGGCGATCGTCGGCGTCTGGCCGAAG
>JANNNE010000317.1:0-2617 GCA_031398385.1 Ideonella sp.
TTGTCGGACAGGTACTTGCTCGGCGAGGCTTTCTCGTTCAGCTTCGGCGGGCAGTTGGCCATGCCGGCGCGCTCCAGCCGGGCCATCACATCGTCCATCTCCCCGGCCAGCGAGTCCATCGCCTTCTGCGGCGTCATTTCGCCGGTGACAGCCTGCGCCACGTTTTTCCACCACAGCTGGGCCAGCTTCGGATAGTCGGGCACGTTGGTGCCGGTCGGCGTCCAGGCCACCCGCGCCGGGCTGCGGTAGAACTCGACCAGGCCGCCGAGCTTGGGCGCCATGTCGGTCATCGCCTGGCTCTTGATGTCGCTTTCGCGGATCGGGGTCAGGCCGACGATGGTCTTCTTCAGCGACACCGTCTTGCTGGTGATGAACTGCGCGTACAACCAGGCGGCGGCAACCTTGTCCGGGTTGTGGTCCTTGAAGAAGGTCCACGCGCCGACGTCCTGGTAGCCGTTCTGCATGCCCTGTTTCCAGTACGGGCCGTTGGGGCCGGGCGCCATCCGCCACTTGGGCGTACCGTCGGCGTTGACCACCGGCAGGCCCGGCTTGACCATGTCCGCGGTGAAGGCGGTGTACCAGAAGATCTGCTGCGCGATCTGGCCTTGCGCAGGCACCGGGCCGGCTTCGCCGAAGGTCATGCCGGTGGCTTCCTTCGGTGCATATTTCTTCATCCAGTCGACATATTTGGTCAGTGCGTAGACGGCCGCCGGCGAGTTGGTGGCGCCGCCGCGGGACACCGACGCGCCCACCGGGGTGCATTTGTCGTCGCCCACCCGGATGCCCCACTCGTCGACCGGCATGCCGTTCGGGATGCCGACATCGGCGGTGCCTGCCATGCTGAGCCACGCATCGGTGAAGCGCCAGCCGAGCGACGGGTCCTTCTTGCCGTAGTCCATGTGGCCGTAGATCGGCTTGCCGTCGATTTCCTTCACGTCGTTGGTGAAGAAGGCGGCGATGTCTTCGTAGGCGCTCCAATTCAGCGGCACACCCAGGTCGTAGCCGTATTTGGCCTTGAACTTGGTTTTCAGGTCGTCCTTGGCGAACAGGTCGGCGCGGAACCAGTACAGGTTGGCGAACTGCTGGTCGGGCAGCTGGTAGAGCTTACCGTCCGGCGCGGTGGTGAACTTGGTACCGATGAAGTCGGCGAGGTCGAGGCCCGGGTTGGTGTAATCCTTGCCCGCACCGGTCATGTAGTCGGTGAGGTTCAGGATCTTGCCGTAGCGGTAGTGGGTGCCGATCAGGTCGGAGTCGCTGATCCAGCCGTCGTAGATGCTCTGGCCCGACTGCATCGAGGTCTGCAGTTTCTCGACCACGTCGCCTTCCTGGATCAGATCGTGCTTGACGGTGATGCCGGTGATTTCGGTGAAAGCCTTGGCGAGGGTCTTGCTCTCGTATTCATGTGTCGTGATGGTTTCCGAGACGACCGAGATCTCGTTGACGCCCTTGGCCTTCAGCTTGGCCGCGGCCTCGACAAACCATTTCATCTCGGTGGCCTGTTCGTCCTTGCTCAGCGTGCTGGGCGTGAACTCGTCGGCAATCCATTTGGCAGCCGGATCGGCAGCCGCCGGCGCCGCAGCAACCGACGCTGACGGTGTGGCCGGTGCCGCAGCAGGAGCCGGCGCCGGAGCGGGCTCGTCCTTCTTGCCGCAAGCCATCAAGGCCAATGCAGCGGCGGCGGCCAGCGCGGTGGTACGAAGTTTCATTCTCGGTCTCCTAGGGTTCTGGTTTCGTCCCCGTGATTGAGATGATGTCGACCGGGCTCCCGGGGAACGCTGAGCCGGACAACGCGAAGCGTCAGCCTTTTCGCAAGACAAACAACAGCAGCAACATCGATGCAACAAAACTGATCCAGATCGACGGTTCATTCGCCAGCTCGAACCAGTCGACCATCTGTTTGCTCAGTCCGACGAATGCCAGATTCACATACGCCGCCAGCAGCAGCCCGATGAACAGCCGATCGCCGCGCGTGGTCGCGATCGGCAACCAGCCTTTGCGCAGGCGGGTCGGCGACTTCAATTCCCATACCGTCATGCCGATCAGCATCAGTACGATGCTGCAGAAAAAGACCGCGACCGGTAGTGTCCAGGCCATCCAGTTAAACATGGGCCGATCCTCCAGCCGCTTCGTATCTGCCCTCAAGAGGCGCAGCCTGGCGGACCGACGAAGCCGTATCCGCGGGCGCTCCTTGATCGGTCGGCGCGCTGCCGCCGCCTGGTTGTTTTTGTAGGAACGCCTTCCGGCGCGATTGGTGCCCGCGACTCATCGATGCGAGGCCTTGTTTTTTCATACTCTGCCCATCGCAAAGCCTTTGGCAATGTAGTGCCTGACGAACCAGATCACGATGGCGCCCGGAACGATCGTCAACACACCCGCCGCCGCCAACGTGGCCCAGTCCATTCCAGACGCACTCACGGTGCGCGTCATCGTCGCGACGATCGGCTTGGCGTTGACGCTGGTCAAGGTGCGCGCCATCAGCAGTTCGACCCAGCTGAACATGAAGCAGAAAAACGCGGCGACGCCGACGCCGGCCTTGATCAGTGGCAGGAAAATCGTCAGGAAGAAGCGCGGAAAGCTGTAGCCGTCGATGTAGGCGGTTTCGTCGATCTCGCGCGGG
>JANNNE010000360.1:0-1996 GCA_031398385.1 Ideonella sp.
CCTCGGAGCACACCACGGTGACCAGCGCGCCATCCTTCAGCGTCTCGGTCGCATCGCCACACCCCACCACCGCAGGCACGCCGAGCTCGCGGGCGATGATCGCCGCGTGGCAGGTTCGGCCGCCGCGGTTGGTGACGATCGCACTGGCGCGTTTCATCACCGGCTCCCAGTTCGGATCGGTCATGTCGGTGACCAGCACATCACCGGGCTGCACCTGGTCCATGTCGGCAGTGCTGTGCACGATGCGCACCGGACCGGTACCGATCTTCTGGCCGATCGCGCGGCCCTCGGCGAGCACTGTGCCGCTGGACTTCAGCTTGTAACGCTGCTCGACCTTGTCGGCCTGCTGGCTCTTCACGGTTTCGGGCCGTGCCTGCAGGATGTAGAGCTTGCCGTCGACACCGTCCTTGCCCCATTCGATGTCCATCGGCCGGGCGTAGTGCTCCTCGATGGTCAGCGCATAACGTGCCAATTCGGCGACGTCTTCGTCGGACAGCGAAAACCGGTTGCGCTGCTCCGGCGCATTGTCGACGGTTCTCACGAGGCGGCCGTGCTGCGCCTTCTCCTGCGTCGTCGCGAAGGTCATCTTGATCAGCTTGGAGCCGAGGTTGCGACGGATGATCGCCAGCTTGCCGGCTCGCAGTGCCGGCTTGTGGACGTAGAACTCGTCAGGATTCACCGCACCTTGGACCACGGTCTCGCCGAGTCCGTAGCTCGACGTGATGAACACAACATCGGGGAATCCGCTTTCGGTGTCGATCGTGAACATCACACCGGCGGCTGCGAGGTCGGATCGCACCATGCGCTGCACACCGGCCGACAACGCGACCTCGGCATGGGTGAAGCCCTTGTGAACACGGTAGCTGATGGCGCGATCGTTGTAGAGGCTGGCGAACACCTCCTTCATCTTGCTCATCACCTCGTCGAGGCCGACGACATTCAGGAATGTTTCCTGCTGACCGGCAAAACTGGCGTCCGGCAGATCTTCCGCAGTGGCCGAGGATCGCACCGCGAACGACGCGTCCGGGCTGTCGGCACTCAGCGTGAGGAAGGCATCCTTGATCGCGGCTTCGAGATCGACGGGAAACGGGGTCGCCTCGATCCAGCCGCGGATTTCAGCGCCCACCTCGGCCAGCGAACGCACGTCTTCGATATTCAGTGATTCCAGGCGCTGCGCGATTCGATCGGCCAGACCCTGGTGCGACAAGAACTGGCGAAACGCATGCGCCGTCGTCGCGAACCCGCCGGGCACCCGCACGCCGGACGCGGCGAGCTGGCTGATCATCTCTCCGAGCGATGCATTCTTGCCGCCGACCGAGTCGACGTCGGACATCCTCAACTGTTCGAACGGTACGACCAGGGCGGTCGCCAGGTGGGTGGTTGACATGGGAAAGCTCCGTGACGTTGCGAAATCGGTGTTTTTCGTTGCCACGCGACCGATCCCGAGCCATGCTCCAGGGATCCTGCCGAGCATGCCAGCGTCAACCTGCAAGGGTCGATCGAGCTGGTGCGGATGTCATGCATGATGGCGGACGAATCGAGGTCCGAACGGACCTCGTGGAAGTTCGATGATTCGATTCTACGGCGGCGCCGAACGGGCACTGCGTGTGCGTCAGGTCCTCTCTCGCCGAGCGACCCGGTGAGACGCATGGGGCATTTGCGCCGACGCGCCCCTATCATTGCGATGCCGCACAATGCCATTTGGCGTCCTGGCACCCCACTGCCGCCATCCAACCATGCCCAACCAGACCGTCTTCTTCGTATCGGATGGCACCGGCATTACCGCCGAGACCTTCGGCAATTCGATTCTCAACCAGTTCGCGATCAATCCCCGCCACGTGCGAAGGCCATTCGTCGACACCGCCGACAAGGCCCATCAGGTGGTACGCGAGATCAATCATCTGGCCGAAATCGAAGGACAGCGGCCGATCGTCTTCGTGACCTTGATCGATCGTGAGGTGCTCGAGATCGTCAAAGGCATGTCGAAGGGCCTCGT
>JANNNE010000380.1:0-35601 GCA_031398385.1 Ideonella sp.
GTCAACGTCGTCGGTTCGGTGGTCTTCGCCGGCATGAGCGGCACCGCGATCGCCGATGCCGCCGGCCTCGGCACGGTCGAGATCAAGGCCATGAAGGACCATGGCTACACGGCCGAATTCGCGGTTGGCGTGACGGCGGCCTCGGCCACGCTGGGCCCGATCATTCCGCCTTCGCTGCCGTTCGTGATCTACGCGATGATGGCCAACGTCTCGGTCGGCGCGCTGTTCCTGGCCGGCATCCTGCCCGGCGTGCTGATGGCGTTGCTGATGATGGTCACGGTGGCCTACTTCGCACACAAGAACGGCTGGGGCGGCGACATCAAGTTCTCAGCCAGCCGCTTCGGTCGCGCCCTGATCGAACTCGGCATCGTGATCGCCTGGCCGCTGGCGGCCTGGGCCCTGGTCAATCGGGCTGGCCTGCATGCGCAAGCCGTGATCTTCGGCGCGCTTGTCAGCCTGTTCGTCCTCGACCGCATCTTCCGCTTTCAGGCCGTGTTGCCGATCATGACCCCGGTGCTGCTGATCGGTGGCATGACCACCGGCCTGTTCACGCCCACCGAAGGGGCCATCGCTGCCAGCGCCTGGGCCCTGTTCCTCGGCCTGGTCTGGTACCGCACGATGAGCTTCAAGATGTTCATCAAGGTCAGTCTGGACACGGTCGAGACCACCGCGACGGTGATGTTCATCGTCGCCGCCGCGTCGATCTTCGGCTGGATGCTGACCGCCACCGGCGTCACGGCGCAGATCGCCGAGTGGGTGCTGGCCGTGACCAACGATCCCTGGCTGTTCCTGCTGATGGCCAACCTGCTGATGCTGTTCGTCGGCTGTTTCCTCGAGCCGACGGCGGCGATCACGATCCTGGTGCCGATCCTGCTGCCGATCGTGCTGAAGCTCGGCATCGACCCGGTGCACTTCGGCCTCGTGATGGTGCTGAACCTGATGATCGGCCTGCTGCACCCGCCGATGGGTATGGTGCTGTTCGTACTCGCGCGGGTGGCCAAGCTGAGTGTGGAGCGCACGACGATGGCGATCCTGCCCTGGCTGTTCCCGCTGCTGGCGAGCCTCGTGATCCTGACCTACGTGCCCGCCATTTCGTTGTGGCTGCCGCGTACGCTCGGATTATGACCCGCCCCCGAAGCACCTGCGGCGCCCTCCCTCGAGTGGGCGCCGCTGGCAGACCCGCGAAGCCGGATCTGCGGCGCTTGCCTGGGACGCACGCCATGCGGCTGTCGAACGTCCAATGACTCGAATCACAGCCATCGACCTCTGGCAGGTCGACCTGCCGCCGCCGGTGCCGCGCAGCGATGCGATCCAGTCCTTCGTGACGCAGGAAACCCCGCTGCTGCGAATCACCTGCGACGACGGCAGCCAGGGCGCGGGCTACAGCTACACCATCGGCAGCGGTGGCTCGTCGGTGATCGCACTGTTGCGCGATCACCTCGCACCGCGGCTGATCGGCCGCGACCCGGCCGAGATCGAAGCCATCGGTCGCGATCTGCTGTTCGCAACCCATGCCACCACCGTCGGTGCCATCACCAGCCTGGCGCTGGCCGCAATCGATACCGCGCTGTGGGACTGGCGTTGCCGGCGCGACGACCAGCCGCTGTGGCTGGCGGCCGGCGGCGCCAAGCGCAAGATCCCGGTCTACACCACCGAAGGCGGCTGGTTGCACCTGTCGCCCGACGATCTGGTGCGCGAAACGCTGGCGGCGCAGGCGCAGGGTTTCAAGGGCGCGAAGATCAAGGTCGGCAAGCCGCATGTCAGCGACGACATCGCACGCCTGCGCGCGGTGCGCGAGGCGGTCGGCGACGGCTTCGAAATCATGGTCGATGCCAACCAGTGTTTCAGCTTGTCCGAAGCCTTGCGGCGCGCGCCGCGTTATGCCGAGCTCGGCATCGCCTGGTTCGAAGAGCCGCTGCCGGCCGACGACATCATCGGCCACGCGCGCCTCGCCGCCGCCAGCGCGGTGCCGATCGCGGTCGGCGAATCCTTGTACTCACCGGGCCAGTTCGCCGCCTATGTGCAGCAGGGCGCGGCGTCGATTCTGCAGGTCGACGTCGCACGCATCGGCGGCATCACGCCGTGGCTGAAGGTGGCGCATCTGGCCGAAGCCTTCAACTTAGGCGTTTGCCCGCATTTTCTGATGGAGTTGCACGTTTCGCTGTGCGCCGGGGTGCCGGCGTCCGCGTGGGTCGAATACATCCCGCAGCTCGACAGCGTGGCGACCAGCCGACTGCAGATCGACGACGGCTATGCCGTCGCACCCGACCGCGCAGGCCTCGGAATCGAATGGGATTGGGGCATCATCGATGACCAGTCCCGCATCCACCACACCATCGAATAACCATCGAACCAGGAAGCCGACATGAGCGACAGATTGCAAGGAAAAACCGCGCTGGTAACCGCCGCTGCGCAAGGCATCGGCCGGGCGACCACACTCGCCTTCGCCCGCGAAGGTGCGCGCGTGATCGCCACCGACATCAACTCCGATTTGCTGAAGGCCTTGGCGGCCGAGTGCGGTTGTGAAACCGAACTGCTCGATGTCACCAACGCCGACGCGGTGGCCGAGGCGGTGGCGCTCGGCCCGATCGACATCCTGTTCAACGGCGCCGGTTTCGTGCACCACGGCAGCGTGCTCGACTGCAGCGAAGACCAGTGGCAACAGGCCTTCGATCTGAACGTGCGCTCGATGTTCCGCATGATCAAGACCTTCCTGCCCGGCATGATCGAACGCGGCAACGGCTCGATCATCAACATCGCCTCGGGCGCGAGCAGCATCAAGGCGGCAGCCAACCGCTTCGTCTACGGCTCGACCAAGGCGGCGGTGATCGGGCTGACCAAATCGGTCGCGCTGGACTTCATCACCAAGGGCGTGCGCTGCAACGCGATCTGCCCGGGCACCGTCGAATCTCCGTCACTGCGCGACCGCATCTCGGCACTGGCTTCCAGCAGCGGCAAATCGAAGGATGAAGTCGAGGGCATGTTCGTCGCGCGCCAGCCGATGGGCCGGCTCGGTACGGCCGACGAGATTGCCGCGATGGCGGTCTATCTGGCCAGCGACGAGTCGCGCTTCACGACCGGCACAACGATGCTGGTCGACGGTGGCTGGTCGCTCTGAATCCATTCACGAAGGAGAAATCGACATGAAACTTTTGCGTCACGGCCCGCGCGGCCAGGAAAAGCCCGGCATCCTCGACAAGAAGGGACAGGTGCGCGACATCAGCGCCTTGGTGCCCGACATCACGCCGGCGGTGCTGTCGCCGGCCGGGCTGGCCGCGCTGCGGGCGCTGGACTTGAACGCGCTGCCGATCGTCGAACAAGGCACGCTCGGCGTGCCGTGGACCGGCATGACCAAGTTCATGGCGATCGGCCTGAACTATGCCGACCATGCGGCCGAATCGAACATGCCGATCCCGAAAGAGCCGATCGTTTTCACCAAGACGCTGGAGTGTGCCGTGGGCTGCAACCACGACGTGGTGCTGCCCAAAGGTTCGAAGAAGGCCGACTGGGAGGTCGAGCTCGGCATCGTGATCGGCAGCCGCGCACGGTATGTCTCGGAGGATGAGGCGCTCGATCACGTCGCGGGTTATTGCGTGGTGAACGATGTCTCCGAGCGCGAATACCAGCTCGAGCGCGGCAGCCAGTGGGACAAGGGCAAGGGCTGCGATACCTTCGGCCCGATCGGCCCGTGGCTGGTCACTTCCGACGAAGTCGGAGATCCGCAGAAGCTGAAGATGTGGCTGGAGGTGAACGGCCACCGTTACCAGAACGGCAGCACCAAGACGATGGTCTTCAGTGCGGCACAGATCGTCAGCCATTTGAGCCAGTTCATGACGCTGAATCCGGGCGATCTGATCACCACCGGCACACCACCCGGGGTCGGCATGGGCGTCAAGCCGAAGCCGGTATTCCTGAAGCCCGGCGACGTGATGAAGCTGGGCATTGAAAAGCTCGGCGAGCAGCAGCAGACGGTCTACGCCTGGAACCTGAAGCGAATCGACGCTTGACCACCCGGGAGTGCCCCACAAGGAGCAATGAATGAACCCGATCATCCGCATCCATGCGGCCGACAATGTCGTGATCGCGCGGGGCCAGTTGCTGGGCGGCACGGTACTGGCCGACGAAGGCGTCACGGTGGCCGGGCTGGTGCCGCCGGGGCACAAGATCGCCACCCGGCCGATTGCTGCCGGCGAGGCGGTGCGGCGCTACAACCAGATCATCGGGCACGCCACGCAGGCGATTGCGCCGGGCCAGCATGTGCACATCCAGAACCTGGCGTTCAGCGATTTCGCCCGCACCCACGAGCCTGGCGCCGGTGCGTTGCCGACGGCGATGATCGACCCGCCGGTCAGCTTCGACGGCATCGTGCGCGCCGACGGTCGGGTCGCGACGCGCAACTACATCGGCGTGTTGACATCGGTCAACTGCTCAGCCACCGCAGCGCGCGCCATCGCCGATCAATTCCGCCGCGACATCCGTCCGGAAGTCCTGGCCGCCTATCCGAATGTCGATGGTGTGGTCGCGTTGACCCACGGCATGGGCTGCGCCACCGACAGCGAAGGCGAGGAGCTGCAGGTGCTGCGGCGCACGCTCGGCGGTTATGCGCGCCATCCCAATTTCTACGCGGTGCTGGTGGTCGGCCTGGGTTGTGAAACCAACCAGATCCAGGGCCTGGTCGCACAGGAGGGCCTGGCCGAAGGTGCGCGCCTGATCACCTTCAATATCCAGGACACTGGCGGCACCGCAAAAACGGTGGCACATGGCGTCGAGCTGATCAAGCAGCTGCTGCCCGAGGCCAACCGCGTCAAACGCCAACCCGTGCCCGCCAGCCACATCACCGTGGGCCTGCAGTGCGGCGGCAGCGACGGTTATTCCGGCATCAGCGCCAACCCGGCGTTGGGTGCAGCGGTCGATCGCCTGGTGCGCAACGGCGGCACGGCGATCCTCAGCGAGACGCCCGAGATCTACGGCGGCGAACACCTGTTGACCCGACGCGCCGTCTCGAAGCAAGTGGCCGACAAGCTGCTGCGCCGGATCGCCTGGTGGGAGGCCTACACCGAGCGCAACCACATGCGCATGGACAACAACCCGTCGGCCGGAAACAAGGCCGGCGGCCTGACCACGATTCTCGAAAAGAGCCTCGGCGCGATCGCCAAGAGCGGCACCACCAACCTGGTCGAAGTCTTCGAATTCGCGCAGCCGGTCGATGCACACGGCTTCGTCTTCATGGACACCCCCGGCTACGACCCGGTGTCGGCCACTGGCCAAGTGGCCGGCGGTGCGAATCTGATCTGCTTCACCACCGGGCGTGGATCGGCCTACGGCTGTGCGCCGTCGCCGTCATTGAAACTGTCGACCAACACCGCGTTGTGGACCAAGCAGCAGGACGACATGGACATCGACTGCGGCACCATCATCGACGGCCATGAAAGCGTCGACGAGGTGGGTGCGCGCATCTTTCAGCTGATGCTCGACACCGCTTCCGGCCGGGCCACCAAAAGCGAGCTGCACGGCTACGGCCAGAACGAATTCGTGCCGTGGCAGTTGGGGGCGGTGATGTGAGTGGCGTCGCCCATTGCAGCGCGCGATGGGTTGGTTTCTGAGTCGGTGGTAACGAATGCGGTGGCGCTGGGGTCGCGTTTCGTTTTGCCTGGTCGGGAGCGGGCTCGGGGCGGCGGGGTACTGGGTGCCCTCCATGTCCCCCGGGCCGGTTGGATTCTTGAGTGCTCCGAACCGAACCGATCCGGCCCTCCTCCTTGACTTACGGTCACCCAGCACCCCGCCGCCCCGAGCTGGTCAGCACTGCGGTTGGCCAGCAGCTTTGACGGCGGCGCCTTGCCGCGGCTAGCAGCGATGGGCTGGCGAGGGTGGACCGGCAGTTCGATCGGGTGCTCATCGGATCATTGGAGCAGACTGCATTTCAAGTGCTCGCCGATTGGTGATGTGGCGGGCGTGGCTCGGTTATCGATGTTCGGTTGGAGACTGGTTGCGTTGGTTGGCTGCGATCGGTCAGTAATTGCAAACGACCCTCAGCTGACGTAAGACGTGTGCAATTGGAAGCCGCCTAGCAGACTTTCATGCCCTGTTCAGCCGAGCCACCTGTGGTAATTTTGCTCCCGAGCGTGGCGAAACTATTTCTTGGATCGCTTCTTGGGAAGTTCTTCGGTGAGCCCCTTTGCCAAAGCCGCTCCGGCAGCAACACTCATCTCCACCGGCAAGACCGCCCCGGTTTCAAACATGAGTTGCACACGCACCTTGCCCACCCTCTCGGAAGGGGCGGCTCCCGCGACCAGGCAATCAAGTGCGGGCGCAGGCGCATTGGGCGCCTGCTCGGTCTTGTCCAGCAAAGCGATGGCTACCGCGGGTGCAAGCTCTGTTGCGATTGCCCGGTTGGTCGCAGCTCTCTTGGCCCGCGCCCCTTTCGAAGCGCTGCCGAGACCTTTGGGCGCTGACTTGGGAGTCTTTTTGGCTTTGGAGGCGGCCGATACGCCGGTTGAGTTCTTCATGCTGTGCCGACGATTCATACTGAGGCGGAGGCCTAAATGTACGTGCTCGGCTAACCCCATGGCCGGGCAGAAGCGCACGCAGCCGCCCGCTGGCTTCGGTCAGCCCGCAGGGGCATTGGCCGCGATGCCTCCTACCCGCCTACAGGAACACGCCGGATCCAAACCTCGCGCGCGGGCGTTCGTCTGACGCCGAGGTGGTCCACGACGGCGATACTCGGTCATTGCCAGAGAGAAATTCGCATGAAAGAAGCGTCCAACAGCGCACCGACTCTTGCTGCTGCGCTGGAGGAAAACAAGGATGTCAAGGTGCGGGTTGAAGCTGCCGCCAGCGACCTTGCCTCCGCCGGCGATGTCCTGGAGACGAAGCTCGCTGGAGGAGACGCCGAACTCGCTGCACGTGTTGCACTGAAGGTCAGCAAGGAGGTCGAGGACAAAGTCCAAGAGTGCGCCGACGACCTTCACGCTGTCAATGCGACGCTGGCGCAAGGCGTCGCCGCCATAGAGCAAACCGAGGACGCATTGGCCACCGCCCGACAAGCACTTGCCGAGACGCAGTCGGCGTTGGCGGCTGCACAGACGGGTGAACGCGAGGCTCTTCTTGCGTCACAGCACGATTCGGCGACCGGCCTGCCGAACCGCGAACACTTCAATTCACGACTGGACCATGACATCGCCGTGGCGGCACGCCAAGGCTTTGAACTCGCGGTGATGTTCTTTGACTTGGACAAGTTCAAGAGCATCAACGACACACACGGACACGCGGCCGGCGACGAAGTCCTGAAGCAGGTCGCCGCTCGCCTGCTCGAGCACTGCCGCGTCGAAGACACCGTATGCCGGACAGGCGGAGACGAGTTCCTGTATGTGCTCATTGACCCGAAGGGTCGCGAAAACATTGAACGGATCGCTTCGGCACTTCTGCAAGCCCTCGCGCTGCCGGTGGTGTTGGAGGGTTTGCAGATTGTCGTGAGACCGAGCATTGGAATATCGCTCTATCCCGAGCACGGGACGTCTGCGTCTGAACTCATAGGCAACGCCGATGCAGCGATGTACGCGGCAAAGAAGAGGGTCGGCGGTCAAGGATGGGCGTTCTACGACGCTGCGCCGCTTGAGTCGCGCGAATCAAGGGCCTGACGATTGGTTGTGCACACGCATTGAAAGCTGGCGCGGGACCGTTCACGGCGATACACACTAGCCCGAAGCGGGCGATCCGGAGCATCTGCTCCTGGCCGATAGCCCCCTGCCAGCATGTCGGTCCTGACCGCCACAACCGCTGCAAGGCGTACATTCAATTCGGGCACGAGCACCGACGTCGAGAGTCCATCCGGGCCCGCCGGGCTTCCACCCGGTTTCGGCGATCGGCCAGGTCGCGGGCGGCGCCAACCCGATCTGCTTCACGACCGCCTTTTTGTGGAAGAGGTTTCAGCCTCGATCGGTGGCAGGGCAAGCTTGCCATCGCGCCTGAAGGTGCTCCCACAGAAGCGGGGAGCGTCGCGGCGGACCGCTGATCAGGCCAGTTGCGCGGCCCACTCGTCGATCAGGCGCTGGCTGCCTTCGAAATGCATGCCATCTTCCTTGCGAAAGGTGGCACCCCAGAACCAGCCATGCCGGTTGAAGATCGGTGCGATCAGCGTCAGGCCGTATTGCACCGTATCGTTGCCGTAGACGTCGAGCACGCCGTTGATCGTCAGGTCGATCGCGGTGCCCCACGAGTGACTGGAAATCGACGTGTTCGAGCCGCGTACCAGCCGGCAGCACAACATGCCGGCCGAGCCCAGCGCGCGATAGACCGCCGGCTGTTCGCTGCGGATGTCGTTCATCACCGATTTCATGCTCAGCACCGCCGGCACCAGTCCGGTGACCCGGAACGGGCCGACGGTATCGGTGACCAGATTGCGGCGCAGCCGTGGATTGGTCGGCGGCTGGCACAGCGTCGTATAGCCGCTGCTGCAAGGCGCGCCGAGCTTTTGCAACATGTAGCTGTTGCCGGCACATTCGAGTCCGATGTTGACCGAGCCGGCATCGGGCCGCGGCACCGGCCGGGTGAGCCTGGACGCATCGAGCTCGGCCATCACCGGATCGTCGCCAGTGTAGGTGGCCGCCAGGTTGCGCCAGGTCCGGCCGTCGGGGTCGACGACGCCGTCGGGCTTGCGCAGGAAGTCGGCCTGATAGGCGGTGATCGCGTCGACAGTCGGGATTCGGCAGTCGCCGTCGGCGTCGCCGAGCGACACGAAGCCTCGCGCGATCAGCAGGCGCTGCACCGTCACCACGTCGTCGCGCCGGTTGGCGGCGTTGCGGCCCACCGATGCCGAGATGCCCCGATCGATCATGCTGGCCTCCGCTCGAAATGAGGTGAGTCAGTGTGCCGAAGCGCCGGGCCGCTGTAAATAGCCTGCAGGCGGCGTGCGGATCAGCGTGTGAAGCGCGCGCCGACCCGCCTGGAATCAGCCGACAGCTCAGACGCTCGGTCAGTCGGCCTTTGCAGATCAGACGCCACAGATTCGCGGCAGCACGGTCCCGATGGCTTCGCGCAACACCACATCGGCCAGCCCATCCATCTGCGTGGGCTGGTTGTTGACGATCACCACCCGCGCGCCCGCCTGTCTGGCCAGCGGAACCGCCGAGGCCACCGGATAGACCTGCAGCGTGCTGCCGATCGCCAGCAGCAGGTCGGCTTCGGTGGCGGCGTGCAACGCCGCTTCGATCACCTCGGGCACCATCGACTGGCCGAACGAGATGGTGTCGCTTTTCAGGACGCCGCCACAGGCCACGCAATGCGGATCCAGTTCGCCGGCGCGCACCCGGGCCAGCACATCGGGCATCGGCTGGCGAACCCCGCAATCCCAACACATCACGCGGCGCATCGTGCCGTGCACCTCGATCACGCGATCGTTCGCGTGCCCGGCCAACTGGTGCAGACCATCGATGTTCTGCGTGATCAGCGCGTGCAGCTTGCCGCGCTGTTCAAGTTCGAACAAGGCGCGGTGCCCGCGGTTCGGGCCGGCCGTCCAGGCCGGATGGTTCATCCGGCTCTGCCACGCCGCCCGGCGCACCTCGGGATCGGCCAGGTAGTTCTGCAGCGTCGATTGTTTCTCCGCGCCCGGATTGTTCGTCCACACACCCTGTGGCCCGCGGAAATCGGGGATGCCCGATTCGGTCGAGATGCCGGCACCGGTCAGCACGACAACGCGCCGCGCGTCGCCCAGCCAGCGCCTGACCTGTTCGATCGAATCGATCGGCGACATGGGGTTCACCGGCGGTTTGCCGAAGCACCCGGTCCGGGCTGCCGGCTGGCCGAGGCGGTCATGGACACGGGATGTCCGATTCGTCCGGAGCGGTCGGCATCAGGCGCAGGCTTTCAATCCACCCGCCGCAAATTGCGCTCGAACAGCTTGAACAGCTGTTCCCAGTGCCGCTCGGCTGCGCTGCGTTTGTAGACGCCGGTGCGGTTCGGGAAGACGAAGCCGTGTTCGGCGCCCGGGTACCACTCGAGCTGGAACGGAACCCGCGCGGTTTCGAGTTCATTCTGCAGGGTCAGCATGTCCGGGCGGGTTGCCCATTTGTCGAACTCGGCGCAGGCGAAGTAGCTTTCGCAGCGGATCTTCGGCGCCATCCGGTGCGGCGAGTCGGGCTGGTCGGTCACCATGCGGGCACCGTGGATGGCTGCGATGCAGCGCAGGCGGTCAGGGTAGGCGGCGGCGGCCCACATCACGAACGGGCCGCTCATGCAGTAGCCGACCGCGCCGATACGCGTCGCGTCGGCTTCGGGTTCGCTGTCGACGAAGGCCAGCATCGCCAGCGTGTCGCACTCGGCCGTCGCGGCGTCCAGCGAATCCATCAGCGTGAACATCTCGGCCAGTGCCGGTTCGGTGCGTTCCTTCAGCTGATAGTCCCGCGCCTTGCGGTAATACAGGTTCGGCAGCATCACGTAATAGCCGACGCTGGCCAGGCGCCGCGCCATGTCGTGCAGCTCTTCGCGTTTGCCGGGTGCGTCCATGTAGAACAGCACGACCGGGAACGGGCCATCTTCCTCCGGATGAACGATGAAGCTGTTCATCGCGCCGTCGGCGGTCGGGATGTCGACGTGTCGCTCGATCATCGGAAGTCTCCTGTTGTCGATGTTGGTTCAGCTGGGAGCGGTAGGCCTGCCGTCACGGTCTTGCGCCCGGGTGCCCACCAGCGTCGCGGTTTGTGCGGCCGCTCGGAGTGTCGCCGCATGAATGCCAGATACAGCAGTGGAACGACAAACAGCGTCAGCACGGTCGAGAACGCCAGACCCCAGACGATACTGGCGGCGACCGGGCCCCACAACAGGCTTTGCCCGCCGATCCCGAAGGCGAGTGAAAACAGTCCGCCGATCGTGGTCGTGGTGGTGATCAGGATCGGCACCACGCGTCGGCGCGCGGCCTGCAGGATGGCGTGGATGGTGCTCATGCCCCGGTCGCGGCGGTCGTTGGCGGCATCGATCAGCACGATCGCCGAATTGACCGCGATGCCGGTCAGCGCGATCACGCCGTACAAGGTGTACAGCGACAGCGGATTGTTCGAGATCGCCAATCCATATGCCACGCCGGTGAACGCCAGCGGCACCGTGATCAGGATCATCATCGGTTGCCAGTAGCTCTTGAACTGCGCCGCCAGGATCAGGTAGATCAGGCCGAAGCCCATCATGAACAGGCTTTGCATCGCGGCCAGGCTTTCCTCGATGTCTTCGAGTTCGCCGGAAAAATCGAGGTCGATCCCCGGGTGCGCGGTGCGGATCTGTTCCCAGCCGGCCTTGATCGTGTCGTTGGCCACCTTGGTGTCGGTGACTTCCTTGTCGAGGTTGGCTTCGACCGTGATGGTGCGGCGCAGGTTGTAGTGGCGGATGAAGCCGCGTCCCGGCGTCGCCTCGGCGTCGACCAGGGTGCCGAGCCGGGTGGTCTGCCCGTTCGGCAACGCGATCGGCTCGTCGAGCAGGCTGGCCGGGTCGGTGCGCAAATTGTCGACGCGGCGCAGCGCCTCGTCGGACCGGACCCGCAGCTCGATCTTGTCGCCTTCGTCGCGCGTGAACGCCACCACCTCGCCGTCGACCGCCAGCCGCACCAGCCGCGCAACCTGGGCCGCACCGAGTCCGGTGTCGCGCACCGCATCGTGGTCGAGCCGCAGTTCGAACTGGTCACGTCCGGGCAGCTTGTCGTCCTGCACGTCCTTGGCGCCGGGGATCTCGGCGACGATGCGCTTCAACGCATCGGCGGCGCGCTGGATCTGCTCGAACTCGTCGCCACGCACCTTCACGCTGATCGCCTTGCCGGCCGGCGGCCCGCCCGACAGCACCGTGAAACTCTTGCGGCTCGGTCCGGGGAACGTCTCGATCGAGTGCCGCATGTCGTCGACCACCTCGGTCACGGTTCGCGAGTCGTCGGTGCGCGGGTTCAGCGAGACGAATACCTGGCCATACAGATCGCCGTACACCGGCTCGGTTTCGGTGAACTTCAAGCCGGCTGTGGTGGTGACGGCGCGCGCCTCGCCGTCGACCCCGATGCCGCGCAGCTGCTTGCGAACCGCCTGCTCGACCCGCTGGGTTTCGGCCAGCGTATCTTCGAGCGCCGCGGTCTGCGGCATGTCGACGTTGACATAAAACGCGCGGATCGGATCGAATGCGAAGAACTGCACCCGGATCAGCCCGGTCGCCAGCAGGGCCACCGCCACCGCCACCGACGCAGTGCCAAGCACCGCGAAGCGTTTTGGACGCCGCAGCACATAGGCCAGGCCTTGTCCGTAGCGCAGCCGGATGCCGCGGTTGAAACGTTCGCGCCAGGCTTGCAGCCGCGACGCCGGATCGAAGCGCAGACCGATCGCGATGACGTGCGCCGGCATCATCCAGAACGCCTCGAGCAGCGAGATCAGCAGTGCCAGCGTGACGACGAAGGGGATGATGAACATGAACTTGCCGACGATGCCCGGCAGCAGCATCAACGGCAGAAACGCCGCCATCGTCGTCGCCACCGACGCCAGCACCGGCTTCCACACCTCGACGATCGCCGCCAGGCTGGCCTCCAGCGCTTCCTCGCCCCGCTGCATTCGGTAATAGATCGCCTCGACCACCACTACGGCATCGTCGACCAGCATGCCCAGCGCGATAACGACGCCGAGCAGCACCGAGACATTGACCGTGCTGCCCAGCGCGTTGAGGATCGCGAAGGTCCCGAACAGCGAGAACGGAATGCCCAAGACCACCAGCAGGCCGATCCGCCCGCCGAGGAACAGCCAGCACACCGCGAGCACCAGGATGATGCCGCCCAGTGCGTTGTTCTGCATCACACCGATCGCGTCGCGGGTCGGCACGGTCTGGTCGTCGCTGAGCAGCAGCTGCAGGCCGCTCGCGCCGAGTACCTGGTTCTGGCTGTCGATATATTGCTTCAGGCGATCGACCAGATCCAGCGTGTTGGTGCCGGACTTCTTCGTCACCGCAAGCGAGACGGCGAACTTGCCATCGGCCGACGCATATTGCGTGGCCGGTGCGCGCGCCCGTTCGATGCGGGCCACCTCGCCGAGACGCGCCGAGACACCAGCACGCAAGGTCGAGGTGATCGGCAGGCCTTCGAGCAGCGCCGGGTCGGTTGCGACGCCCTTCACGCTGATCGACCAGCTGCCGCCCTGCGTGCGCATGGTGCCGCCGGTGGTGTCGCGCCACCACGCGGCCAGGCTGTCGGCGACGTCCGAGCTCAACAGGCCGCGGCTGGCCAGCGCCTGCGAGTCGGGGCTGACCAGGATCTCCGGGTTGCGCAGGCCGGATGCCAGTACCGTGTCGACGCCGCCGAGGCGCTCCAGGTCGTCCTTGATGCGGCGCCCGTTGCGACGCAGGCTCTCGTCGTCGGCCTGGCCCAGCAGCATCAACGAGGCGGTCGGAAAGCCGTTGCTGGTGGTGATCTCGACGATCAGCGGCTCTTCGGCCTCGCGTGGCAGCTCGCTCGCGGCCTTGTTCTGGATTTCGCGGCGCAGGTCGGCCATCCGTTTGTCGAAGGTGCGCTCACTGATCTCGCGGAAACGCACCAGCATGCTGGCCACGTTCTCGCGCGAATTCGACACCACGAACCGCACGTCGGACACACCCTTGATTGCATCCTCGAGCGGATTGGTCACCAGGCGCTCGACCTCTTCGGCGCTGGCCCCCGGCAGGATCGCGGTCACGCTGACCCAGTTGAAATTGATCTCCGGATCCTGTTCGCGCGGCATCGACAGGTAGCTGAACATTCCCAGCAGCAACACCACCACGAAGCCGATGTTGGCCAGCGGGTGGTTGGTGATCAGCGCACGCATGACGTTCATGACGACACCCCGACCGTGCATTCCTGTGGGAGCGCCTTCAGGCGCGATGATCGCGGTCCGCCTCGCTCACCTGGCCCGCCCAGACGCCCCGGACCGCCCAGACCTCGATCGCCCACCACCACCTCAAGGCCGGACATCGATCGGCTGCCCGTTCTGGAGCGCGGCCTGCCCGCGCACGATGATCACGCTGTCAGCGCTCAGCGTAGCCGGCAATACGCTGGCGCGACCCTCTTGCGCATCGGGCACGCGGACGAAGCGCGCTTTCGCCGCGCCCCCACTGCCTTGCTGGACGAACACACCGAGTACGCCGCCACGCCGCACCAGGAGATCCGGCGCCAGGTGCGGCTGCTGCTCGACCCAGCGCAGGCTGCCGCTGGTGCCGGGCGGCGGGGCTGTGCTCGCATCCTTGAAGCCGAGCCGCGCCGATTGCGTGCGCGCCGGTGCAATCAGCGTGGGCGAAACCCGCAGCAACTGCAGCGCGTGACTGGCGCCCGATCCGGTGTCCAGCCGCACGCTGGTGGCGCGCCGCAGCCCGGCAACGTCGACCGGGCTCAGCGTGGCGTTGACCTCGGCCGCGCCGCTTTCAGTGATCACGAACAACGCGCTGCCCGGCGCCACCGCCTCGCCGGTCTGCGCCAGGCGTTGCGTGACGCTGCCGTCGAACGGCGCGCGCAGGCTGGTCTTGTCGAGCTGACGCCGTGCAGTCGCGAGTTGCGCCTGGTTGCTGCTGATTTCGGTCTGCAGCAAGGCCACTTCGGTCTCGCGCTGAGCCAGTGCCTCCTGCGAAAAGAAACCCTGCGCCACCAGTTCGCGTGAGCGCGCCAGCTGCGCCTGCGCCAGTTTCAGCCGTGCGCTTGCCGCATCGAGCCCGGCGCGGGCACGCTGCACGCCGAGTTCGGCGTCGCGCGGATCGATCTGCGCCAGCAACTCGCCACGCTTGACCCGCGCGCCGACATCAGCCGTCCAACGCAGCAACACGCCCGAAATCTCGGCCGACAGTTTCGACTCGTTGCGCGCCACCACCGATGCCGGTGCCTCGCGCTCGGGCTGCAGCCAGACGCTGTCCAGCCGCGCTACGCCGACGCTGGCCCGGGCAGGGCTATTGCTGGCTGCCGGCTGCGCAGCGGCAGCTGCTTGCGCCTGCGCGGTATGCGGGGACAGCGCCAGAGCGGCCAGCAGCAACAGCCGCCCGAGCGGCATCGTCAGCGGCTGGCTGGCAGGCATGGATCGGGGCGGACAAACAATTGAAGGTGCACGGCGTGACTTCGGCTTCGGTTCGATCGACACCAAAGTCTGCATTCTCCGATACCGGCGAGCGGCCGCTGCCGCTCCCGGCGCTAGCCACGCGGGCCCGCCTGCCACCACCGTCTGCCAGCGTACGCCAGCGATTGTCGAATGGCGCCCACGCACCGTTGCGCCCGCGCGGTAGCTGTACCAGCCGCCGAGCCGGTTGTCGTCGCCTGCACGATCCGCTGTCCCGAAGGTGCGTCGGCGGAATTGCGCGACAAGGCCAGCACGGCCGCGAACCGTCGATCGTTTGCCAGCCGGGCCACCTCATACCGTTAAAACGGTGAACTTCCGCAACGCAGCGCAGGTCCGTCAATGGCCAGGCGACGCTTTGGTTCGCGTCCTACAAGGGACGGCGCGGCGATCCTACGGGAACAAGCGGCAACATCGCTAACCTGATAACACGCAGTTACAGGCTGCCCGGGAACTCACCCTTCTTCTTGTTCAATCCGGCATTCGGCAAGCGCCGCAGCCGCCATCCCAGGAGCATCCTTGATGTCCGACTCCTCCGATCAGCGCGGCGCGGTGTCGCGTCGCCTATTTCTCGGCAGCGGTGCCGCAACGACTGCGTCTCTCGGTCTGCTCGGCAGCGCAGACGCCGTTGCCGCCAGACCGAAACAGCGGCCCGAAAAGGCCGCGACCGGCGCCGCTGCCCGTCCTACGATCACGCTGCAGGTCAATGGCAGCACACGCACCCTGACGGTCGAGCCTCGAACCACGCTGGTCGAGGCGCTGCGCGACACGCTCGGGCTGACCGGCACCAAGATCGGCTGCAATCACGGCCAGTGCGGCGCCTGCACCGTGCTTCTCGATGGTCGACGCGTCAATTCATGCCTGCAATTGGCGGTCGCGGCCGATGGCGCGAAGGTCGTCACGATCGAGGGGCTGAGCGGCAAATCCGGCGAGGCCCACCCGATGCAGAAGGCGTTTGCCGAACACGATGCTTTCCAGTGCGGCTACTGCACCCCCGGCCAGATCATGTCGGCGGTTGCCTGCATCGACGAAGGCCATGCCGGCAGCGCCGACGAGATCCGCGAATACATGAGCGGCAACCTGTGCCGCTGCGCGGCGTACCCGAACATCGTCGCCGCGATCGTGTCGGTGCGCGACGGCCGGAAGGGCTGAGCGATGCGCAACTTTTCCTATCTGCGCCCTGCCACCGTCGCCGAGGCCGTATCGGCGCTTGCCGCCCACCCCGACTGGCAGGTGCTGGCCGGCGGCACAACGATGGTCGACCTGCTCAAGCTCGACGTGGTGGCGCCCGAAGGCCTGGTCGATATCACCGCGATCAAGGAGCTCGAAGGCTGGTCGGTCGGGCCACGCGGCATGCGCTTCGGCGCACTGGCGCGGATGGCCGAGGTCGCCGACGACAATGCGGTGCGCAGCGCCTGTCCGGCGCTGAGCGAATCGTTGTGGAAGGCGGCTTCGCCGCAGCTGCGCAATGCCGCGCGGCTCGGCGGCAATATCCTGCAGCGCACCCGCTGCCCGTATTTTCGTGACCCTTCGTACGCCGCCTGCAACAAACGCCAGCCCGGCTCAGGCTGCGCCGCGCTGAGCGGTGGCAGCACCCATCTGCACGCCATCCTCGGCGGATCAGACCAATGCGTTGCGATGTATCCCGGCGACTGGGCGCAGGCCCTGATCGCCTTCGATGCCACGGTGCTGACGGCCTCGAGCCGCGGCACGCGCCGCATCCGCTTCGCCGACCTGCACCGGCTGCCCGGCAAACGGCCCGACCTCGAGACCGTGCTCGAACGCGGCGAGATCGTCACGGCGATCGAGCTGCCGTTCAGCAACACGATGAAAGCCTCGCATTACCTGAAGGCGCGCGAGCGCGAAAGTTATGCATTTGCGACGGCATCGGCAGCGGTCGGACTCGAACTCGATGGTGAACGCGTCAAGGATGCCCGCATCGCACTCGGTGGCGTTGCTGCCACACCCTGGCGCGCGGCCGCCGCGGAACAATCGCTGAAAGGCAAGCCGTTCAGCGAAGCGGCTGCGCGCGAGGCCGGCCGAATCGCTTTCGAAGGCGCTCGCCCGCTCGAAGGATCGGCCTACAAGATTGCCCTCGGCGCCGACGTCGTCGCCGGCGCATTGATGACCGCGCATCAACGCGCCACCCGCAGAGGTTGAACGATGTCCAGCACCCTGAATACCGAAGTCACCCGCTACGAGGCGCCACGCAAGGTCAGCGGCCAGCTGCGTTTCGCGGCCGACCACATGCCTTCGGGCATGTTGTATGGCGAGCTCGCGGTCTCGTCGATCGCGAAGGGCCGCCTGACCGCGATCGATGTCAGCGCTGCCCGCGCAGAGCCCGGCGTGATCGCAGTCTTCACCCACGAAAACCTGCCGAAATTCGAGGAGCCAAAAGGTTTCTATGCGGGCGGCCCGGGAACCTCGAGTTTCTGGCCGATGACCGGTACCGAAATCCGGTATGCCGGCCAGCCGATCGCTTACGTGGTGGCCGAGAACGCCGCCGCGGCGCGCCGCGGCGCCGCGTTGGTCAAGGCCCGCTACACCACCGACAAGGCGAAGATCGAGATGGACCCGGCGGCGTCGTTCGTTGCCGAGGGCAAGGAGATGACCGTCACCAAAGGCGACGTCGGAGCGGGCATCCGCGCTGCTGCTGCGGTGGTCGACCAGTCCTACCAGACACCGTTTCAGCACCACAACGCCATGGAGATGTTCGCCGCCACCGCGCAGTGGCAGGGCGATCGGCTGACGGTGTGGATGCCGTCGCAATCGGTGCGCACTGCGCGCGCCGGCATCGCCAAGGCATTTGGACTGCCCGAGCCGGCGGTCGAGGTGATCTCGCCGTTCGTCGGCGGCGCGTTCGGCTCAAAAGCCGGGCTGCCGCCGTACGCGGTGCTGACGATCGCCGCGGCCAAGGGGGTCGGCGCGCCAGTTCGTCTGATGGTTTCGCGCCAGCATATGTATACGGTCGCGACCTTCCGTGCCGAAACCCGGCAGAAGATCCGGCTCGCCGCAACGGCCGACGGCCGGCTGACCGCGTTCGAACACATCGAGATCGCGCAGACCTCGCAGTTCGATGCAGTGGTCAATCCGGGCACGCACATGACACGCGCGATTTACGCCTGCCCGAACATCCACACCGAGCAGCGGCTCGCCCGCTCGGATACCAACACACCGGGTTTCATGCGTGCACCCAACGAGATGCAGACCTTCTTCGCGCTCGAATCGGCGATGGACGAGCTGGCGTTGGCGCTGCGGATGGATCCGATCGAGTTGCGGCGGGTCAACGATGCGAAGCGCCACCCGCTGGCCGACGTGCCGTTTTCGTCACGTTCGCTGATGGCCTGCTACGACGCTGCAGCCAAGGGATTCGGCTGGGCCAACCGGACGGCGGCGGCGCGCTCGATGCGCGACGGCGACTGGCTGGTCGGCTACGGCTGCGCCACCTCGACCTATCCGACCGCGATGGCGCCGTCGGCCGCCCGGGTTCGCATGTACGGCAGCGGCCAGGCGCTGGTCGAGCTGGCCGCGCACGATGTCGGCACCGGCGCCTACACCATCATGGGCCAGATCGCCGCTGCCCGGCTCGGACTGCCGGTGCGTGCGGTCGAGGTTTCGATGGGCGATTCGAGTCTGCCGATCGCGCCGATTTCGGGCGGGTCGGTGACCTCGGCGAGTGCCGGCTCGGCAGTTCATCTGGCTTGCGGCAATCTTGCGACCGAGGTCGCACGAACGGTCAGCAAGATGAAGGACAACCCGCTGTCGGGAGTCGATCCGGCGGGCATCGTGCTCGACAACGGCATGCTGAAAGGTCCTGGCGGGCGCCAGATGACACTGGTGGACGCGCTCAAATCGACGCCGCGCGGCGAGGCGACCGCCGAAGGCGAATACGCCCACCCGGAACTGACCGACGACGCGCTGCGAACCACCTACAAGGGCGGCTACGGCGTGGCCGGGCCGGTCACCAAGACGCATGCGATGTTTGCATTCGGCGCGCAGTTCGTCGAGGTCCGCGTCAACCGCTGGACCCGCGAGATCCGCGTTCCGCGCATCCACGGTGCGTTCGCTGCCGGCAATATCCTGAACCGCAAGACGGCGCACAGCCAGCTGATGGGCGGCATGATCTGGGGCATCGGTTCGGCGCTGCACGAACACACGCTGGTCGACCATGCACGGGCGCGATTCCTGAATACCGATCTCGGCGAATACCTGGTGCCGGTCAATGCCGATGTCAACGAGGTCAAGGTGCTGATGCTCGACGAACGCGACGAGCATGTGAACCCGCTCGGCGTCAAGGGTATCGGTGAACTCGGCATCGTCGGCACCGCCGCGGCGATCGGCAATGCGATTCACCACGCGACTGGCAAGCGCCTTCGCAAGCTGCCATTCACGATTGCCGACATCTGAGCCGGTATCGATCACCGCGCCTGCAGCCTGCAGCGCGGCGGGCGCCGGGCTGGCATTCTTCAGCTGGCGCTCGCGTTGCAATTGAGTGATGCGCCGGAGTGATGCGCCGGAGTGACGGGCGCCATGCACCTTGTCGAAAGACCTTGCCCCTGCGCGGTGCGACCCGCTGCCGTCAGACTCGGGCAATGACCACTTCATCGACTACACCATTGGCTGCGCCATCGTCGACGCGCAGCCAGACATCGCCCGACCCGATCATCGCGCTGCGCGGCCTGTGTTTGCACTACACGCTGGGCGAGTCGCGGATCGACGTGTTGCGTGATGTCGAGCTGCAGATCGGCGCGGGGCAGAGCGTGGCCGTCACCGGGCCGTCGGGCTCGGGCAAGAGTTCCTTGCTGCTGCTGCTGGCCGGGCTTGAGCGTCCGGGCGCGGGCCGGGTGTGCTGCTGGCCGACGAGCCGACCGGCAACCTCGACGACCACACCGGTGCGCTGGTGCGCGAGCTGTTGTTCGAGCTGCACCGCGACAGCGGCGCGACCTTGGTGCTGGTGACGCACGACCAGAGCTTCGCGGCGCGCTGCGACCGCGTGCTGCAGCTTCACGAGGGCCGCCTCCACGAGGCGGCTGTTGCCGCTGCTTCTGCTGCTTAAGCCGGTGCTCCGCAGACTGCGCCGCGCGCCCGGCCGCCTGCTCAGCGCCGGCAGCAATTGACGCTGCGGCCCCGCCGAGCAAGCGGTCAAGCGCCCGCTGTTACGATCCATTCGACTGAACAACAGGGACTGTCCGATGAAGATCGATTTTGTCTCCGATGTCGCCTGCCCGTGGTGCGCGGTCGGCCTGTTTTCACTGGAAACCGCACTCGAGCGCCTGGGCAGCGAGGTGCAGGTCGATGTGCGTTTCCAGCCCTTCGAGCTGAACCCGACCTTGCCGGCCGAGGGCCGCGAGACCGTCGCGTACCTGGTCGAGAAATATGGTTCGACGCCCGAGCGCGTGGCGCAAAACCGCGAGTCGATCCGTCAGCGCGGCGCCGAGGTCGGCTTCAGCTTCGGCGACCGGCCCTGGGTCTGGAATACCTTCCATGCACACCGCATGTTGCACTGGGCCGGCCTTGAGGGCAAACAACGCGAGTTGAAACACGCGCTGCTGACGGCCTATCACACCAACGCCGAGAACCCCGGCGCGACTGACGTGTTGTTGCGGCTTGCCGGCGAGGTTGGTCTCGATGTCGAGCGTGCGCGCGTCATCCTCGATTCGAACGAATACGCCGACGAGGTGCGGGCGCTCGAGCGTCACTACCAGCAGCTTGGCATCAGCGCCGTGCCGTCGATGATCATCAACGATCGGCACCTGATTCAGGGCGGCCAGCCGCCCGAGGCGATCGAGCAGGCGCTGCGGCAGCTGGCTGCGCAGGCGGCCTGATCGGCGCGTAACCTGGCTGGCTTGCGGTCAGGGCGCGGTTCTGGGTGCACCTGGCGTGATGCCCGTATCGGCATCGAACTGGTCGCGGGTTGTCGCCGGGTGACCCGCTGAACCGCGTACTTCGGCTGCGCGATAACACGCGACATCGATCGCCTGGTAGCGGGCGTTGCCGACCGAGCTTCTCGCGCGCCCGCGTGGTGTCGCCACCGTTCGCGTAGGTGGCGCGGAGCCACGACCGCTGCAGGTTGTTTTCCTCGACCACCAGACCGGGCCAGCCGTCGACCAGCAATTGCCGCTCGTTCGCATGAATGTCGATACGACCGAAGGCAACCCTGCCGAGAACAGCCTGCATGCAATTCTCCATTCGACAACCAACTTGCCCGGTGACGCACAAGCTCGACGACCGGGACGGCCCCGACCGCCGCCCCGCTCAGTCGACTTTCGCGCCCGAGTAGCGGATCGGGCCGGCCCGGCTCGCGAGTTCGCTGCGAATGTGCTGACTCAGCTCCTGCGACGTGCTGGCGACCAGGTCGTAGCCCTTCGCATCGACTTCGCGTGCCTTGAATGCCGGCTCGGTGAGGATCGCCGTCACGTCGCGCTGGATGCGTTCGGCCAGCGCCGGGTCCATGCCGGCGGGCGCGAACAGGCCGACCCACACGTTGGCATCGATTTCGGGGTAGCCCAGTTCGGCGACGGTCGGCACGTCCGGAAAGACCGGCGTGCGGGTCTTGCCGCCGTACGCCAGTGCCTTGATGCGTCCGGACTGGATGTGCTGCCGCGACGACGGGATGCCGGCCCAGGTCAGCGGCACCTCGCCGCTGACCACCGCCGTCACCGCCTGCGGGATGCCGCGGTAGGGGATGTGCAGGATGAAGATGCCGGCCTTCTGCTTCAGGGTTTCGGTCGCCAGTTGCGGCTGACTGCCCGGCCCGTACGACGCGTACGACAGCTGGCCGGGCTTGCTGCGCGCCAGCGCCACCAGTTCGGGCAGCGTGTTCGCGGGCAGCGCCGCGCTCGCGACCAGTAACTGGCTGAACGACACCATGCGGGTCAGCGGCGTGAAGTCGCGGTTGATGTCGTAGGGCAGCTTCGAGTAGAGATGCGGGTTGATCGTGAAAGTGGCGTCGGTGGTCACCAGCAGCGTGTGGCCGTCGTTGGCGTTGACTGCGAGATCGGTGCCGATCAGCGTGTTGGCGCCCGGGCGGTTGTCGACCGTGACGGTCTGGCCCCAGCGCTTCTGCAACTCTTGCGACAGTCCGCGCGCCAGCACGTCGACGCCACCGCCGGCGGGGTACGGTACGATCAATCGGACCGCTCGGGTCGGCCATTGCGGCGCCTGGGTCCATCCGGCCGGGGCCATTACTGCTGCGGCCAGACCCGCTGCCATCGTTCGACGCTTCATGACTACTGCTCCCGTATCGTTGCAGATGAACCGAGCCGATTCTAGGCACACGCCACAGGCCGAGGTCGAGCCAGCGGTTCGGCCACCGAGCGATGCTGACGCGGCGCAGTTCTGGTCGGCCGCATCGACACCGCTGCCCGAGCTGCGGCTCGCGCGCATACCTGCCGCGGCGCAGTCGCGCTACCTCGGCGACCGCTGGTCGTACCTCGAGTCCGGAGTGGCCGACGCGCCGCCGATCGTGATGCTGCACGGCATCGGCTCGCATGCCGCCTACTTTCGCTGCCAGCTCGCCGCACTCGCGCCGCACGCCCGGGTGCTGGCCTGGAATGCGCCGGGCTACCTGCTGTCCGACGCGCTGCGCAACCTGCAGCCTCAAGCCGCCGACTACGCTGACGCGGTGGCGGATTTTCTCGACGCCACCGGCGTGCAGCGTTGCCTGCTGAGCGGCCATTCGTTCGGCTCGGCGGTGGCACAGGCGTTCGCGATCGCGCAGCCCGCTCGCGTTGCCGGCTTGCTGCTCAGCGGCACCGGCGTCGGTCAGCTTGAGCTGGCGGCCGATCGACGCGCAGCCTACGACGAGCGGGTGCAGCGCCTGCGCAGCGGCGGCTATCAATATGGCGATGCCGGCGTCGACCGGCTGGTCGGTGCGTCCGCATCGGCGTCGGTGCGGGCGCTGGCCACCGAACTGGCGCGCGCGCTGCGTCCTGAAGGCGTCGAGCGTGCTGCGGCGTTCCGGGGCTCGGCGTTTTTCAGTCCGGATCAGGCGCATCGACTCGACATGCCGGTGCTGCTGGTGCAGGGTGAGGAGGATCGGGTCAATCCGCGCGAGAGCAATGCCGATCTGCTGTTGCCAGAACTGCCGCACGGCGAGCTGCTGCTGTGGCCGGGCATCGGCCACCTGCCCGAACTCGAAGCGGCTGAGCGTTTCAACGCGACCTTGCTCGGCTTTGCGCGCTCGTGTGGCTGGCTGCCGGCATGACGGCCGAAGCAGTAACGCCTGGCACTGGCGGCGAACAGCACGCAGCGGCATGGCAGGACCTGGACCAGGCCGCGCTCGACCGGGCCTATGACCAGACGCAATGGGCGCCGAACATGGCGCAGGTGCTGCAGGGTTTCGCCGCTGCCAGCGAAGCCGCGCGCCAGCGGCTCGGCGCACCGCGCCGGCTGCGCTACGGGCCGGCCGGGGTCGAGGCGCTGGATCTGTTCGAATGTGGTCGCGACGGCGCGCCGGTGGGCGTCTTCCTGCACGGCGGGGCCTGGCGCAGCGGGCTGGCGCGGGACTATGCATTCCTGGCCGAGCTCTATGTCGGTGCCGGCATCCACCTGGCGGTACCCGACTTCGCCTGGGTGCAGGATTGCCATGGTGACCTGCGCACCTTGGCGGACCAGACGCAGCGATCGATCACGTGGGTTCACGATCACGCGGCGTCGTTCGGCGCCGATCCGAGCCGCCTGTTCCTCAGCGGTCATTCATCGGGCGCCCACCTGGCCGCAGTCGCTGCCACCACCGACTGGCGCGCGCTCAGGCTGCCCGACGACCTGATCAAGGGCTGCCTGCTGTGCAGCGGCTGCTACGAGCTCGAACCGGTGCGGCGCTCGTCGCGCAGCCGCTACGTGACGATCGACGATGGCGCGGTGCACGACCTCAGCCCGATCCGCCATCTGTATCGACTGCGTCAGCCGATCGTGGTGGCCTGGGGCGCGCTTGAATCGCCCGAGTTCCAGCGCCAGGGACACGCGCTGGCGCAGGCCGCGCGCGCGGCCGGCTTGCCGGCAGACATGCTGGTGGCCGACCGCCTGAACCACTTCGAAATTCTGACTACCCTGGCGACGCCCGACGGGCTGCTTGGCCGGGCGGCGCTGCGGCAAATCCTCGGCGAGTGAGCCGGGCCGCACCCGGCAGGCAGGCGATGCATCGATCGCCTCAAGACGTCTGCAGTGCCTGCAGCATCTGCTCGGCGTGTTGCCACTCGCGTCGATACCGTTCCAATCCGGCCAGTCGGATGTCTGCAAACAGACGACGGCTTTGCAGCTCGGTCTCGTTCGACCATTTCTGGTAGGTCTCGCGCCATCCTTCATCCGATTTCAGCGTGCGCTTGCAGTGATCGATCTGCTGTTGGACGAGGTTTGCGAGCAGCTGACGCTCGGCCGGAGATCCAGGCTGCTGAGCTGCAGCAATTTTCATTCGAGGCTCAGACTCGTTGTGAAATGCCTGCGGCAAGCCGAGGTAGCCGGAGGTCAACAGGGTCTGCGCAAGAAAGTTGTCCAACGCGATCGCCGCTTGCCTGAACTGACTTTCTGGGCGATTCCAGATCCGCCCCAAAAAATACATCATGTTGTGCAGCGGGTGTTCCCAGAGTCCGTAGCCGGTGCCGATGTCCGTATCCGTGGCATTCACTCGGGCCAGAAGGCGGTCGAATTCGTTCAGCTCGCGGTCCAGCAGCGGACTTTCTCGGGCCTTGCGGATCACCGCGCAACTGACGACCCGTTCCGTCTCCATTTCGACATCGTGGATCGATGGTTTCAAACCCTCGTCGACGAACGCAAACCATCCCGGTATGTCTTTCGCAGCGATCAAGACCTCGTCGGAAACATCCCGCAGCAGATCCGACTTGCAGATGTGCCCCGGATGGATCTGTTCCGGCCGCAGGCGCGCAACCAGCGGCAGGCCGGCCTTGGCGTAGACCGTTGCAACCAGCTGGGAACAAAAGAAGGCGCGATCGGGATTGGGCACGTTCGGATGCCCCGGCACAAACCGCTTCAGCCCTTCGGTGAAATAGCGTCGTGCCAGATAGCGGTGCGCGGTTCGCGCGAACGCAGTCAGCTGCGCATCCGGCTTTCTCAGTCTCATGACGCAAACCATCGGTCGCTTTTTCGCCGCCAGACCGACGACGTTGAAGACCCGCACGCCGGTCCGCGTGACGGCCTCGACGAAAACAGGTGGCTCCACGCAAACCGCCGCGTGACTGAATTGGCCTGTCACCACGCGGATTGCCTCGCTCGCCTTCGCATCGGTCGTCGAGAGCAGGATGTCGCCAGCTTGCAACGCGTTGGCATCGAACAGCCAGATGTCGGCTGGCTTGTTGGCAGATGTTTTCACTGAGGCCTCCCGATGGCCAGGAGCCGTCGCTGACCAGCCCGACGGACCTGCGAGCCGCCATGACCCTGGTCAGGTCGTCCATGGTGCGGCACTGCCCTGGCAGCATACGCCGACCGGCCACCACGCGTGACTCGATCAGATGTCCGGCACCTCGCGCGGTGCCGGACCATCGTAGGTCCACAGGTAGTCGCGCGGGATCGGGCCCTTGTTGCGGCCGCCCTGCTGCGTCTGCTCCCAGGCGTGGGCCAGGATGCCGACGGAGCGCGACAGGCAGAACAGGCCGCGCGCCAGCGGCGCGGGAAAACCGAGCTCGGCATAGATGACCGCGGTCGCGCCGTCGATGTTCATCGGGATGCGCCGGCTGCCTTTGCGCGTAGCCAGTTCGGTCTCAACCCCGCGCGCAATCGTCGCAAAGCGCCCGTCGACATCACCGGCAGCGGCCGCGCCGTCGACCATTTCGAGCAGCCGCGGCGCACGCGGGTCGACTGGATGAAAACGGTGCCCGAAACCGGCGACGAAACGGCCGTGGCGCGCGATCGCCTCGTCGAGGCCTTCGCGCACCGCCGCATCGACGCTGCTGCCGGCGTCGATGCGCGCGCCGATCGCCAGATACATCTCGACCGCCTGCTCGCCGGCACCGCCATGGACGTCGCCGAGCACGTTGACCGCCGATGCGATCGCGTTATTGAGGCCGACACCACAGGTCGCGGCCATGCGGGCGATCGCGATGCTCGGCGCCTGCGGGCCGTGGTCGACGGCAGCCATCAGCGCAGCATCGAGCAACCGGCCCTGGCCTTCGCTCGGCAATTCGCCACGCGTCATCAGCCAGATCATCTGGGCAAAGCCGACCCGTCCGATCAACTGCTCGATCGGATAGCCGCTGTAACGGATCACGCCGGGCGACATCTCGATGATCGAGCTGCGCCACCAGTCGGCAACGCGCGGATCGTTGATCGGCGGTTCGGCTGCGCTCATGTCACACCTTGTTCCTCGAGCGCTGCGATCTCGTCGACACCGTAGCCCAGTTCGGCCAGGATCGCTGCGGTGTGCTCGCCCAGCCGTGGCGGCGGGGCATCGACCGACGGTGCCTCGCCGTCGAGCTTGAAGCCGGTGCGAACAATCCGGATGTCGCGCCCGACGCCTGGCGCGTCCGGGTAGTTCGCAATCATGCCGCGGCCGTCGATCTGCGGATGCGCAAGCGCCTGCGGCACGCTGTAGACCGGACCGGCTGGCACGCCGGCCTCGATGAGCCGGCGCCACCAGACTTCGGCCGATTCCTGCTGCATCGATTGCTCGATCAGCGCCTTTAGTTCAGCCCGATGGCGCAGGCGTGCCGCACGGTCGGCAAACCGGATATCGACGCGCCATTCGGGATGACCGAGCACCCGACACACCGCATCGAACTGCTCCTGTTTGTTGGCCGCGATGTTGAGCAACCCGTCACCGGTACGGAAGGTGCCCGACGGGCTGGCGGTGACGTTGTCGTTGCCGAGCGGCTGCGGCTCGCGCCCGGCCACCAGGTGGTTCGAGACCGCCCAGCCCATCGTCGCGATCGCTGCCTCGAGCATCGACACGTCGATGAAGACGCCGCGCTCGCGACGGGTGTCGGCCAGCGCTGCGGCCACCGCGAACGCGGCGGTCAGCCCGCCGATCGTGTCGGCCACCGGATAGCCGACGCGATAAGGCGCATTCTCCGGCGCACCGGTGATGCTCATGATGCCGGACATGCCCTGGATGATCTGGTCGTAGGCCGGCAGGTCGCGCAGCGGGCCGTCCTGACCGAAACCAGAAATCGCGCAATAGACGAGCCTCGGGTTGTCCTTCTGCAGTTCGGCGTGGCCGAGGCCGAGCCGGTCCATCACGCCGGGGCGGAAGTTCTCGACCAGCACGTCCGCACTGGCGACCAGGCGACGAAATACCTGCTTGCCGGTGGCGTGTTTCAGGTCGAGCGTGATCGAGCGCTTGCCCGGGTTCTGCGCCAGGAACGACACGCCCATCAGCGCCTCGTTGAGTGCCTGATCGGCACCGAGCTGGCGCGCCAGGTCACCGCCGGCCCGCGCCTCGACCTTGATCACGTCGGCGCCCATGTGCGCCAGCTGGTGGCAGGCGAACGGCCCGGCCAGCACATTGGTCAGGTCGAGCACCCGGATGCCGTGCAGCGGCTTGGGCGCCATCGCCTTACTTCCGATTCTTCAGCGCCAGCAACCGGGGCAGCACCAGCACCGCGACCACCACGGCCAGCAGTGCAGCCGACATCGGCCGCTGCAAGAACACGCTCCAGTTTCCTTCGCCAATCGACAGCGCGTTGCGCAACTGCGCTTCGGCCAGTGGTCCGAGGATGAGCCCGACGATGACCGGTGCGGTCGGGAAGTCGAAGCGGCGCATCAACACGCCGGCCATGCCGACGCCGAACATCAGGAACAGGTCGAATGCACTCTGGCGCATGCCGTAGACGCCGACCGTCGCGAAGATCAGGATGCCGGCGTAGAGCTGCGGGCGCGGGATCTTCAGGAGCTTGACCCACAGGCCGACCAGCGGCAGGTTCAGCACCAGCAGCATCACGTTGCCGATGTACAGCGATGCGATCAGCGCCCAGACCAGCCCCGACGAGGTCTCGAACAGTTGCGGTCCGGCATTGATGCCGTAGTTCTGCAATGCCGACAACAGGATCGCGGTGGTCACCGAGGTCGGGATGCCAAGCGTCAGCAGCGGCACCAGCGTGGCGGTGACGGCCGAGTTGTTGGCGGCTTCCGGTCCGGCCACACCTTCGATCGCCCCGGTGGTGCCGAATTCTTCCGGGTGCTTGCTCAGCTTGCGCTCGGTGGCGTAGCTGAGGAAGGTCGGGATCTCGGAGCCGCCGGCCGGAATGGTGCCGAACGGAAAACCGATCGCGGTGCCGCGCAGCCACGCCGGCCACGAGCGACGCCATTCGGTGGGTGTCATGTGGACCTTGCCGGCCGAATTCATCTGGCTGGTCGAGCGGCCTTCGTAAAGCGCCGTGTACAAGGCCTCGCCGACCGCGAACAGGCCGACCGCGATCAGCACCACCTCGATGCCGTCGAAGAATTCAGGAACGCCGCCGGTGTAACGCGTGGCGCCGCTGATCTGGTCGATGCCGATCAGACCCATCGCAAGGCCGAGAAACAACGCGGTGATGCCGCGCAGCGTGCTTTTGCCGAGCACCGCGCTGACCGTGGTGAGGGCCAGCAGCATCAGGCAGAAATATTCGGGCGGGCCGAGCAGCACCGCGTAACGTGCGACGGTCGGTGCGAACAGCGTGACCAGGATGGTCGCGATCGTGCCGGCCACGAACGAGCCGATTGCCGAGGTTGCGAGCGCCGCGCCGGCACGCCCGCTCTTGGCCATCTTGAAGCCTTCGAGCGCGGTCACCATGGTGCCGGTCTCGCCGGGCGTGTTGAGCAGGATCGACGTGGTCGAGCCGCCGTACATCGCACCGTAGTAGATGCCGGCGAAGAAGATCATCGACGCGGTCGGCTCGACTTGCGCGGTGATCGGCAGCAGCATCGCGACTGTCACCGCCGGGCCGAGGCCGGGCAACACGCCGATCGCGGTGCCCAGGGCGCAGCCGACGAAGGCCCACAGCAGGTTGATCGGCGTCGCCGCGGTTGCGAAGCCACCGGCCAGCAAATTGAAGATTTCGCCCATGTCAGATCCAGCCGGTTCCGGTCAGGCCGGGGAGACTGATCGAGAGCACCTTGGTGAACAACCAGAATGCCGGCGCGGCGATCGCCAGGCCGGTCAACGCATCCACGGCGAGCTGGCGCAGGCCACCGGCCGGTTTGTGTTCGGCCAAACGAAGCCCGCGCACCGCGAGTACGAAGCACAGGCCGCAGCTGAGCACGAAGCCGGCACGCGTGATCAGCATCGCATTGGCGAGAATGCCCGCAGCCACCCACGCCAGCGCGCGCCAGTCGCCGCGCTCGGCACCCGAACCCTCCTCCAGATCGCGATAACCGCCGCGCAGCGCCTGTGCCAGCAGCAACACGCCGCACAGCACCAGCACACCGGAGACGAACCACGGCAACACCGCCGGCCCGACGCCCGAATAACCGACACCGGCCGGCAAGGTGCTGGCGCCCCAGGCGAGCATGCCGCCGATGCCGAGCACCGCTGCACCGATCAACGCCTGGTGCGCCTGTGATCGAGAGGAATGAGTCATGAGTTCTCCAATGCGCTCAGCAACAGCAGTAGATGGTTGGCGGCCGGTGTCCGCCACCGCGCCAGGTCAGGTCGTCCGTTCGGGCCGGCGCGTGGCGGGCTGTTCAGACCGGATCGACGTCTTGCGCCGATCCGGCGCGGCCGGTCGGCGGAACGCGCGCACGTCGGACGCAGCGACCGACGTGCGCGTCTAGGCCGCTTCAGACCATGCCAGCCTTGACCATGGTTGCGCGCAGGCTCGCGAACTCGGTGTCGACGAAGTCCTCGAACGGCTTGCCGGCCATCAGCGCAGGCGTCCACTTGTTCTTCTCGAGTGACTCGGTCCAGCTCTTCGACTTGGTTGCAGCCACCACCAGGTCGGTCAGTGCCTTGCGCTCGGCCGGAGTGATGCCGGGCGCTGCGTAGACGCCGCGCCAGTTGCCGATCACGACGTTGATGCCCTGCTCCTTCAGCGTCGGCACATTGATGCCCTTGACGCGCACATCCGAGGTGATGCCGATCGGCTTCATCTTGCCGGCGTCGATGTACTGCTGGAACTCGCTGTAGCCGCTGCCGCCGACCGTCACGTTGCCGCCAAGGATCGCGGCAACCGCTTCGCCGCCGCCACGGAACGGCACATAGTTGATCTTCGACGGGTCCATGCCGATGTCGCGCGCGATCATCGCCGCGGCGATGTGTTCGGTCGAGCCGCGCGAGCCGCCGCCGAACTTGACGCTGGCCGGATCCTTCTTCATCGCTTCGGTCAGGTCCTTCATGGTCTTGAACGGCGAGTTTTCGGGCAGCACAAAGACGTTGTATTCGGTCGTCAGGCGCGCGATCGGCGTTGCCTGCGTGATCGACACCGGTGGCTTGCCGGTGATCAGGCCGCCGAGCATCACTGCGCCCATCACCATCAGTGCATTCGGATCGCCCTTGCTGGCGTTGACGAATTGCGCCAGCCCGATCGCGCCGGCGGCGCCGCCCTTGTTTTCGTAGGTGACCGACGTTGCGAGGCCGGCATCCTGGATCGCCTTGCCGAGCGCGCGCCCGGTGCTGTCCCAGCCGCCGCCGGGATTGGCGGGTACCATCATCTTCAGGTTGCCGGCGGCACGGGTGGCCAGCGGAAACGCACCGATGGCGGCCAGCGCGGCCATCGACTTCAAAAAGGTGTCACGACGCATGAGCTTGTCTCCATTGAACGGGTTGTCCGACGGGGATGATCGCCCGCGAGCCTGTCAAACGGCTGTCGAACGACCTGGGGATTGCCCTAGGTGTACAAGCCGATAAAGCTGCTATTGGTCGAGGACAACCCGGCGATGCAGGTGTCGCTGCAGCGCGCGTTCAGCCGCCACGGTATCCAGGTCACGCCGTGCGAGGACGGCGCGCGAGCCCTCGATCGCTGGCGAGCGAGCGTTCCCGACGTGGTGGTGCTCGACCTGAGCCTGCCCGGCATGGATGGCCTGGAAATCCTGGCACGCGCACGTGCCGAAGGTCTGACCACGCCGGTGCTGGTGCTGACGGCACGAGGGACAGTCGGCGACCGCGTGTTGGGGCTGAATACCGGCGCCGATGACTACCTGGCCAAGCCGTTCGACCTCGACGAGCTCGAAGCGCGGGTGAGGGCCCTCGCAAGGCGCACCGGCAGCTCAAGCGATGCGCTGCAGGCCGCCAGCTTCGCCGGACTGCAGGCCGATGCCGACTCGGGCGTGGTCTACCTGCATGGCCAGCCGCTCGACCTGACCTCGCGCGAGGCCGCTTTGCTCCGAGCGCTGCTGGCGCGACCGGGGCAGGCGGTGGCCAAGGAGCGGCTGGTCGAGCTGGTTTTCCCTGGCGACGCCGATGTGTTGCCCGAAGCGGTCGAGGTGGTCGCCTACCGGCTGCGCAAGAAGCTCAGCGATACGCCAGCGGCGATCGTCACGTTGCGCGGCCTGGGTTATCTGCTGAAGAACGCATCGTGAGCCGTCGTCCGTCGCTGCGCCGCCAGTTGCTGGCGGGTATCCTGATTCCGGTCGGACTGTTTCTCGCGATCAATACCTTCGTGTTGTATCGGCAGGCCCGCGCTGCGGCCGATACCGCCTACGACCGCACCTTGCTGGCAACCGCCAAGTCGATCGGTGAACTTCTCCAACTCGCCGGCGACGGCAAGGGCGCCCAGTTGCGCGCCGATGTGCCCTATTCGGCGCTCGAGGCGTTCGAGGCCGACAACCGCAGCCGGATGTACTTCCGCATCCTCGGCTTCAGCGGCGAGACCGTGTCGGGCTTCGAAGACATGCCGCCGCCGCGCCGCGATCTGCCCGAGCAGGGTGTCTATGCCGCACTGGTGCACTTCTACGACGACCGCTTTCGGGGTGACGACGTGCGCATGGCGGTATTGTTGCAACCGGTGGCCGGCGTCGCGAATCAGGGGATCGCCACCGTGCAGGTGGCCGAGACGATGGAGCTGCGTGACACGCTCGCACGCCAGTTGCTGCTCGACACGCTGTCGCGCCAGGCGGCGCTGCTGCTGCTGATCGCGGCTGTTGTTGTGGTGGTGGTGCAGCGCGCGACACGGCCGGTGCGCGAGTTGAGCGATCGAATCCAGATCCGCCCGGAAGGCGACCTGACACCGATCGACGCCGGTCTGGCGCCGCGCGAGGTGATGCCGCTGATCCAGGCCACCAACCAGGTGATGCAGCGGCTGCAGCGCCTTCTCGAGCACCAGCAGCGCTTCGTGCGGGATGCCTCGCATCAGCTGCGGACCCCGCTGGCGGTGTTGAAGACGCAGGTGCAGTCGGCACGCCGTGGTGATGTCGATGCGGCGCAGGCGCTGGCCGAGATCAATCACACCGTCGATCGCGCGACCGATCTCGCGAACCAGATGCTGGCGCTTGCCAAGGTCGAACAGCTGCGCCAGCAGGGCGATGCGCCGGTCGTCGACTGGGAGCCGGTGGTGCAGGCGGTGGCCCTCGATCTCGCGCCGTTGATGACCGAACTCGACTTCTCGATCGAGACCACTGCGGCGCCGGTACGCGCTCACGAATGGGCGCTGCGCGAACTGGTGCGCAACCTGCTGCACAACGCGATCCACCACTCGCCGCCGGGTGGTGCACTGCCGATCCGGCTGGTGGTCGACGGCCGCCACGCGGCGCTGACAATCGCCGATGTCGGACCCGGCATCGGTGACGCTCAACGCGAGCGGCTGTTCCAGCCGTTTGCCAGCGGACCGGGCGTCGGCAGACGCTACAGTGGTTCCGGGCTGGGGCTGGCGATCTGTCGCGAGATCGTCGACTCGCTCGGCGGAACCTTGTCGATGGACAACCGCGTCGCCCAGGGCCGCGTCGCCGGACTCGACGCGATCGTCCGGCTGGCGTTGGCGCCCGCCGGGACAACGATCGACCTGCGCTGAGCGCGGCGTGACTCGCTCATTTCAGGGCCGCAAGCTCCCCTCGATCGAATCATCCAGCGTCTTTCCGATCGCGGCTCCCACCAGCATCTTGATGCCCGCCATCGCGCGGCCGTGTTTGGTATCCCAGTAGTAGCCACCGTGCGGCGCGACACCGATCGCGGTGATTCGCGGGTCGTCGCGGCCGCCGGTGAACCAGGTCTTCATGATCGGGTTCCACAAGGCGTCGATGCGGGCCGGGTCGGTGGTGATGCTGGCGTTGCCGCTCAGCACCAGGAAGCCATCGTGTTCGGTGGCCTGGAAAAACAGCCGTACCGACGGGTCGCGCGCGATTTCCGCATTCTTGTGGCTGTCGCTGGCGCTCAGAAACCACAGGGTGCCGTTGTCGTCGACCTCCTGCACACTCATCGGCCGCGTTGCCCCGGAGTCGCCGATGCTGACCGCGGTGCAGAAGAAGCAACTCTGCGTTTTTTCAAGCAGCTCCCGGATGCGTTCCATCGCGGCGCTGCCGCTCAGGTCTTCGCGATTGTCTTCGGGCTGTTCGCGGTTGATCGAGTCCATCGGTGTTCCTCGGGTGATGATTCGGATTCGGGTGCAATTCGGGATCGCTGCGCTGCGGGGCAACGGCTATTTCGGCCGCGGTGCCGGCAGGTCCGGCCGCATCGATTTCAGCCCGCCGGCGCGCAGTTCGCGCACAGCCGTCGCGACGGCCTTGCCGACGTTGCGCACTTCCTGCTGTACGTTCGCGTCCTTGTCCAGCGCGTCGTGGCTGGTGGCGTAGGGCTCGTAGTAGCCGATGAAACGATCCAGCCGTGCCTGCGCGCCGGCATCGATCAGGCCCATCCAGTCGAGCCAGTCACTCAGCACTCGCCGCGCGCCCTCGATGCCGGCGACGTCGCCGTGCACGACCAGCCCATAGGCGCGTCCCGACAGGTGTTTCGGATAGTCCCAGCCATCGAGTTCGACCTGCTTGGCTTTTTTCGCATCCTTGCCGTTGGTCAGCGTCGGATCCGGGTTGCCGCCGTCGGCACACACCAGGCGGTCGATCATCAATTTGAGTGGCGACGGGCTTTGGTACCAGTACACCGGCGTCACGATGGTCACGCCGTGGGCCGATACCCAGCGCTCGTAAATCTCGTTCATCCAGTCGTTGGTCTGGCGTGTGGCGTGATTCGGGTAACAGCTGCACGGCCAGTGGCACAGCGGCATCGCGGTCGAGACGCAGCCCTTGCACGGGTGAATGTGGCGGTCGTAGTCGCTGGTCAGCAGGCTCAGGTCGAGCCAGTCGGCAGTCATCCCGGCCGCTTCGAGTTCCTCGATCACCAGGCCCGACAGGCGAAAACTTTTCGATATCTCGCCGGGGCAGGTGCCGTCGTTGCGTGAAGACGCGTTGATCACCAGCACCCGGCTGGGTGTCTTCGCAAGCTCCCATTGGGATTGCGCCGCATCGATGCGCGCGCGTGCGTCGATCCAGTCGACCGACAAGTCGTATTCAGGGTCCGCATACCCCTTACCGGCCTTGCGGGTGCGCGGCGCCTTGCGGCCTTCGTCGTAGGCCTGCCAGGCGATTTCCTCGATCCGCGCCAGCGCGTCGCCTTCGACTTCGAATGCCGGGTCCATGAACGAGGCACGAAAGCGTTGCGAAAACGTGGCGCGATCGTGTTTGTCGGGTGCCTGTCCGCTGCGGATCTTGATCATCCGATCGACGATACGGCGGCGGCGGGCGGGCGCTCCTCAGCCAACGACGGATCCGCAGGTAGGCGGCATCCGACGAGCCGATGGGCTCGGTTTCAGGCCGTTCCCGCCTGCGGCCGGGCCAGGAAGAAGCGCAGCATTTCCGCCGACGCGTCGGGTCCGGCGGCGTCGGTGAACGAGCCACTGGCGTCGCCGCCTGACCATGCATGGCCGGCGCCGTGCAGCGTCCATTGCTCGATGTGCGGGCAACCATTGGCATCGCTGAACACGGTGCGCTCGAACCGGCGTGCGCCACCCGCTGTTCCTTGCTCGCTGCTGCGGCGCAGCGGTGCACCGCCCGTTTGGGCCGCATAGGCGGCCTGCGCCTGTTCCACGATCCGGATGCCGTTGCGATGCTGCACCGTGTGATCACGGTCGCCGTGAAAGACGATGGTGGCAACCGGCTGCACAGCCGCCTTGGCCGGTCTGCCTGGTGCGCCGGGCGCGGTGGACATCTCGGGCATCTGCGGCAGGGTCGGCATGCCGGGCGCGTTCGGCATGCCCGGCAACCCGCCTGACAAACCCGTCGAGCGCCGGCCGCCTTTCATCGCCGCCAATGCCGAAGCCACGTCGTGTGCGCTGCCATACGGCAGGCCTGAATGGGCACCAACGCCAGCAAACAGATCCGGATAGGTCTCGCCGAGGATCACCGCCATCGCCGCACCAGCGGACAGGCCGGCGACGAAAACCCGCTGCGGGTCGGCGCCGTGGCTCGTGATCACCTCGCGGACGATGCCGGCGATCAGCGAAGGCTCGCCGCGTTCACGCTGCTGGTCCTGGGTGTTGAACCAGTTCCAGCATTTCGATGGATTGGTCTGGTTGCCCTGTTCCGGATAGACCACCAGCACGCCGTATTGATCGGCCAGCCGGTTCATGCGGGTGCCGATCGCAAAGTCGTCGGCCGACTGGGTGCAACCGTGCAGCAT
>JANNNE010000381.1:0-5068 GCA_031398385.1 Ideonella sp.
CGATCTGAACAACCATGCGCTGCGGCCGGTCAGCTAGAATTGCCGGCTCCGGAGAGATGGATGAGCGGTTTAAGTCGCACGCCTGGAAAGCGTGTGGGGGCTAATAACCCCCCGCGGGTTCGAATCCCGCTCTCTCCGCCAAGGATATGTCCCAAGCGGTCTCAAGAAGACCCAAGCTGATCACGTAAAGCCCCGTCAGATGGGGCTTTTTCGTTTCCGGGCGTCTCACACCGTCCCTTGACGACTCAGGCCAAGCGGGGGACTCATGCGACCTACCTGGGGGAGCGACGAGCGCTGATGCAGGCGTGGGCGGATCACCTGGATGGGCTGCGGCGGGGAGCGAAGGTGGTGGCGTTCCGGGCGGGTTGAGCACCGTTCGCTGATTGGGTCGAGTCCGCGTTGCTCAACGTTGAAGGTGCGGCGTTGCTCGCCTCGCCAGGCGGGCGATGTCGGTATTGAAATGGTCTGCCGCCCCTCGGGGTTACGAACTGGATGCCTGCTTACGACCGACACCGGAAATTCGGATCCCAAGAATCAGCGCCCAATACCTGACCTTGAAAAACTCCAAGAGCTCGCCGCAGGTCCTGTTCTCGACGACGCTTCGACCCTTGCCCGGGTCTCATTCGTCGATCCTGGATCGATCTGAGAGGCCGAATTCGCGGGGTTAGTCGCTCGACGTTCCGAACCGAGTCCTTCAAAAGAATAACCAGCGTGAGGTCACTCGAGCTTGGGAAGTGCTCGGAGTGCGGCCGAAGGCAACTGGTCAAGTCCCCCGTGCGACTTGCTCGAAGGTGGCAGGCCGTGTTGCGACTGGGGAGGGTTCAACTCGGTCAATTCCGCATCCTCGGTTGTCGAGGTCAATCGAGTTAACGACGTTGCAGCCGCAACTGTTGTACTGTTATCGCTCACTCCCCTCAGTTCACCATCGAACAACTGTCGATCGATTCTGCAAACCGTCGAAGCCGTAGTGCGGAGGATTCGACACCGAGGGTAGCGACCACCTCGTCGAAGCGACTCGTCGCTGGTCTCGGTGCGAATTGCCATGCCATTGGACTCCGACCTAGTAGGTGTTCGCCCTCTTCAGGTCCGGCGGACCGCCGCGCACCATTGGCCGTGTACGGGCGTGCCGTTTGTCGTCAGTATCCGGCCGCGCGACTACGGTGCAAAGCGATCGTGCGGTTCAGTCCCGTTGCAAAATCGGTCGTCGGCCGCCAACCCAATTTATCGCGGCAGCGGCCGATGTCGGCGACAAAGCTTTGGCTGTCGATCTGCTGGGGTAGCAGCGGCCAGGGCCGCAATTCGATCGTGCCGCTGCCCACGACACCGACTATCAGCCGCGCGGCGTCGATCATCTGGATGCCATTCCCGCTACCCACGTTCAGCGCCAGTCCGTCGCTGCGCTCATCGGTGGCGGCGAGCAACATGGCCCACACGACGTCGTCGACGAAGATGAAATCGCGTAGCTGTGCACCGCCACCGAACACTGGCAGCGGCCGGCCGGCCAGTGCCAGGTGGATGAAGTGGTTGACGATGCCGTAGGCGCTGCGCACGGCCGGCTGGCCTGGACCGTAAACGTTGGTGATGCGCATCGAACACGACCGAATGCCGTGCAACTCTGCATAAACTTGCAGGTAGCGTTCTACCGTGGCCACATGCACGCCGTGCGGGCTTGTCGGCTTCAAGGGCTGTTCTTCTTCCACAGGGCAGGCACTCGCCGCCCCGTAGATAAGGCGCGAACCGGCGAACACCAGCTTTGCGGCTGATGACGACGTGCGCAGCGCTTCCAGCACCGAGAGCGCACCGCCGCAATTGGCCTGGAGGTTGGCCAACGGGTCATGCACGCTGTCGACGGCGCCCGAGCGCCCAGCCAAGTGGAATACCGCGTCCTGGCCTTGCACGACGTGTTTCATCGCCTGAAGGTCCAGTACGTCGGCTTCGACCAGCACGGCGCCGCGTGATTCGAAAAGCGCGGCCAACGATGCATTCGCGGCACGCTGCCGCGAGAGCACGGTCACTGCGGCCCTTAGGTCTAGCAGCGTACGTGTCAGTGCGGAGCCGATGAAGCCCAGCCCGCCCAATACCAGCACGCGCCGGCCCTGGTAGACCGCCAGGCGTCCGTCGGCATGGAGGCTCGGCTCGGTGCTCACTGTCGGCACACCAGCGTGAGTGCCAGTCCTTCGGCCAGTCCGACTCGGGGCCGCCATCCAAGCAAGCGCGCGGCCTCCTCGTTATCGCAGCCGCTGCGCAAGATCTCGGTCGGCCGCATGTCGACTTCGTTCTCGTAGACCTGCAACGCGACGCCGAGAGTTTCGACGACGGCATGCACCAGCGAGAGCACCGACACCTCGCAGCCACCGCCGATCGGGATCGAGTGACCCACTGCGTTGCTGCACAGAGTCGCCTGGACAAAGGCCTCCACCGCATCGGACACGAAGAGCGGGTCGCGCGTCTGCCGACCGCCCAGCAGGTGCACGCTTCGGCCGGCCAACGCGCAAACCCGCACATGCTCGATGAGGTTGGCGTTCTGCCGCGGGCCATAAATCAGGGTCGGCCGAAGGCCGACCACGCGCGGCCCGCCGAGTGACGCCGCGAGCTGGCACATCTGCCAGGCAGCCGCCTTCGCGATGGCGTAGGAGCACACCGGCGCCGGCGGCTGCGCCTCGCGGAACGGCGGCTCGCAGTGGCCATAGACCTTGGACGAGTCGCCGAAGACGAAAAGCCCCACGCCATGGCGCGCAGCGATCTCCAGCACGCGCACCACGCCCAGTGCGTTGGTGCGCAGGCAATCGGCCATCTGAACAAAGTTCTCGCTCGCGTCGGCGTGCGCCGCCAGGTGGATCAGGGTGTCGGGCCGAAAGCGCGCGATTGCGGCTTCCAGCTCGGGGCCCGTGGTCAGATCACAAAGCACCAGTTCGCAAGCCTGCCGCACGGCGCTCAGGTTGTCGGCGCGGCGCTCACTGCGTGCGATGGCCAGAACGCTCGCACCCTGCGCAAGAAGCCGCTCGGCGAGGTGCGAGCCCACAAAACCGGTGGCCCCGATAATCGCCATGCGACGGCCTTCGACGCTCGCCGCTGTGATATCTTCTTCCGTCATGACCATTCAAGCCGAGGAGAAGCTGGCGTGGACGAGTCCGAAGATATTACGGTCTATCAGGTGGTGGTCAATCACGAAGAACAATACTCCATCTGGCCGGCCGACAGACCGCTGCCGCTGGGCTGGACAGCCATCGGCACGCCGGGCACCAAGCAGGCCTGCTTGGACCACATCGCCGAGGTGTGGACCGACATGCGCCCCTTGAGCTTGCGCAAGGCATTGCAGGCCGGCGACCAATCCTAGTGCCGTGAGTTAGCAGCGCATTGAACTGGTCAACGCCGCGCGCAGGCAAAGCCGCGTCGTGACCGGACCAACTTCTTGGGCGGCATCCGGCGTTTCGGTTCAGTCCAACGCACGACATCAGCTCCTGCCCGCGGCCAGCGCGCGCAGATCCCGCCGCAGCAGCTTGCCGGTGGGGCTGGCCGGCAGCGCAGCGACAAAGTCCACCTGCACCGGCGCCTTGTAGCTGGCGAGCCGTTCGCGGCAGTGGGTCACCAAGTCCTCCGGCGTGGCTGCCGCCGGCGCCGTGCGCACTACGCAGGCGGCCACGCGCTCGCCGAGCACCGGGTCGGGCAGCGCGTACACCCCGGCCGCAGCAACCCCGGGGTGGGAACGCAGGACCTGCTCCACTTCGGCCGGGCTCACCTTCAGCCCACCGACATTGATCATGTCCTTCAGCCGGTCGACGAGGAAGTAGTAGCCGTCCTCGTCGCGGTAACCCAAGTCGCCGGTGTGGAACCAGCCGTCGCGCACGGCGCGCGCGGTTTCTTCGGGCTGGCCCCAGTAGCCGAGCATCACGTTGGGGCCGCGGATCGTGATCTCGCCCACCTCGTGCGGGCCAAGTTCGGCGCCGGAATCCGGGGCGACCACGCGCATCTGCACACCCGGGATCGGCACGCCGACCGAACCCAGGCGGAAGTGCGTCTCGTGGTTGTAGCTGGCGAAGGGCGAGGTCTCCGTGAGCCCGTAGCCCTCGTGGATGGGCTGCCCGAAGGTCTCGTGCCAGCGCAGCGCCACCGACAACGGCAGCGGCGCCGCTGCCGAGAAGTAGTAGCGCAGCGAAGCCAGGTCGGCCGGCAGCGCACGTTCGATCAGCATCGTGAAGGCCGGTGGCGCGCCGAAGAACATGGTCGGAGATTCGGCCCGTACCACCTCGAGGATGCGCTCCACGCCGAAGCGACGTTCGAGCAGCAGCGTCGCGCCGGCCTGCAGCCCCGCGTTGAGCACCGCGTTCTGCCCGAAACAATGGAATACCGGCACGAAGAGCAGCAGCCGGTCGTCGGGCGCGATGCGCAGCAGCCGGACCTTGGCCTCGATGTTGCTGACCACGTTGCCGTGCGACAGCGTGCAGCCCTTGGGCATCCCGGTGGTGCCCGAAGAGTAGACGATGACGGCGGGTGTGTCGGCAGCCAACTCGGGAGCGGGTGGCGCTTCGACGTGGGTGGCCAGCAGCGCTGGCCAGTCCTCGATGCGCAAGACCGCGTGCAGCGTCGGCAGCAGTGGGCGCGGGATGTTCGCTTCCAGCGCCGCATCGGTTAACACGACGCGCGTGCCGCTGTCGGCGAGCGCGAAACCGACCTCGTCGCGCTTCCAGAAGCAGTTCAGGCTGACCGCGATGGCACCGCACTTGAGCACCGCCAAGTAGCCGATGACGAACTGCGGGCAGTTTGGCAGGTACAGGCCGACGCGGTCTCCGCGCCCCACGCCGTGGGTGGGCACCACCCAGGGCGTCGCGCGCTGGACCGGCCGCGATTTCGAGCGGGTGGCGCTGCCGGGCGACACCCCGGCCGCGACGATCTTCTCGATCACGCCCGACGGCGACGGCCTCTGGGTCGGCGCGAAAAACGGGCTGTACCGGCGTCTGGGCGTCGGCCGCTGGATCCGGCCGGCGTGGTCGTCGATGTTCGCTTGGCCCAATGGGGTGTTCGACGTCGTGGCCGAGCCAGGCGGCGGTCATGGGATCGCCAGCCACCG
>JANNNE010000090.1:0-5742 GCA_031398385.1 Ideonella sp.
GGGCTGGGGCAAAAACGACGGCGACGACCGGCTGAGTTTTGGCGCCGCGACGCTGAAGGCGTTCTGGGCCGCTGTTGATGCCGGTGATCATCCTCGGCGGCATCTACGGCGGCGTGTTCACGCCGACCGAGGCGGCGGCGGTGGCGATGTTTTATGCGCTGATCGTCGGCATGGTGATCTACCGGGAGTTGAAGCTGCGCGACCTGGTGCTGATCCTGCGCAAATCGGCGATCTCGAGTGCGGTGGTGATGTTCATCATCGGCAACGCCGGCATGTTCGCCTACCTGCTGACACGCGCCGGCGTGCCCGACGTGATCGGCCAATGGCTGGTGGAGGTGTTGAAATCGCCCGTCTACTTCCTGCTCGGCATCAACGCCGCGCTGTTCGTGATCGGCATGTTCATCGAGACCAGCGCCGCGATCATCGTGCTGGCGCCGATCCTGGTGCCGGCGGCGTTGCACTTCGGCATTGATCCGATCCACCTCGGTGTGATCATGGTGGTCAACCTGGCGCTGGGAATGATCACGCCGCCGTTCGGCGTCAACCTGTTCGCGGCCAGCGCGGTGGCGCGGATTTCGGTCGACCGCCTGCTGCGCGACCTGGTTCCGTTCGTGCTCGTGATCATCGGCTGCCTGATGATCATCAGTTACGTGCCGTGGTTGTCGCTGGCACTGCGGGATCTGGTCTACAAGCCGTAACGATGTCGATCGCGTCGAGCGGGCCGGTGCTGATCGGAATCGACTGGGGCAGCAGCAACCTGCGAGTGGCCTTGCTCGACGCCGACGGCCGATTGCTCGATCGCCGCGAAAGCGCGGCCGGTGTCTTCGCGATCCGGGACGGCTCGTTCGCGGCGGCGCTGGGGGCGTTGTGCGGCGATTGGGTCAATACGCACCGGGTTCCGCTGCTGGCTTGCGGAATGATCGGCTCGCGCCAGGGCGTCGTCGAAGCGCCTTATCTGAGCTGCCCGACCGGTGCGAGCGATCTGGCAGCTGCGCTCGCCCAGGTGCGGTTGCAGCTGCCGGGGGAAGGGCGTGACGAAGCGTCCGCCACGCTGTTCATCATCCCGGGATTGAAGACCGGTTCGCACGACGCCGGCTGGGACGTGATCAGGGGCGAGGAAACCCAGTTGCTCGGCGCAGCGGCGCAGCCAGGCAGCCTGTTCATCCTGCCGGGCACGCATTCGAAGTGGATGCTGCGCAGCGCCGACGGCCGCATCGAATCGTTCCAGACCTACCTGACCGGCGAGTTGTTCGACCTGTTGTGCACCCACAGCACCCTGGCCCGCGTGATGGCGCCGCCGTCGTGGTCGCCGCGGGTGTTTGCCCGCGGTGTCGACGAGGCACGCGATGGTTCCCTGGAGAACCTGCTGTTCCGGGTGCGCACCGCCGGCCTGATGGCTCGCTTCGACGCCGATGCGCTGCCGGACTATCTGTCGGGCCTGCTGATCGGATCCGAAGTGAAGGCCGGCCTGCAGCGCTTCCGGGCACCGGCAGACCAGCCGATCGTCGTCATCGGTGATGACCGGCTGACGACGCGTTATGCGGCGGCGATCGAGGCCTTCGGACACACGGTCACTGGGCGGTCCGGCGACGCGGTATTTGACGGTCTGCTGACGATCGCGCGCGCTGCCGGACTGGTGCAACCTTCGATGAGCCCGACATGACCCCCGATCTGAAAATTATCGCGATCCTGCGCGGCGTCACGCCGGACGAAGTGTTCGACATTGCCGAATGCCTGATCCGGTGCGGCATCACCACCATCGAGGTGCCGTTGAACTCGCCGCAGCCGTTTGCCAGCATCCGCCGTCTGCACGAGCGTTTTGCCGGCCGCGCGGTGATCGGCGCCGGCACCGTGCTCAGCGCCGAACAGGTCGAACAGGTTGCCGAAGCCGGCGGCACGCTGGTGTTGTCGCCCGACATGAACCCGGGTGTGATCCGGCGCAGCCGTGAGCTCGGCCTGACGTCGATTCCCGGCGTGGCGACGGTGACGGAGGCGTTCCGGGCGCTCGACGCCGGCGCCCACGCGTTGAAGCTGTTCCCGGCCGATGTGCTCGGCGTCGCGTCGCTGAAGGCCTGGCGCAGCGTGATGCCGGGCGACGTTCGATTCGTCGCCGTCGGCGGCATCGATGCCGGCAACGTCGGCAGCTACCTGGCGGCCGGGGCGGTGGGCGTCGGCGTGGGGAGTTCGCTTTATCGTCCGGGCAGCACGGCCGATCAGGTCCGTGCCTGCGCCGATGCGATGGTCCAGGCGCTGTCAGCCGGGCCTGCTGCGGCGATCAACGCCCACGCCTAGGACGGTCGCCGGCAAGGCCCTGTCGAGCGAGAACCGTGCCAGCGAGTCTGGTGAGCGATCAGTAAATGTCGGGCTCGACAACCGGGGCGCCGAATCGCGTCTCCAGAAAATCGAAATCGCAGCCTTGGTCGGCCTGCTGGATATGCTGCGAAAACATCCAACCATAACCGCGTTCATAACGCCTGGGCTGCGGTTTCCACTGATCGCGGCGCTGTAGCAGCTCCGCATCACTGATCTCCAGGTGGATGCTGCGGGCGGCCACATCGATCGAGATCATGTCGCCGGTGCGCACCAGCGCCAGCGGGCCGCCGACATAGGCCTCGGGTGCGACATGCAACACGCAGGCGCCGTAGCTGGTACCGCTCATCCGGGCATCGGACAGCCGGACCATGTCGCGCACGCCTTGCTTCACCAGTTTGGTCGGAATCGGCAACATGCCCCATTCGGGCATGCCCGGGCCGCCTTGCGGGCCGGCATTGCGCAGCACCAGCACGTGGTCGGCGGTGACGTCGAGATCCGGGTCGTCGACCGCCGCCTTCATCGCCGGATAGTCGTCGAAGACCAGTGCCGGGCCGGTGTGCCGAAGATACTGCTGCGCGCAGGCGCTGGGCTTGATCACGCAGCCACCGGGCGCCAAGTTGCCGCGCAGCACCGCCAGTGCACCTTCGGCGTAGATCGGGTTGTCGATCGGGCGTATCACGTCGTCGTTGAACACGGTGGCGCCGGCGATGTTGTCGCCGATCGAGCGGCCGGTCACGGTCATCGCGTCGAGCTTCAGGTGCTCGGTCAGGCGGCCCATCAGCGCGGGCAGGCCGCCGGCGTAGAAAAAGTCCTCCATCAGATAACGATCACCACTCGGGCGGATGTTGGCGATCACCGGCACATGCCGGCTGGCGTGGTCGAAATCGTCGAGACCGACATCGAAGCCGGCGCGCCGCGCCATTGCGATCAGGTGGATGACGGCATTGGTCGAGCAACCCATCGCCATCGCGACGACGATGGCGTTGGCGAACGAGGCCGGACTCAGCACCTTGGCCGGCGTCAGATCGTCCCAGACCATGTCGACGATGCGTCGCCCGCATTCGGACGACATCCGGATATGACCCGCATCGGGCGCCGGAATCGACGATGCGCCCGGCAGGCACATGCCGATGGTCTCGGCGATCGCGGTCATCGTGCTGGCCGTGCCCATGGTCATGCAGGTGCCGTGGCTGCGGGCGATGCCAGCTTCGACGCCGATCCACTCGGTCCTGCTGATCTGGCCGGCGCGCCGATCGTCCCAGAACTTCCAGGCATCCGATCCGGAACCGAGCACCTTGCCTTGCCAGTTGCCGCGCAGCATTGGCCCGGCCGGCAGGTAGATGCAGGGATAACCGGCGCTGATCGCACCCATCAGCAACCCCGGCGTGGACTTGTCGCAACCGCCCATCAGCACCGCGCCGTCGACCGGGTGGCTGCGCAGCAGTTCCTCGGTTTCCATCGCGAGGAAGTTGCGGTACATCATCGTGGTCGGCTTGACAAGGCTCTCGGACACCGAGATGGCCGGCAACTCGACCGGGAAACCGCCGGCCTGCAGCACGCCGCGCTTGACGTCCTCGACGCGTTGCTTGAAGTGGGCGTGGCAGGAGTTCAGGTCCGACCAGGTGTTGATGATGGCGATCACCGGCCGGCCGGCCCAGTCTTCGGGCGCGTAACCCATCTGCATCACGCGTGAGCGGTGACCGAAGGAGCGCAGGTCGTCGGGTGCGAACCAGCGCGCGCTGCGCAGCGAGTCGTACGCTCGTCGACTCATCGACGACAGGCGCACCGGGGCGCCGATGTGAGAAAAAAAGGCATCCGCGCATTGGACCGCCGATGGCGGGGCATGTCACTAGGGTGAACACTGCTGGTGCAGCGTCGCACCGTTGGTCATGGTGCCTGCATCAACGCAGACACCCGATCCAGCGATTCGAGAAACCGATCGGCCGATTGGTAGCCGATCACGCGCAGCGACATCGCCTGGCCCGCCTTGTCGAAGAAGATGATGGCGGGCGGACCGAACAGCGAGAAGCGGGCCAGCAGCGCCTGGTGATCAGCATTGTTGGCAGTCACGTCGGCGCGCAGCAGCAGGCTGTCTTTCAGGCGCGCCTGCACCCGCGGATCGCTGAAGGTGAAATGCTCCATCTCCTTGCACGACACACACCATTCAGCCCAGAAATCGAGCATCACCGGGCGTCCTTGCGCGGCCTGGATCAGGCGATCGAGTTCGGCGTTGCTGGCCACCGGCTGGAAGGGCAGCTCCGCTTGTGCGATGCCAGACGCGCCACCGCGCAGGCCGGCCAGCGGCTGCAGCAACTCGCGACTGCCTGACATCGCGCCAATCATCAGCGCAGCGCCGACAAGCAGCGCCATCACGCCAAGCCCCTTCAGCAGGCGTCGATGTCCAGGCGCCTGAGGCGGCAGCGGATCGAGGGCGTGCAGATAGATGGCCGGTACGATCAGCAGCGCCGCCCAGGCCAGTTGCTGCGCGACCAGCGGAATCACCGGCGACACCGTCCAGATCGCCACCGCCAGCATCGTGACGCCGAAGACCCGCTTGATCGACTCCATCCAGGGGCCGGCCTTCGGCAGCAAGGAGCCGGCGGTCGCGCCCACCACCATCAGCGGCACACCCATGCCGATCGCCATCGCGAACAGCGCCGTGCCGCCGAGCACGACGTCGCCGGTCTGGCCGATGTACAGCAACGCGCCACCCAGCGGCGCCGCGACACAGGGACCGATGATGATCGCCGACAAGATGCCCATGGCGAATGCGCCGGCGGCCTTGCCGCCACGCACACCGCGCCCCGCATCGGCCAGCCGGGTTTGCAGCCAGCCCGGCAACTGCAGTTCGTACAGGCCGAACATCGACAACGACAAGGCGACGAACAACGTGGCGAAGGCGACGATCACCCACGGCGTCTGGAACGCCACCTGCAGGTTGGCGCCGAGCAGTCCGGCGATGACACCGGCGATGGTGAACACCACGGCGTTGGCCAGCACGTAGACCAGCGACAACGAGAACGCGCGCCGTGCACCGATGCGCTCGCCGCGCCCGGCGATCAGGCCGGACAGGATCGGGATCATCGGCAACACGCACGGCGTAAATGCGAGCAGCAGGCCGAAGCCGAAGAAACCCAGCAAGGCCAGCCAGCGTCCGGAGCCGGACAAGGAGGCGGCGATGCGGCTGTCTTCGGCTTGCGCAGGCGTGTTGGTGTCTGCGCCACTAGCGGCTTCAGCCGCGAGCTTTTCCGGCGCCGCATTGTTTTCGGCTGCGTCTACAGGAGATTGACCGCCGGTTCTGATGCCTTCGGGCGAGTCATCCGTGGGAGCGACGGTAGTGGCGACCTGCGGCATCTCGGAGGAAAGCGTCGCGACTTCCGTCGCTCCCGCAAGGGTTGCAGCCGAGATTTTTCCTGCAGGCAGCGAGAC
>JANNNE010000161.1:0-5212 GCA_031398385.1 Ideonella sp.
CGGTGATGCCTTCGATGGTGTCGACCAATACCAATGCGGCGACGATCATGATCGGGGAGAAGGGGGCGGCGATGGTGCTCGGTGCCGCATGACAGTTGGCGTCACGTGTGGCGGGATCACGCGCGCTGCAGCAGATGTTCAGCAATGCGGCCTTTTCTTGAATTGTTGATGTTCGCCTGCCAAATCACTATCTGGGCGGGAAAAGCTTGGGGTCCGGCTTGAGGCGCCCTCCGCCGATCCGCACAGGTGGTGATGGAATGGTCGGCGGGTCTGGCACCTTTGTCACCGTTTTCGCCGCCAGTATTTGTCCGAGTTGCGGTGCAGCGGTGCTCGTACCGACAAGGCGTACGTTGGTGCCGCTTCGTACAGCAGTCGCCCGAATCCCCGGCAGTGCTGGCGACATGTCGGTGACGCAGGCGAAGTCCGGACCCGGCCGTGCTCCTCGGGTGGGGCCAGACGACGAATATGGCGCTACGCCCAGATCGCTGTGACGGAAACCAGCTGCAACGTGTGTTTCTGCGCCGGTCGCAATTCCGTTCAGGGTCCCGCCTTTGCTGATTGCAGAGCCAGGTGCTTCTTCGTGCCGGCGGTGCGGCGCCAGAAATCGCGCCGCTTCCCACCCGTCATCGATGAGGTGGCTTGCCTTGGCTCGACGCTTGGCACCCATGTTGTGATCGGCGCGCGCCACATAGAGATGGACCTGTTCGGTCGTCGCCTGTGGTCTGCCGGCGAACGTCAGGGTCCAGCGCCCCGCCCTGCCGCTTTTCTCGGGGTCTTCGTTCTGAGTCGGGTTGATGACCAGCAGGGCCATCGTCGAGTTGCCGTAGCGTTTCAGGTTGACGTACCAGTCGGTGCCGCTCCGTTCTCCCGGCAGAATCACCTCGGCCGCGGCGCCGGGAGGGACGATGCTCAGTGCGGCATCCGCCGGCGCCACGCTCGGTGGCCACCAGACCTCGAGGAAAGCGGGGGTACGACCATCTGGCGGCACGACCCATTGGAGGGTGCGGCCCTCGCGATAGCCGAACATTGCATGTGCGCGAGATTCGAACGAGTTACCAGCCGGCAATGTAACGATCAGCTCGCGGTTTTTGGCCCGTTGCTCGGCGACCAGCTCATCGATAGCCAGTTCAAACAGCGAAAGGCCGTCGTGCGGTCCAGTCTGCGGTCCCCAGCTCAGATTGACAACGATCTTTGTCTGCGGCCCGGCGCACTCGATTGCGTAATGCAGCCCATCGAACGCAAATCGCTTGAGCCACAAACCAGACGGATCGTCGACGGCTTCCTGGGGAAACTGCACAAAAACCATCGGCCAGTCCTGGTCGCCGAGAAGCAGGTCCATCATGTGGGGCCCGTGGGCGGCGTGTCGGCGCAAGCCCTGCAGACCGGCAAGCTCATAGATGGCATCCTGCTGTCCCGGCTGGAGTCCGATGATTCGGTCCAGTTCGCTTTGCGGCCATTGCGCTCCGTAACCGAAATCTGCGCGCGGTGTGGGGCCGGAGATCGAATCGAGCGCCAGGCCAAGCGCCAACGGATCCTGGTTCCACAGCCACATTACGCGGGTCTTGCCGGCATCCATGAAACGGGCGTTGGCGAATGCGCAGCCATCGTCCATGACGACCGCCAGCGTTTCTGCAATCGCCTGGCCTGTGAACTGGATGGATCGAGGGTTGGTCAACGGTTGGGCGATTGGAGCCGCCAATTCGATGCGATCGACAAAGGGGGCGATCGCGTCGACGAAACTCGAAAGTTGTAACGCTGGAACCGACAGCGCCCAGGTTCGTCTTGTCGGGGCAGCGCCGACGCTTCCTGTGTAGGCCAGCGGAACCTGGCCAACTCCGTGACTCGCCAGAATCCTTGCGCGTTCGGCGATGAGGACCGTGTCCCTCAAGCGGATCAACAGACCTACGGCCTGTGGATCACCAGGTTTGCGGTAGTTGTCGAAGAATCGCAGCTGCTGCGTCTTGATGATCCAATCGACGTAGGCGTCACGCGGATCGTGCGTATGGCCATTGCTGGGCTGAGCCATAGTCAGACCCATTCTTCTTTGGCCAGCCTTGCGATCTCCTTCAACAAGGTGGATGGCGGGACGCTGAAGACATCGCTGGTCTCATATCCGCCTGGATCGCCCGGTCCGTCGCCGAGATAGTTGTTTGCTTGGTCATTGCCTTGACCTGAGGGCTCGAATTCTCGCGTCGATCCAAGAGAGAGATATCCGCTTGCGCAAAGAAAGAATTCTCCGAGACTGAGTCCGAGCGCATGCCCGGCGAACGCGTCGATCGGGAAATGCACGCCAGCGACCACACGATTGACGCTGATTCGGCGAGCTTGGCGAAAAAGTTGCGTCAGTGTCGGCTGGTGAGTGGCGGGTGTCAAACCGAGCAGACCGGCCAGCGCGACAACCGTTGCGAACGCCTGCGCACCGTGACCCATCGGATAGGCGCCATGACCGGGAGTCGTGATGATCGGCTGCACCTGCGGCGACAGCTCGACCGGGCGGTAACAGGCGAAGACATGCTTGAACCTGAGCTCGACAGCGATCGTGAACTGGATCGCGATCGTCAGCCATTCCATCGTCCAACGCTTGCGTGCGACGTGCAGGCCGCTGACTGCTGCGATGAATGCGTACTGATTGTCGATCTGGGTGAGAATTTCGGCTGCTCGTTCGTCGCGGATATCGGCCCAGGACTGCACCAGTTCAAGCTGTGCAATAAAAAAGTCCTTGTCGGGACGGACGATGTCGGCCAGCGTGCCGCCGCCCTTCAGGCTAACTTTGCATGCGGCGGCCGCCGGTGTCACGACGTATTCCAGGTGCTCCGTCAGCTCGCCGACGGCAAGATTGATACGTACCCACGGATCCCAGCGCCGGAGAGCTGCTACTACGCCCGCATCGCCCATGATGGGCGGCTCCCCTTTGCTCGGCAGCACGCTGCCGTGCTTGTCGCGTTCGACCGTGCCGTCGCGGCTCATCCACAACGCGCTGGCCATCAGCGGATTGGCCCATTCATCCATCAAGGTTCCCGACCCGCCTGAGCCGCCCGAGCCACCGGAACCTCCTGAGCCCCCGGAGCCGCCCAGGGAAGACCCGCCAAGGGCGCCAAGCGCCGAGCCACCAAGTGTTGTCATCTTGTCCTCGCCTTTTGTTGAAAGTCGACCTGGATGCTTGGAGCCCTTAGGGGCTCAAGGGATTCCTGCGGACCTCATGGCCCTCGAGATTCGTTGCCCGAACGGGTACATCGCCGCGACCGAATGCGACTCGTAGGAAGCAACCGTATAGTCAGGACGAAGCCGGCGCAACTCATTTGCCACCTTTACAGCATGCTCTTGTTCCCCGGCCTCGGCATACGCAGCGATGAGGATGCGCAATGTCGAAAGATGCTGTCTGTTTCGGCGCCGTGACGCCTCGCACCAGCGGATCGCTTCGCTGAACCGGCCTGCGCCGAACTCACACGAGCCCATCAGCGATTCGTAGTAATAGCGCAGCGGATCGATTGGAGAAAGCATGATCGCTCGTTCTGCCGACTCGACCGCATGAGTCGAATCTCCCTTGAACGCCTGCGTGACCGCAAGAAACAACCAGGCGAATCCCTCGCTGGGATTGAGCTCGCAAGCATGGGCCAGACGTTGTTCCGCTACATCGAGGTCCTTCTTTAGATGACAGAACACAAAGCCTTCCATCGCCAAGGCGAGCGCGCTGGTCGGCTCGAGGTCGAGAGCGTGGCCAGTGTGTTGCAGAGCCATCGCCGCTTCGCGCTTCAGATCGGTCACCTGGCCATGGATCGAGTGAAGGACGTGCCATTTGCCCAGCCAAGCAAACGGCAGCGCGATCCTGGCGTGGCGCTCGGTCAGGGATTCGAGCAGTTGGCGGCTGGCGTCGAATTCGTGCGCGCTCGCCCGGTGCATCATCGTGATGCCAGCGAGGAACAACTCGTAGCTTTTCAGCGTGGGGATCGGCTTGGTCCTGGCCTCGCATACTGCCGATTCCAGGATTCTCCGATGGACTGCGTCGGACAGAGCGTGAATGATCTGGCTGTTGACGCTCAGCAAATCCCGCAATTCGCCATCGATTCTGGATGACCACGTCACCGCCCCTGAAGCCGCGTCTGCCAGCTCAGCCGTGATCAGCACTTGGCTGCCACTGACACTGAAACTGCCGGAAACGACGAACCGCACCTGCAGACGCGCCGCGATTTCGTCTAGCGCTGCGTCGCGTCCGCGAAAGCACGCTGACGACAACCTGGAGACCACATGCAGATCGGTTGACTGCGACAACTGCCCGATCATGCCATCCGCGATGATGTCGCCGACTCCTGCAATGGCGAATTCGGTCAACTGGCCCGAAAACGGGATGATGGCAATTGCAGCGCTGAGGCGAACAGTGTGCTTTTGGTGATCAGGAATGCTGGTTGGCTGCCTGGCCGGACCCAGTCGATAGACGCGAACCGGTTGCTCGACATGCTTCAAATGGCAGTCGCCAAGATCATCGACCGCTGCATCGAAGGTGTCGACCAATTGATCACGCGCCTCGACCGATGCCACCGTTTCACCCGCCGAGGCTAGGGTCGTGATTCGCGCAGCGAGATTGACCCCGGCGCCGTAGATGTCGGCAGCCGCCTCGTAGATTCTGGTTACATGCAGACCCGCGCGAAGGCGCAGCCTGTCTCCGCTCAAAAGCGGCTCGCATTGGTTCGCCATCCAGTCGTGCATCCCGCACGCTGCTGCGAATGCGCGCGGGGCATCACCAAACTCGGCCATTAGGCCATCACCGAGACTCTTTACCAGACGACCGGCGCAAAGGGTCAACAAGTCCGAGCTGACGTAGTCAACGAAGCTTTGCCAGCGGTTGATGACCCCCTCTTCGTCGCTTTCCATCAGCCTGACCGACTCGACGAGGTCGACCACCAGCACGACGGCAAGGCGGGTCGGCATGCGAATTTGCTCAGCCCAGGCTTTCGCAGCGGTTTGGTCCGACTTCAAGGTCAAGGGATCTCCAGGCACCTGCTCCCGACCCCACATTCTTGTCGAAATCGGGGCCTACAGCACGTCATTTCGTGCTCTGGTTCGTGGTGGTGCCGCTCAAAACTTGATCTGGAAATACCACCGCATCGCGTGAAAAAACACCGGTGCTGCGAAACACAGCGGTGCCACCCGGTCGAGCAGGCCGACCGCGCCGGTCACCGAGCTGCGGTTGCCCCAATGCCGCACACCGGCGTCC
>JANNNE010000172.1:0-2271 GCA_031398385.1 Ideonella sp.
GGTCCCGAGGTGGTGGGCGACATCATGACGCGTCGTGTGCGAGTGGCCAGTGTCGACAGACACCTGGCCGAACTGATCCCGATTTTCGGCACCACCGGCCACCACCACATTCCGATCATCGACGGCGCGGATCGGCTGGTCGGCATCGTGACCCAGACGGATGTGGTCGCCGCGTTGTCGCATCCGAAGACACCGCGGCACGAACCCGACGCAACGGTGTCGTAGGCCGTTGCACGTCTCACGCGTCGCGCGGTGCGCTGCCGTGCGCCGGATCGGGCTTGACCCGACCGGCCGCGCCGATACCGGTTTCGGTCGGAATTTTGGCCGGCTCGGGCCAAAGGCCCCGGCGCTGTGGCGGTTCTCGCGGCCACCCGGCCGCGGCTTCAACACTTGAATTATTCTGTGCCATGCCTCACCCCATCCGCCCCGCTCAAGCGATCACTCCTGCCCGTCGGCTTTTGCTGCTCCGCGCGACCGCAGCGGCCTTGTTGCCGGGTGCCGTGCAGGCGCAGTCCACCGCGATCCTGCCAATGGCCGAACTGGCCAAGCCGGGCCGGGTGCTGATGCTGCGCCACGCCAATGCGCCCGGCATCGGCGATCCACCGGGCTTCAAGCTTGGCGATTGCTCGACCCAGCGGGTGCTCGACGCCGCCGGGCGCGCGCAGGCCAAGCGGCTCGGCGAGCGGATCGCGCAGGCCGGTGTCACGGCGGCCACGGTCTATTCGAGCCAGTGGTGCCGTTGTCTTGAAACCGCTCGTCTGCTGGCGCTCGGCGCGCCGATCGAACTGGCGTCGCTGAATTCCTTCTTCGACCGCTCAGCCAACCGCGAGGGCCAGGTGGCGGAGGTTCGCCGGTTCCTGCATGCCCTGCCCAAAGGCGCGTCGCTGGTGGTGATGGTCACCCATCAGGTGATGATCACCGCGTTCACCCGGTCCGGCATCGCTTCGGGTGCTGGTGCGGTGTTCGAGCTGGTGCCCGACGGTGAACCCCGCCTGATCGGAGAAATAGCCGCGGTCTGAAGCGGCCTGCGGCGGCCGCCGGTCGCTGTTCAGATCAGATGCCGCTGTCGCTGGGCGCGCGGCTCAATTCGTTGTTGGCATTGACCAGCACCTGCAGCATCCGGACGAATTCATCCCGGTCGGCGGACGGCAAGGGCGCCAGGATGCGCTGCTGGGTGCGCAGCATTGACGGGATCACCGCTGCCAGCAGCCGATGGCCCGCCTCGGTCAGCGATAACAGCCGCACCCGCCGATCTGCCGGTGAGGGTCCGCGGCTCATCAGGCCGCGTGCCTCCAGGCGGTCGATCACACCAGCGATCGTCGAGGTGTCGAAGCCGATGCTGCGGGCCAGCGTGCGCTGATCGAGTCCGGGCTGATCGGCGACTGTCTGCAGCGCTGCAAACTGCACCGGTGTGATGCCGGCAGCGGCGGTTTCCTGCATGAAGATGGCAACCGCGATTTGCTGCAGGCGGCGGATGTAATGGCCGGGAAGATCGTCGAGCCTGATGTCGTTGGCAGGGGCGTTGGTCATGATCGATCGCTGAACATTCGGCACACTCGGCCGGGCTGGCGCGCCGATATCATTACACTGATTGTCAGTATACAAATAGAAACACGCGGCTTCGGCTCGTTTCGAGCGAGCCCTCGCATCAACCGGACACACGATCATGAAACTGCACAATTTCTTTCGCAGCGGAACCTCGCACCGCTTGCGCATCGCACTGAATCTGAAAGGTCTGGCGTACGACTATGTCGCGATCGACTTGCGCAAGGAGCACCATCTGCTGGCCGACTTTCGCGCCATCAATCCGCAGGCGCTGGTGCCCGCGCTCGAGGTCGACGACCAGGTGTTGATCCAGTCACCCGCGATCATCGAATGGCTGGAAGAACGCTACCCCTTGCCGCCGCTGTTGCCGTCGGACCAACCGCAGCGGGCGCATGTGCGCGCGCTCGCCGCGATCGTTGGCTGCGATATCCATCCGTTGAACAACCGGCGCGTGCTCGAGGCGCTGCGCCATGATTTCGGCGCTGACGACACGGTGATCAACAACTGGTGCGGAACCTGGATCGGTGCCGGTTTCGACGCGATCGAGGCCTTGCTCGCAGCCGATCGGCAGCGCGGCGAATTCTGCTTCGGCCAGACGCCGACGATCGCCGATGTTTATCTGGTGCCGCAGGTCGAGAGCGCGCGCCGTTTCAAGGTCGATCTGTCGCGCTGGCCGCTGATTTCGAATGTCGATGCAGCCTGCGCCAGGCTGGACGCCTTCCAGCG
>JANNNE010000181.1:0-19288 GCA_031398385.1 Ideonella sp.
ACATCGACCGGCAACACCTCGACGCCGTGTTCGCGTGCATCGCGCACCAACTGCGCCGGCGCATAAAAACCCATCGGCTGGCTGTTCAGCAACGCCGCCAGAAACGCATCGGGATGGTGCCGCTTGATCCAGCTGCTGACATACACCAGCAAGGCAAAACCGGCGGCGTGGCTTTCCGGAAAACCGTACTCGCCGAAGCCTTCGATCTGCTTGAAGATGCGCTCGGCATATTCGGCCGCGTAGCCTTTTTCCTTCATGCGGCCGACCAGCCGGTCGTAGAACGGCGCCAGGCCGCCGCGGCGTTTCCAGGCGGCCATCGCGCGGCGCAACTGATCGGCCTCGCCACCGCTGAAATCGGCGGCGAGCATCGCGATCTGCATCACCTGCTCCTGGAAGATCGGTACGCCCTTGGTGCGCATCAGCGCCGGTTTCAATTCTTCCGGGCAGGCAATCTGTTCATCGCTGAGGCCGCGGTTGCGCAGATAGGGGTGGACCATGCCGCCCTGGATCGGCCCGGGTCGCACGATCGCGACCTCGACCACCAGGTCGTAGTAGGTGCGCGGCTTGAGCCGCGGCAACATGCTCATCTGGGCCCGGCTCTCGATCTGGAACACACCGACGGTATCGGCGGCGCAGATCATGTCGTAGGTCGGCCCGTCGCCATCGGGGATGTCCTGCACACGCAGCGGATGGCCGAGCTTGAGTGCGATCAACTCGAGCGCGCGGCGGATCGCGCTGAGCATGCCGAGCGCCAGGATGTCGACCTTGATCAGCCCGAGCACATCGAGATCGTCCTTGTCCCACTGGATCACGCTGCGCCCCGGCATTGCGGCGTTCTCGACCGGCACCAGCTGCTCGATCTGCTCGCGCGCGATCAGGAAGCCGCCGGGATGCTGGCTGAGGTGGCGCGGAAAGCCGATCAGGCAACTGGTCAGTTCAGCCCACAGCCGGGTCAGCGGAGCCTGCGGATCGAAGCCGTTCTCGCGCAGCCGTTCGCCCTGCACGGCGCGGCCATCGAACCACTGCTGGCTCTTGGCGACCGCATCGATGCGCTGCAGATCGATGCCCAACGCACGGCCGACATCGCGCAGCGCCGAGCGCGGGCGGTACGAGATCACGACGCCGGTCAAGGCCGCACGGTGTCGGCCGTATTTGGCGTAGATGTACTGGATCACCTGCTCGCGGCGCTGATGTTCGAAATCGATGTCGATATCGGGCGGCTCGTTGCGCTCGATGCTGATGAAGCGCTCGAACAGCAATTTGGCGCGCCGCGGGTCGACCTCGGTGACATGCAGGCAATAACAGACCAGTGAATTGGCCGCGCTGCCACGGCCCTGGCACAAGATGCCCTGCGCCCTCGCCCACTGCACGATGTCGGCCACGGTCAGAAAATATGGCTCGTAGCCGAGGCGCTCGATCAGCGCGAGCTCGTGTTCGATCTGGGCTTGCCACTCCTCGCTCAGGCCTTGCGGAAAACGCTTCGCGACGCCAGCGAACGTCAGCTTGCGCAGGTGGCTGGTCGGTGTTTCACCGTCGGGGACGATTTCCTTCGGATATTCATACTTCAACTCTCCCAGCGAGAAACTGCAGCGCGCGGACAGCGCCACGGTATTGGCCAGCCACTCTTCGGCATACAACGCCGCCAGCCGGCTGCGCGAGCGCAGGTGCTGTTCGGCATTGGGCGGCAGTTCGCGGCCGCAATCGGCCACCGTGCGTTTCAGGCGGGTCGCGGTCAGCACATCCTGCAGCGGCTTGCGCGAGCGCACATGCATCAACACGTCGCCGGCCGCGGCAATCGGCAGATCGGTGAATGCGGCCACCTTGCGCACCTGTTCGCGCAGCGCATCGTCGCCCGGGCGGTACAACAACTCGAGGGCAATTGCGGCGCGGTCCTGGAACCAGGTCTTCAGCCACATCGCCTGGGCGAACAGCTGCTCGAACGGCTGGCCGGCCTCCGGCACCAGCAAGGCCAGGCAATCGGGCAGCCCGGCCAGTGTCGGCGCTCCAGGCACCTTGCCCTCGATATCGCCGGGAAAGGCCTGGTACGAACCTTTCGGGGCACGGCGCCGGGCGACGGTGATCCAGTGCGACAGGTTGCCGTAGCCGCGACGGGTCTGCGCCAGCAGGATCAGGCGCGCATGGGGCTCACCGCTGCCGGGCAATTGCAGACGGATCTCGCTGCCGATGATCAGGTGCAGCTTGTGCTGTTGCTGCGCCTCGGCATGGGCCCGCACAACGCCGGCCAATGAACATTCATCGGTCAGCGCCAGCGCGCTGTAGCCCAGCGCCGCCGCACGCGTGACCAGTTCTTCAGGGTGCGAGGCACCGCGGAGAAAACTGAAATTGCTTCGGCAGTGGAGTTCGGCGTAATTCGGGAGCACCAGCGCGACCTGCAGCGGCGTTCGGGCTTCGAAACGGGATTTCGATCAGGCCGCGAGCGCATTGATACTGTGTTTAATGACAGTATAGGCGATGCGCTCTCAGGATGACTGCAGATGGGGTCCGAACTCGGGTGTAGTTGATCAGCAGGCCAGTCGCTCCGGCTCGCTGCGAACCAGTTGCTGCCCCCTGCTCATCGCAAACGACAAGGCGGCATCGGCTGTGGCCCAACGGTGGCCGCAGGCCAGACTTTCATCGCGATACGCCTCACGCGGCGTTCCCGGTTTGCCACGCCAGCGGTTGACGATCACCGCCGCGATATAGCCGTCACCTTGTTGTGCTTCGAGTGCACCGGCGAAGATGCGATAGTCGCCTTCGTTGCGTTCATCGAAATGCATGTTCAATCTCCTGCCAGAACGTCTTCATCAGAAACACGATGATGAACAGCTTCGCAGGCGTTGTGAATCCACCGTTGGTGGGACGCTCGCCCGTGCGGGCGATTGACAGGCCGCAGGCCCAAAATGCAAAACCCCTCCCGAGCGTGACGCTGGAAGGGGCGGGTGACCAGGGTCACCGGTGGAGCTCCCGAGGTAAGTGGTCGGGGGCCCCTGACACGCAGAGACTGCGTCATCAGTGTCGTCTGCTTGACAGACAAGTCCACCTTAGCCCAACTGCGCCCGCGGCACAAGCGCGGTTACATCCCGATGCCGTGGCTTCTTGCCGAACCCCGCGAGCAATCCGACGCACGCGGCAGACGCCCGGTGTCAGAATGCACGCTGTTGGCGGCGTGGCGCTCGCGCACGCTTTCGCTTGCATCGGCAACGACACTCGACCTGACTCGCGGGCAAGGGGGCCCGCCTCGATGACCGAAGAAAAGGGCGCAGTCCCACCCAACCGCGATCCGACGGCAGACGACGGCGATGCATCGGTCGACGCCGATGACCAGACCCGGGTCGGCACCCCGAGCATGCTGCGAGCTGCAGCGGTTACCGGCGTTCATTCGACCGCATCGGTGATCAATCCGATCACGTCGGGCACCGGTCGGCAGACCACCTTTGGGCCGCCAACCAGCCAGACCCACACCGGCGGCATACCGGGCCGGGTGATTGGCGAAACCCTGCCCGGCGGGACGCATACCAGCGACGTCACCGTGCAGGAAGTGGGCCGTTACCTGATCAAGGGCTCGATCGGCCGCGGCGGCATGGCGTCGGTATTCCGCGCCCACGATCCCGCCATCGGCCGCGACGTGGCGATCAAGTTTCTGCACGCATCGTTCTGCGCCGACGAGGAATATCGCGCGCGCGCTTTCTTCAGGAAGCGCGTGCCGCGGGCGGGCTGTCGCACCCGAATATCGTGACCGTGCACGATGTCGGCGAGATCGAGGGTCGGCCGTACATGGCGATGGAGTTGCTGGAAGGCGACCCGCTCAATGCCGCGATGAGCAACCACACGCCGCTGGCGGTGCGCGACGTGGTGCTGATCGGCATCCAGCTGGCCAAGGCGCTCGGTTATGCGCACGACCGCGGCATCGTCCACCGCGACATCAAGCCGGGCAACATCATGCTGCAGCGGCGCAACATGTCGATCAAGGTCACCGACTTCGGCATCGCCCACGTCGATTCGCCCGACTCCGAGCAGCGCACGCGCATCGGCGATGTGCTGGGAACGCCGCAATACATGTCGCCCGAGCAGACCCAGGGCCTGAAGCTCGACGGGCGCTCCGATCTGTTCTCGACCGGCATCCTGATGTATCAGATGCTCACTGGCAAGCGGCCGTTCCAGGGCGATACCTTGATTGCGGTGGCGGTCAAGATCACCAACGAGGCGCCAGAGGCAATCGAGAAGGTACGCCCGGAGGTGCCGGCGTCGTTGCGGCGCGTGGTCGACCGCTGCCTGGCAAAAGCGCCTGAAAAACGCTATCAGACCGGCGAGGAACTGGCCGAGGCGCTGATCAAGGTTTTGGCTGAAGTCGACACCGCTGCGCAGTCGAAGGACACCACGCGTTTCGTCTCGCTGCGCGTCAAATGGGCCGGCATGATGGCCTTGATCGTCGCCGCGGTGATGGCAATCGCCGGCACGGTCATCACCCAGCGCCAGTATTCGGCGATGCTGAGTCAGGTCACCGACAACGGCGCTGCGCTGGCGCGTTTCATTGCGGTCCAGAATGCGGCCGCGTCTGGCCTCGAGGACTGGGGCGCCGTCGAGGTTGCCGTCGAGAGCATGATGAAGACGGGCGACTTCGCCAGCCTGACGGTGAGTGATCGCAACGGCGTCGTGCGTGCGGCCAGTCAACCGGCGCTGGTCGGCAAACCTTTCAGCGGGCCGGTCGGCGAAGCCATCGGCAAGACCAGCAGCGGGCTCCCGTTGACGCGTTATTCGATCAACGACGAAACCGTGCTCGGGCTGGAAACGCCGATCACTTTCTCGGGCACTCCGGTCGGCAAACTCTGGCTGGCCTTGCCCGAAAAGCCGCTGAAGCAGGTGGCCCAGCTGTCAATCAGCCTGATGGTGGCGCTGGTCGTCATCACCGTGCTGGCGGTTGCGATCGCGATGTTCTTCGTCGCCAACTGGTTTGCCAAGCCGATCAAGCTGGTTGGTGAATCGATGGGCGAAATCGCCAAGGGCCGCTTCGATCACCGGATTGCCGAATCGCGCAAGGACGAGTTCGGCCGCCTGTACGGTGCCTTCGATCAGATGGCCGAAGCACTGCAGCGTGCCCAGAAGGAAGGCGCGGCGCCGCAACCCGCCACCATCCTGCCGCGACCGGCGAAAACCTGAATCGAGCGACGGAGCCTGCCATGCAACGCATGATCGACGTCTGCCGGCGAAGCACCGGCCTTGCAAGTCTCGGAGCCCTTGTCGGCCTGCTGGCCGCCTGCGCGTCGCCCCCTGAAGCGCCGCCGGCCAGTCCGCGTCAGGCACCCGCGCAGGCCACCTATGTCCGGGTCGACAACGCGCTGAAGCCTGGCATCCTCGGCCGCAGCGAGCGATTGATCGTCTACCAGCCGCGCGCCGGCGAAACGCTGAAATCGATTGCTGCGCAACTGCTCGGCAGCGAGGATCAGGATTGGAAAATCGCCGAAGCCAACGGCATCACCCGCCCGCAGGCCGGACAACCGTTGATCGTCCCGTTGAAGGCACTGAACCCGACCGGCGTCCACGCCGACCGCTACCAGACGATTCCGATCCTGTGTTACCACCGCTTTGGCGGCGCCGCGGGCAAGATGTCGGTGTCACCAGACACCTTCGCGGCCCAGCTCGACTGGCTGGCGCGCAACGACTACCGCGTGATCCGGCTGTCTCAACTGACCGGCTTTCTGCAGGGCCGGGAGGCGCTGCCGCAACGCTCGGTCGTGATCACCATCGACGATGGCTACGAGTCGACCTACCGCCACGCGCTGCCGGCATTGCGCAAACACAATTTTCCGGCGACCTTGTTCGTATACACCGATTTCGTCGGCGCTGGCGACGCCTTGAGCTGGCCGCAGATGCAGGAGCTGGCCAAATCCGGCCTGATCGATATCCAGCCGCATTCAAAAACCCACCGCAACCTGATCGAGCGCGGAGCCGGCGAGGACGACGCGCGTTACCGTCAATCGATCGAGGCCGAGACCCGGCTCCCGCGCGAGGTGCTGGAGAAGCGGCTGCAGCTTCAGATCGATCAATACGCCTATCCTTATGGCGATGCCAACGAGACTGTGCTCGAGGCGCTGAACCGCCACAACTACAAGCTGGCCGTGACGGTCAACCCCGGAGGCAACGGCTTTTTCGCGCAGCCATTGATGCTGCGTCGAACCATGATCTTCGGTGACCACGATCTGGAGGCATTCAAGGCCAAGTTGCAGATCAGCCGACCGGTGTCGCAATGAATCGCCGACTGCAACTGGGTATTGCCGGGGTGTGCCTGCTGCTGCAGGCCTGTGCCAGCACACCGTCGCCGCCGGCGCCGCCGACCGAATCGGTCGAGCCGGCGCCGATCGTCGTATTGCCCGCTGAGCCGACGGCCTATGAGGTCAGTCAGCGGGCGCGCGCGGTCGAGCTCGAGCGCCAGGGTCAGCTCGCCGAAGCGGTATTGATCTGGGAGGTGCTGTCGACGATCCGGCCTCGCCACGAGGACTACCGCGAACGCTGGCAGGAAGCCCGACGCAAAGCCGCTGCGGCTGCGGCTGAGCGCGTGCAGCGCGGTGACCAGGCGGCCGCGCGCGGCCAACTCGACACCGCCGCAACCAATTACCTGGCCGCGCTCGCGCTGCAGCCTGATCAGCAGAAGGCCGCCGATGGACTGCGCGGCATCGAGCGCGAGCGCGTACGCCGCAACCACATCGGGAAACTGTCCCGCCATACCCTGACCCGCCGGGCCATGTCCGATGCGGAAATGACCCCGCCGGCTTCCACCACCCCATCAGCTGTGGGCCGGCCCGCCGAACCGGCAGCCGCGATCAGTGCCGTGCGAGATGTCGACAAATCCGCTTCGAAAGTGCCGGATCGCAGCTCGTCACAAGACCGCATCGAGGTCGAGCACGCGTCGCTGCTGGCCAGCCAGGGCGAATACGACGAAGCCATCGCCATGCTGGATCGGTGGCTGGCAGCCGGCCATGCGCGCGATGAAGCGGCCAACTCGCTGCTGGCGGATGTTCTGTTCCAGAAGGCAGAAAGCGTCGCCGATGCCGATCCGGCCACGGCGATCGCCGCGCTCGAGCGGAGCATCCAGTTGAACCGCAAGCAGCCGCGGGCGGCGCAACGCCTCAAGCAACTGAATACGGCCGCCGCGCCAGTCAAGCGCAAGTAGCCGACGCGAATCCGAACCCGGTACGACCGAGGTTCAACAAGCCGCGCAGCAAGCGAGTCGAGATACGCCTCGCTCGCCACACGCCTATTTGTTGATGCCCTTCAGGCGTTCGCGCAACGTGATCGCGCGCTGTCGCTCGAGCCGGGCCGTATCGTTCGAGGGCTCGATCTCAAGCACCCGATCCCAACTTCTGATCGAACCTTCCAGGTCCTGGCGCGCCATCGACGCGCGCGCAGCCTGGGTGTGGTTGGTAACCATGCGGCGCCGCACGGCCGCCGCCTTGCCGGCCGCTTCTGGTTGGTCGAGACCAGCGGCCCGGTTGTATTCGCTGAGCGCGCGCTCCAGGTCACCGCCCTTCTCAGCGGCCTCAGCGCTGCGCATCGCCCGAACGCCGGCAGATTCAGCCGGTGGCGGCGAGGCGGCTGGCGGCGGAGCGGGAGCCGGGGTGGGCGCGGGGCTGGGCGCGGCCTGCACCGGAGCAGGCGCTGGAGATGCAGCAGCCGGACGCGGCGACGGTGCTGGCGGCTCGCGGTCGGCTCCTGGCGGGGGCGCCTTGCCAGGGATCTTCAAGACCTGCCCGGCAGACACCAGGCGCGGCACTTTGATGTCGTTGTATCGAGCCAGGATGTAGAACGAGAAAATGTCGCCCATAAAGCGACCGGCGATCCGCGACAAGGTATCCGACGACCGCACCGTGTATGAAAACGAGTCACGGCCCAGCACCTCGATCGGATCGGCACTGATCTGCTTCATCAGGCTCAGCGCCAGCTTGCTGTTCGGGTCGACCGCCAATGCGGATGCGATTTCGGACTTGGCCAGTTCTTCATTGCCAGCCTCGAGCGCCTCGACCGCCGTCAGCGCGATCTTGTGCGCCTGCTGCTGCTGGGCCGCAGAAACCGGCGGCGATGGCGCGGGCGGCGGCGGCGGGACCGGAGCCGGCGTCACCACCGGCGCAGTTGCAGGAGCGGGTCGGCTCTGCGGCACCGGCGCGGCCGGCGCTGCGGGCGGAGCCTCGGTCGGCGGAACAGCGCAACCCGCGATCACGCCGACACTGGCGAAAAGGGCTGCAAATCGCATGGCTGACTTCACGGACATGAGGGGCCTTGGTTGGGCATGGACAAATGCAGGGAACAGGTGCCGCAACCAGGTGAAGGCGGCCACCCGCCGTTCACCGTTGTGCAGAAATGCGCGTGGCAATCGCGGCGCCCGTGACTAGCCCCGGGCGCGATCGGCGATTATCGACCGGATAACGAGCCCGAAACAAGTCTGATACACCTCGACGCGCAGCCCGGTCGGCCGCATCTACACTGCATTGATGAATTTTTCTGCCGCGTTTTTTCGACTCTTCTCCGTTCTGGCCGTTCTGGTTTTCGTGCCGGGCATTGCCAGTGCCCAGATGGCCTTTTCGCAATGCATCGATGCCCTGCGGCGTGAATTGCCCAGTTATCCGAAGGTCAGTTCCGAGACATTCATAACCTTCACCAGCGAAGCGCAAGACCTGCGCCAGCCGATCGAGAAGGCGAGCCGCAGCCAGCCCGAGTTCGAATTGCAGATCTGGGACTATCTGGCTCGCCTGGTCGACGCCCAACGGATCAGCGACGGCCAGGCCGTGCTGGCCCGCCAGTCCCGGGTGCTGGACCGCATCGCCGGCAAACATGGTGTCGATCCTGCCACCGTCGTGGCGGTGCTCGGCGTCGAGAGCGATTTCGGGCGCCTGCAGGGTCGCCACAAGGTCGTCGACGCGACGCTGAGTCGGGCTTGCCTGAAATTGTCGAACCGTGAGCGCAGGGCCCATTTCTTCGCGGCCTTGTGGCTGGCCCAGCAGGGTTTCGTCAAGCCCGACGACTTTCGCGGATCGTGGGCCGGCGCCTTCGGCATGACCCAGTTCATGCCCGGTACACACACCCAGTACATGGCCGATGGTGACGACGACGGCGTGGTCGATACCTTGAGCAACATGCCCGACGCGTTGGCGACGACCGCCAACTATCTGAAGAACCTCGGCTGGACCGAAGGGCTGCCTTGGGCGATCGAGGTCACCGCACCAGCCGCCGTGACCCGTCAGCAAGACAGCAGCGGGCGTGAGCACGCCTGCGCGCAGAGCGCCCGTCCGCGTGACAAGTGCCGAAGTCTGGCGGATTGGGCCGAGCTGGGCGTGCGCCGGGTCGACGGCAAGTCGCCCGCGGAACGGCAGACCCGGTGGCCCAGCCTCGGGCCATCGACCAACGCGGCCTTGCTGGCGCCGGCCGGCCCCGACGGACCGGCCTGGCTGGTGACGAAAAACTTTCACGCGATCTGGCAATACAACCGCGCCGATTCGTATGCGCTGGCCATTGGCCAGCTGTCAGCCGCACTGCGCGGCGATCCGACGCAACAGACGCCCTGGTCGAGCCCCGAGGCCATGCTCGCGCTGTCGCGAGCCGGATTCTCGGAACTGCAATCACTGCTTCGCGCGGCCGGTCAATGTGCAGTGGCGGCGGATGGTTTCGACGGACCGAACACCCGCGAAGCCATCCGCACGGAAGAAAAGCGCCGCGGATGGGCCGAGACCGGCCGCCCGACCACCCAGCTGCTCGACAGGCTGCGCGCCGAGCCGCCCGCGGCATCGCTGCAGTGCGCCGCAGAATCCACCAGCCAGCGCGTCGGCTCGAAGGGCGGCCCCGTACCAAGCCGCTAGATCTGCTGGAGGGCTGGCTGTCTTGCCGCCTGCCAGGTGCAATTGACGCGCTAGGGTTGGGCCGCCCGTTTCAGCATGCCGCGGTAGACACCAGGTTCAGAACCCGGGATCTCGACTGCATTCGCTGCGCGCCGAAAGAATTCACCCGGCCCGGCCCCACCGATCACCGCGTAGCCATAACCCACACTGAGCATGTCGTCCAGACAGGCGCGCAGCAGATGCAGCCCAAGGCCCTTGCCGCGATCCGCGTCGGTGACGCCGATCGGCCCGAACATGCCGCGCAGCGTGGCGTCGTAACAGGCAAAGCCGTGCAACCCCGACTCGCCGGCCGCGATGAAGACGCTGACCGGCCGGTTCGCGAGCGCAGCCTGCACCTCGGAGGCCCAGGCATCGCCGAACTGTTCGAACACCCAGGCAACGACCACGCGATGTTCGGCACCGATCGGCTTGCGAATGGTCACGCCGGAATCGATGTCCGTCGACTCTGCCAATAGCGGCAGGTCGTACAGCTTGACCAGCATGTCGCTCATTGCTGCACCTTCCCAATACGCGCGGCCCGGCCGGGCAGGATGCGGCGCATCCCTCGGAACGGCCGGACGACGGCGTTCATCGCACTCCCATCACGTCATCGAGCAGGCTCTGGACGCGGGCCGTGACCTGCGGATCCATCGCGATGCTGCGACCCCACTCGCGGCTGGTTTCGCCGGGCCATTTGTTGGTTGCATCCAGCCCCATCTTGCCGCCGAGCCCACTGACGGGTGAAGCGAAATCGAGGTAGTCGATCGGCGTCTGCTCCACCAGTGTGGTGTCGCGTACCGGGTCCATCCGGGTCGTGATCGCCCAGATCACCTCTTTCCAGTTGCGAATGTCGACATCGGCATCGGTGACAACGATGAACTTCGTATACATGAACTGACGCAGAAAGCTCCACACCCCGAACATCAGGCGCTTGGCATGGCCCGGGTAGCTCTTGTTGATGCTGATGATCGCCATCCGGTAGCTGCAGCCCTCGGGCGGCAGGTAGAAATCGACAATCTCCGGAAACTGCTTCTGCAGGATCGGCACAAACACCTCGTTCAGCGCCACCCCGAGGATCGCCGGCTCATCCGGCGGCTTGCCGGTGTAGGTCGAGTGGTAGATCGGATCACGACGGTGCGTCAGGCGCGTGACCTCGAAGACCGGAAACCAGTCCTGCTCGTTGTAATAGCCGGTGTGGTCACCGAACGGCCCTTCCAGCGCGTACAGGTATCCGCCCTGCTCCCGCAGCGCGATGCCGTGTTCGCTGCGGCCGGCAAAACCCGGCGCGGCAACCGGGATCCGGCCTTCGAGCACGAACTCGGCGCTGGCCGGCACTTGCAGCATCACGCCGGCATCACCGGCAGTGGTGTCGACGACCTCGGTTCGGCTGCCCCGCAACAGGCCGGCAAACTGGTACTCGGACAAGCTGTCGGGTACCGGCGTCACCGCGCCCAGGATGGTGGCCGGGTCAGCGCCCAGCGCCACCACGATCGGGAAATCCCGACCGGGATTGGCCAGCGCGAAGTCGCGAAAATCGAGCGCCCCGCCGCGGTGCGCGAGCCAGCGCATGATCACCTGATTGCGGCCAATCAGCTGCTGCCGGTAGATGCCCAGGTTCTGGCGCCGCCGAGCCGCTGGACCGCCCTGCGGCCCGCGGGTCACGACCAGCCCCCAGGTGATCAGCGGCCCGACATCGCCGGGCCAGCAGGTCTGGATCGGCAATCTTGTCAGATCGACATCGCTGCCGTCGATCACCACCTGTTGCGCGGCGGCGGTGCGAACGGCCACGGGTTTCATGTCCCAGAGCGACTTTGCCATCTGAAGCAGCCGACCGGCATCCTTCAGCCCTTTCGGGGGCTCCGGCTCCTTCAGACTGGCGAGCAGCCTGCCGATATCTCGCAGATCGGCTGTGCTTTGGGCACCCATGCCCATTGCGACGCGCTTCGGGGTGCCGAACAGGTTGGCCAAAACGGGAATCTTGTAACCAATCGCGTCCTCGAACAACAACGCCGGTCCGCCTTTTTGCAACACCTGATCGGCCAGCGCCGTCATTTCAAGCTTCGGCGATATGGGCTGAACCACGCGTACCAGCTCGCTGTCGCGCTCCAATCCATCGATGAAGCTCCTTAAATCGCGGTACTTCATACGAATTAGTTATTAGAGGATAAATCCATATTCTTGACGGGGAATGAGACCGGTTCCTAGAATCGCGTTCCTTCTGATGGATCCTAGGGAAAACCCGCCACGTTTTATCGATAACGGCGGGTCGGGGGATTCACGCGCGTCAGCCTACGTTCAGGCTGAGGGGCTCAGGACTTTCCCGCCACGACACAGCGCGGCCATTATGGTCGCACCGACTGACGCCGCCGCGGAGCCTGAGGCTCGCGATTCCGCCACAAGCGGAAGTTACAGGATGAAGATGACTGCTTACTCTTTTCTCGCGCATCGATTGCGCTCACTTCGATCGACCGCTAGCCGCTCAACGACCGTGTTCGTGCGTGATGTCGGCAACGGCCTGCTCGAGGTCAGCCACAACAGCCTGGCGCTGCTGGGTCTGATCACCGTGGCACTGCTGATCTTTGCCAGCAGCCGCGAAAATTTGCGGCACCAGGTCGAAGTGCAGGTGTTCGGCTGGCTGCAGGCGCGCCACGAAGCCCGCCTGGATCCGAGTGAACTGATTGCACAGCAATTGAGCGAGCCGGGTGCGATCATGCGCGCCACCGCGGCCGATCCGAAGCAGCTGACCCGCCAGCAAGCGGCGGTTGCCCAGTGGCTTTCGCGCCGTTACCGCGTGGCACCCGAGCCGATCAGCCGTCTGGTGAAGGAAGCCTGGTACGTCGGTGGGCAGGTCGGCCTCGAGCCGACCCTGATTCTGGCCATCATGGCGATCGAGTCGAGTTTCAACCCGTTTGCTCAGAGTTCGGTCGGGGCGCAGGGCCTGATGCAGGTGATGACCCGCATCCACGACGACAAATACGAAGCCTTCGGCGGCAATTTCGCAGCCTTCGATCCGATCACCAACCTGCGCGTCGGCGTGCAGGTACTCAAGGAGTGCATCGCGCGGGCCGGCAGCCTCGAGGCCGGCCTGAAGTACTACGTCGGTGCGGCCAATCTCAATGACGATGGCGGCTACGCCGTGAAGGTTCTGGCCGAGCAGGCCCGGCTGCGTTCGGTGGCCGGTGGCCGCACGGTGGCCTTCAATGCGACCGACAGCGTGTCGCCCGCAGCCCCGTCAGCGGCGCCGGTTGTGATCGAGAAAGCCTCGACCCAGAGCACGTCACCGAAGCCGGCCAACGATGTCCGACCGGATGTCACCGAGGCCGACGGCGTGGCAGAACGCCTCGCACTCAATCGCTGAGACCGACCGCCTGCCGGGCGAACGGGACATATTGTCTTGGCGCCACACAGCCAAGAGCATCCGCTGCCAGCGGCTACACTAGCGCCACTGTGCAACTGGCGATGGGGCCGTCATCCGGCCTGAGGTGGTGAACCACTGGGGGAGCACGGTCGGCGCTTGCCAGGCAAGGCCGTTACGCCGTTCGCCTGGGCAGCCCGTGGCATGTCAGCGTCTTGTCCAGAGGCGTGACTGCGCACTGCAGTGCTGCCACGGGTCTTCTGATTGAAGAGGACTGCCCGCCATGTTTGACCGTTCCACATCCACCATCAGCCAGGTCGACCCCGAGCTCTGGGCCGTGATCCAGCAGGAAAACGAGCGCCAGGAAGCACACATCGAGCTGATCGCCTCCGAGAACTACGCTTCACCGGCCGTGATGGCCGCGCAGGGCAGCCAGCTGACCAACAAATATGCCGAGGGCTACCCCGGCAAGCGCTATTACGGCGGTTGTGAATTCGTCGATGTCGCGGAGCAATTGGCGATCGATCGACTGAAGGCCTTGTTCGGCGCCGAACATGCCAACGTCCAGGCCAATTCCGGCTCACAAGCGAATCAGGCTGTGTTTTTCGGCCTGTTGCAGCCCGGCGATACGATCATGGGCATGAGCCTGGCCGAAGGTGGCCACCTGACCCACGGCATGGCGCTCAACATGAGCGGCAAGTGGTTCAAGGTCGTCAGCTACGGGCTCGATGCCGATGAGGCGATCGACTACGAGCAGATGGAACGCCTGGCGCACGAGCACAAGCCCAAGCTGATCATCGCGGGCGCCTCGGCTTACAGCCTGCGCATCGACTTCGAGCGCTTCGCCAAGGTCGCCAAGGACATCGGTGCCTATTTCATGGTCGACATGGCGCACTATGCCGGTCTGATCGCCGGCGGCGTCTACCCCAACCCGGTACCGTTCGCCGATGTCGTGACATCGACCACCCACAAGAGCCTGCGCGGGCCGCGCGGCGGCATCGTCATCAGCAACCGAGAGGACATCGCGAAAAAGATCAACAGCGCGATTTTCCCCGGTATCCAGGGCGGACCGCTGATGCACGTGATCGCGGCCAAGGCAGTGGCGTTCAAGGAGGCGTTGAGCCCCGAATTCCGCACCTATCAGCAACAGGTGGCAAAAAATGCCGTGGTGCTGGCCCAGACGCTGACCGAACGGGGACTGCGCATCGTCAGCGGGCGCACCGAAAGCCACGTGATGCTGGTCGATCTGCGGCCGAAGGGTCTGACCGGCAAGGAAGCCGAAGCGCTGCTCGGCCAGGCCCACATGACCTGCAACAAGAACGGCATCCCGAACGATCCGCAGAAGCCGATGGTGACCAGTGGCATCCGGCTGGGCACACCGGCGCTGACCACGCGCGGCTTCAAGGAAGAGCAAACCCGCCTGACCGCCAATCTGATCGCCGATGTGCTCGACCAGCCCAGCGAAGACGTGATCGCCGCGGTGCGTGCGAAGGTGGCCGCGCTGACCCGCGATTTCCCGGTCTACCGATGAGACCGGACGCCCGCCTGGTTGTCAGTGGCGGTGGGCAGGGCTGAGCCGTGCGTTGTCCGTTCTGCAGCCATCTGGAGACCCAGGTCGTCGAGACCCGGGAATCCGACGAAGGCGACGTGGTCAGGCGGCGCCGCCGCTGCCAGTCCTGCGACAAGCGCTTCACCACCTACGAGCGGGCCGAGATCGCCTTGCCCACCGTCGTCAAGAAAGACGGCACCCGGGCCGAATTCGATATCGGCAAGGTGCGTGCATCGATGTCGCTGGCGCTGCGCAAGCGGCCGGTCAGCGTGGAACAGATTGATTCGGCCATCGAACGCATCCAGGACAAGTTGCTGAACAGCGGCGCGCGCGAGATCGCGTCGACCAAACTTGGCGAACTGGTGATGCGCGAACTCAAGCGGATCGACAAGATTGCCTACGTGCGCTTTGCGTCGGTCTATCGCCGCTTCGAGGATGTCGACGAATTCCGCCAGTTGATCCGCGACATCTGAGCCTGCCAGGCCGCTTGGTACAGCCACTCTGAAGGGTGGGTGCGGCCGATCGCTGCGGCAGGCCAGACCCTCCTCCGAGGGGGCGGCGGCCGAGCGGCCGGTTTCTATATTCGATCGCATCTCGACTGCTGGAGATTGCGATGCCCGACCCGACACGCGACGCCGTCCGCGCCTGTGGCCAACGGGGTTTCACGCTGATCGAAAGCTGTGTCGTGCTGGCCCTGATCGGCCTGGCGCTGTCGATCGCGGTGCCGGGTTTTGCGGCGCTGCATGAACGTCAGCGCTTGCGCGGCGCCGCCGCCGAACTGGCGTCCGATCTGCAATGGATGCGCAGCCAGGCGATTGCCCGCAACGAATCGACCCGCCTGAGCGTCTACCAGATCGATGGCGGCAGCTGCACCGTCGTGCACACCGGCAACCGCAGCGACTGCCGCTGCGACAGCGGCGGCACAGCCATCTGCGAGGGTGAGGCGCAGGCGCTGAAAACCAGCCACTGGCAAGCGCGCGAGAAGATCAGCGTACAGGCCAACATCGGGTCGATGGCATTCGATCCGGCGCAGGGCACGGTCACTCCGACCGGCAGCATCCGGATCGTCGACAGCCGAGGCTCCGGCATCACCCACGTCGTCAACATCCTGGGTCGGATCCGTTCCTGCTCGCCAGCGGCGGCGATCAGCGGTTTCCAGGCCTGCTGAGTCGATCGGCCGGATTGCGCCATGCCACCCGTCACTCGTTGCCAGCGCCTTGCGCAAACCGGCTGGACATTGATCGAATTGATGATCGGACTCGGGCTGGCTGCTCTGCTGTGCACCCTGAGTTATCCGAGCTTCCAATCGATTATCCTGCGCATCCACCGCGGCGATGCAGTCGCGACGCTGGCGAACGTCCAGCTGCAGCAGCAGCGGTACCGCAGCAACCGCCCCGTCTTCGCGACGCTGTGCGAACTGGGCATTTCCGAGACGACCGCCAGCGGTCGCTATCGGCTGCAGGATCACGCGACGCCCACCGCGGCCGGCTTTCTGGTGATTGCGAGCGCCCGTGGAGCCCAGCTGGCCGACCTGCCCTGCACCCACTTGTTGCTGGAGGTCGCGGGCGCGCAGACCCGCGTCGCGTCCGGCCCAGATCCGGACGTGGCGAATGCTGAACCCGACAACCTGCGCTGCTGGGGACGATGATGCCGAACTTCAACATGCCCGGTCCATGCCGCGCGCGACAACGCGCCAGCTTTCGACCCCAATCGCCGCCCCGGCATCAGCGCGGTCTGACACTGGTCGACACGCTGATCGGCTTGGCACTCGGCCTGTTCGTCATCTCGAACGGCTTGTTGCTGCTGGCCAGCCATCTGAACGAAAACCGGCTGCTGGTTCTCGAGGCCCGACTGATGCAGGACCTGCGTGCCGCGGCAGGCGCCATCACGCGCGATCTCCGACGCGCCGGCTACTGGGGCGATGCCAGCGCAGCGCTGGCACCGGCCGGCCCGCCACGCAGCAACCCCTACCAGGCCATCACGCTCGCGCCTGCCATCACGGATGGTCTGCGCCTGCGCTACTCACGCGACCCGAATGAAAACCACGTGGTCGACGGCAACGAGGAGTTCGGTTTTCGTCTGCGCAACAACGCGGTCGATACCTTGCTCGGCGGCAGCTGGCAAAGCTTGACCGACCCGGCGACGATCCGTGTGACGGCGCTGCAGATCACACCGATCGCCAGCGAAGTCGAGCAGGCCGCCTTGTGCGGAACCGCGTGTCCGCCCGCCGGTGCCGCGGCCGCCAGCTGTCCGCCGAAAATCCAGGTTCGGCACTATCTGGTGGAGATCAGCGGCGAATCGCCGATCGATCCGAGCATCCGGCGCAGTCTGCAGGCCAGCGCACGGGTGCGCAACGATGCCATGGTCGGTGCCTGCCCATGATGACCTGCCGGCGCCGGTTCCCCGCGAGCATGCGCATACATGGCCTCGCCACCCTGGCCACGCTGATGTTGCTGCTGATGGCCAGTCTGCTGGCGGCGGCATGGGCACAGCGCAATTCGCTGAACGAGATCCGCACAGCTGCCAACCAGCTTCACACCACCCGCGCGTTCGAGGCCGCCGAAACCGGATTGGCCTGGGCCCAGGCCATGCTCAACAGCAGCGACGCGGTCGGACCGGACTGCCAGAGCGCCACCGGCCCAGGCGCATCGACGTTTCGCAGCCGCTACCTGCACCCGGTGGACGCCAGCGGGCGCGTTGTGCCCCGCAGCCACGGCGCCCCCGCTGTGCCGCTGAAGATGGCCTGCGTGCGTGGTCCGTCCGGCTGGACCTGTTCGTGCCCAACCGACGGCAGCTTGCCAGCCCTCCCGACAGCCGGAGCCGACCCGACCCCGATGTTCGAATTGCAGCTGCAGGCCGGCACGGCGACCGGAAGTCTCGACCTGATATCGATCGGCTGCAGCCACATCGGCAAACCGTGTGCGGGTGCCGCCACCGAACGTGCCGATGCCAATTCGCGCTTGCGCCTGACCTTCGCCTACCTGCCCGCCCTGACCTCCCCGCCGGCTGCGACCCTGACGACGATCGGTGACATCACTGCCGGCGCGGCGTCACTCGGGCTGCACAACGCCGACGCCTTGTCGGGTGGTCTGGCGGCCCATGCCGGTGGAGGCATCAGCGGCGTCGCGATCCGCGTCAGCACCAGTCCGGGTGCGGATGTCGCATCCGCCTTGCTGCGCGGCGACGGATCACTGGCCGGCTTGTCACCTGATCAGCTGTTTGCGCGCCATTTCGGAACCAGCCTGCAGCAATGGAAGTCCTTGCCGGGCGTTCAACGGATGCGCTGCGAGTCCGATTGCGGCTCGGCGCTGACGCGTCTGATCGAGTCGAACGCCGATGTCGCGCGAATCGCCGTCGACGGCAACTTGCAACTCAGTGGCAGCGTGGCGCTGGCCGATCGCGCCAGGCCCGTTTTGCTGGTGGTCGATGGCGAAGTGACGCTTCGCGGGCCGGTGCAGATCCATGGGCTCGTGTTTGCACACCGGATCCAGTGGGATGCGGCCGACGCCAACACAGGTGCCCTGTTGCACGGTGCGGCCGTGTTGTCGCAAAGCTATTCGGGTGATGCAAGCCCGGATCTGGTCTACGACCCGGCGCTGATGCTCAGACTCAAACGTCAGACCGGAAGCTGGCTCCGGGTGCCGGGCAGCTGGAGGGACTTCTGATGGACGGCCGCCCTTTTCGTCTGATCGGCCCACTTCGATCGAAGCCATTCAGCAGGCAGCGCGGCTCGAGCCTGATCGAGGCCTTGATCGGATTTCTCATTGTGGCCGTCGGCATGCTCGGTAGCGCCCAATGGCAGATCCGGCTGCGGCAGGCGGTCGATCTGGCACGGCAGCAATCGGAAGCGGTGCGTTTCGCGCAAACCGAGCTGGAGGCGCTGCGCGCCTTCGTCACCAGCGACGCCAACCAAGGCGGCCTTGCGAGTTTCGCCGCAATCACCAGCGGCCAATCGACACCCGGCGCAGCAACCGGCGCGAACACATCGTTCCGGCTGGCGAAACAGGTTCGCGACAGCCACCACACGATGCTGAAGGAACTGGTCGTCGATGTCGACTGGGCCGATCGCAGCGGCGCAGCACGAAGCATCCGTTTGTTCAGCGCCATCGGCAGCCAGGCGCCCGCGCTGATCCTGCCGCTCGGGCACCGCGTCGCCAGCGGTCGGGCCGATTCGCTGCTCGGTCGCCATGCCGCGATTCCGCGCGACGCACATGATCTCGGTACCGGTCAAAGTGTCTTCAAACCCGTCACCGCGGGCGATCAGGGCTGGCTGTTCGACAACCGCAGCGGGCGCATCGTTGCGCGGTGCCATGCGCTACCGACGCCCAAGGCGAATCGTCAGCTGCTGCCAGCCGATCTGTCATCGTGTTCGGCCGTCGACAACGTCTTGCTGTCCGGCCGGGTGCGCTTCGCGTCGTCACCGCCCGCTGCTGCCGTCGATCCGGCGAATAACCGGGAGACCCCGCTCGCCCTGTCCGTCACACTCGATCTGACCGGCAGCGGGCACGCGCAACAGCCGGC
>JANNNE010000199.1:0-17120 GCA_031398385.1 Ideonella sp.
GAACACATCGCGCTTGGTCGCTTTGCGATACTGTTCGAAACCGGCCTCGTGATCGGCGGCTGCGGCAAGGGTCTGTTGCTTCATCGATATTCAACGCATCAGCATCGTCGGCAGTGGACCTTAATCAGCGTAGCCTTAGGCCGCGGCTCGATGATGGGCATGGTGATGCCGCACTCGATGCACGTGCATGGCCTGCAGTTCCGCGTCATCCGGCGATCGGTGTCGAGAAAGTTTTCCGACGAGTACGACTCCGTCAAGGCCGGCTTCGTCGACGACGGCTGGAAGGACACCGTGCTGGTGATGCCCGGCGAGCGCGTTCGCGTACTGCTACGTTTCGCCGACTTTGCGGGCCTGTTTCTCTACCACTGCCACATGCTCGAACACGAGGACACGGGCCTGATGCGCAATTACCGCGTGCGGGCGTAGATCATGAATGGATATGGCTTACTTTGATGTTCTCAGCGAGCTTGGCATCAGCGGCGCATGCCGATGAAGCCGCTGTGCGCGCCACCTTGCAGAAGCTCTTTCCGGGTGGGTCGGTCCAGGGTATCCAGAAAACACCGTTTCCGGGGACTGGTCGAGAGCGCCGGCGCAGTGGACAGGTCTTTTATGTCAGCGAAGACGGCCGCTTCAGCCTGGGTGGGCCCCTGCTCGTCGCGGCGGCGCGATCTCGTTATGGCATGCCCGTAACCTTCGCGGTGCTGGGCAGTTCAGGCGCAGTGGCCGTCTGGGTCGCCTCGAGGCTCTGGCCGTCTCAAGACCCCGATGTGATCGAGCACGAACACGCAGATTTGCCACCCTGGCACAACCATGGCGCCGGCACGAGCGGCCATGGCCTACGTCATTCGCACGCTTTCGTGATCGACGACGACCACGCAAGCTGGCCCAGGTAGCCCGGCTGCATAGCGGTCACAGACATTTTCACCCTGCCCTGCGTGATGCTGATTCCGCGATGCATTCCACCAGGTTCAGCGCTGCCAGCATGAGCATTTTTTCTGCTTCGGTCTTGATACCGAGAAGGCCGTTCTCCTCGAACTTGCCGAAGGCGTAGGCCAGCAACTGCGGCTCAGGGTGAGCACCGACGGCGTCCGACGTGGCCTGCTTTTGTAGTTGTGGCGACAGTCCTTCGATAAAGCGCACGCGCCCGGAGATCCTGGTCAGGCAACGTTCCTGCACGTCTTCAGAAATGACCGGCCAGTTTCTGCCGCTGACTTTCATCGCTTTGTAGAAGACGAGCAGGAGGTTCAGCACCACGTCAATCTGCTCAACGGTGGCTCCATACCGCTGCAGGACAATGACCGAGGCGAAAAGGTTGGGTTGTGCAGCGTAGATTTCTTCGGCCAGCCGCTCGCGAACTGGGAAGGTCGTACGCTCGACGCACAACACTGCGTCGACGAGATTTCGGCTAGATATCGATGCCATGCGCCGATTGTCAGTGACAGTTGAAGGTTTCTAGCGCGCCGCAGATTCGCATGTGCTGCATGTTTCTGATTTCGAGGCAATTGGTTGTCGAGGTCTTCAATCGCACCGAAGGCCACACGTCCAGGCGCTGGCGCCGCCGCCGGCACTGGGGTCGCCCGCAGCCGGTGACTCGTGCCACGTCAAGGTGGTGATGGCAGCGACAGCGAGGGCCAGGCCAGACACCTCGTGGCCGGGCCCGGCAGCGTCCTACTGAACCACCTGCAACTCGGTGACAGTGAACTTGCCCGCCTCATTGGCCGCCTTGAACTTGATCTTGTCGCCGGTCTTCACCTTGTCGAGCATCGCCTTGTCCTTGACGACAAAAACCATCGTCATTCCCGGCATGTCGAGGTTCTTGATCTCGCCGTGCCTGAGGGTCAGCTTGCCGCCTTCCTTGTCGACCTTGCGCACCTCGCCGTCGGTCATCTCCGCAGCGGCCGCTTGCGCGACCAGCGTCACCTGCGCGTTGCCTGTGGCCCAGGCCGGCACCATGGCTGTGGCCGAGAAGGCGAGAGCGAGGCCGGTGGCACGAAAGAAGAGTTGCTGGCGGTTCATGAGCGTTCCTTTTGCTTGAAGTAGCTGTTGAAGACTTGGGTGCTGCCGTCGTGGCCGATCAACAGCACATCGTGGGGATCATGCCGGATGTCGTAGGCAGCACCGGCCATGCCCGGCGAGCCGAACGGCATGCCCGGAACAGCCAGGCCGATCGCGTCGGGGCGCGCATGCAGCAGCCGGCGGATATCGGCCGCCGGCACATGCCCCTCGATCGCGTAGCGGCCGACCTGCGCGGTATGGCACGAGCCGAGCTTGATCGGCACCTTCATCCTTTCGCGCACCGCGGTATTGCCGACATCGTTGACCTTGACGCGAAAACCGTTCGCTTTCAGGTGGCTGACCCAGTCCTTGCAGCAGCCGCAAGTCGGGCTCTTCCAGACCTCGATCGGCATCGCCGGGCCTTGCGCTTGCGACACAACGGGAACCGACAGGAAGCCCGCGGCGCCGATCAGCGAAACGAGTGCATGACGCCGCCTCATGCCTTGCCCCCCGACGAGACCTTGATCGTTCCCACCATGCCGGCCTGGTAGTGACCGGCAATCAGGCAGGCGAACTCGAACTCACCGGCGCGGTTGAAGGTCCAGACGATCTCGCCGGTCTTGCCGGGTGGCACATGCGCCATGTAGGGCTCGTCGTGTTCCATGGTCGGGAACTTCACCATCATCTCGGCGTGTTTGGCGTTCTCTGCCTTCGTGCCGATGACGAATTCATGCATCACCTTGCCGGTGTTGCGTGCAACGAACTTCACCGTTTCTCCCTGCCGCACGTCGATCCGGTCCGGCGTGAACCGCATGTTGTCGGCCATGGCGACCTCGATGCTGCGCTTGGCACTCTTGGGATCGCCGGCAATGCCCCAGTCCTTCTGTTCCTTGCGCACCGGGCCCGTCCCCGGCGCGTGGGGCTTGTCGGTGTGCGCACGCGCGGGAACGGTCAGCGCAGGCATGGTCGCTGCAGCGGCCGCTGTCGCCAGCCGAACGAGGGCCGTGCGGCGGCCAAGTAGGCTGTTGGTGGCTTGGTTCATGTGACTCTCCTTGTGTGAATGGGGGTTCGCTTTGCTGAGGCCTTGTCGCGGTTTTCTGCTGCCATCAGTGGCCCGAGTGGCCGCCGGCGGGTTTGCGCACCTTGAAGGCCATGTCCAGGTCGGCCTGCGCCAGCCAGAAGTCGCGCAGCGCTTCGATCGATGCGTTGACGCTGGCGATTTGCGTGCGCGCGTCGGCGAGCAGTTCGAACACGCCGATCAGCATGCCGTTGTAGCGAAGCACGTTCTCCTCGGCGATGCGCTGGTTCAACGGCACGATCTCGTCACGGTGGTGGCGCGCGATGTCGTAGGCCGAGCGATAGCCGGTGTACGCCTCACGCAGCTCGGATCGCGCGTTGATCGCGACCTCGGCAGCGCGGTGCAGCGTCTGCATGTACACCGCCTCGGCACGCGCGACGCGCGCGCCGCCCCAGTCGAACAGCGGCAGCTCGAAGCCGATCTCCCAGCCACGCTGGGTGGGCGCCTCGTTGGAGCTGTTGCGCATCACGCCGAGTTCCAGCACGTTGACGAAGCGGGTGGTCCGCGTCAGGCCGAGGTTGCTCGCCGTCTGTTCCGCCGCCAGCTTGGCGCCCAGTGCACCGGTCCATCCGCTGACGTGAAGCTCGCGCGCGCCGATGGCGCCAACAAACAGAACCACCCAGAACCGAATTTCTTCTGCAACCGCTTGGTGGCCACGCCCGGACAGACAACACCACGCCGAACCCATGATCAGAATCACCAGCAATTCGCCCGGGTGACCAGCGGTGGGCTGCCACCATCCAAGCCTCGCCGCCGCCACGCCGACCAGCAAAGCGACACCTGCACCCGCCGCCAGCAATCCCGCCGAAATCACGTGAACGGCCGCTGCGATTGCCCGCCAGGGTGCTCCGCGGTCCATCTGCAGCGGGAACAGCCGGTACGCCAGCACCATGCTCAAGGCCAGCAGCATGCAATCGCGCCACGCCAACGCGGCACTGGCCACTGCCAACACCAGGACGGTGCTGGACGTACTCCACAATTGCGACAACGTCTTGGTTGGCGGCATCACTTTTTTGACAAGTCGGCCGGCCTTCGCGGCAAAGTCCCTGACGCGATGTAGGCAGTGCCCCAAAGGGCCGAATGCACTTCCTGCAGCGAGGCGCCATGTTGCTCGAGCAGGCGCCAAGGCAGTCGCAGGTCGTGATAAGTCGTCAGGTAGCGGCGCGCGCGGTACAAGTTGAACAGGTTCACCGGCCAACCCCAGAGCCAAGGCAGCGTCTTCATACCCAGGATGACGATGCGGGCGCCTGGCTTCGCGGAGTCGATCAGGCGTTCAAGCGCCTGTGGCGACTGCAGAACATCGTGCGTGTAGCAAAGCAACAGTGCATCGGCCGGGAGAAAAACCTGCAGGGTCTCGACCGAGGATGCCACGACTTCGACCACCTCGCCAAGGCGCGCCGCTTCGACTCGTTGTCGGGCCCGCAACGCCATGTCAGGGCTCATTTCGATACCGACGACGCGTCCGCCCGGAGACACCTCCGCCGCGAGTGATGGCAGCAACGGGCCGGTACCACAGGCCACGTCGAATACGGTTTCACCCGGTCGAAGGGCGAGTTCTTTCACCGCCATCAGCCTGAGGGCTTCAATGCGCGTACAGGTTTCGTCATACCCCGGCGCCAAGTGGGCATAGTTGTCCAAGGCCCGTGCCGCATCCGGCTGCGGCCTCAGGTTGGCTAAAAGTGTCGATCGCATCAAAAGAACCTCGCGAGAAAACGCAGGGGCGTCGGCGCTGCAATGCAGCCGCGACGGGGCCTTGGGCGGGCGGGCGCGCGTCCACGCGCGCGCCAGGCGCCCGTCTGCTACACGAGGAGGTTTCGGGGTGGGCGATCCGGTCCGTCGGACGCGACGGCGTCGACCATGACCATTGCTTCGACAAAGGCAGAGCTTGCGGCTGCCGGCTTTGGCATGTGGGGAAACGCGCTGGGCAGAGCAGCACCAGCGCAACACGACGCGCACGAGCTGCACTTGTGCTGAGCCAGATTGGAAGATTTGCCGGATGGCGCCTCCGCCTTGGCGGCCGTACCGTAGTCCCCCTGGGCCTCAACATCGGTCACGGTTCGGGTCGCTGCGGCATCGCGACCCGAATGCACTTGCTGGGTTGCCTCCGCGCGGTTGCCAATCAGATCATGAGCCGGCCCGCAATGCGCCATGGCAGCGCCCATCATCGCCTGCGCAGGAAGCGAGATCGCGATGAACCAGACGACCAGAAGCCGGAGCCACACTTGCATGGACTGCACTCTAGCCGATTTCCTCGATTGCACATGTTCAAACTCGAAGGCCGTCCCCGACACAAATCGTGGTCGACCATCGATAACCGCGGCGAGTCGTTTCAAGCGCACGAATTTCCTGGGGAGTGCAAGACGCCACAAGATGCAGGGGATCCCTTAACCATTGCGCAGCTCTCCTACATCTCGAAACAAAGACAGAGGTGGCGCCGGAATTCTGAACAGCGGGATAAGTGGAAGCTCTGCGGCATCAACCCGGGCCCGAGGCCCGAGAATGCAGGATGGACATGAGCAAGAGACCCCGCAGGAACCACTCGCCGCTCTTCAAGGCCAAGGTGGCGATCGACGCCATCAAGGGCGAGAAGACGCTGGCCGAACTGGCCAAGTTGCACGATGTGCACGCGAATCAGATCGTTGATTGGAAGAACCAGTTGCTGAGCCGAGCGGCCAACATCTTCGGCTCGGAGTCGGCGGCCACTGCGCCGGCGATTGACCTGAAGGAGTTGCACGCGAAGATTGGACAACTGGCCTTGGAGAATGATTTTTTGGCCGGCGCGCTCAGCAAGGCGGGCATGCTGAGCGTAAAGCGATGATCGACCGGGATCACGCACTGCCGATCACGCGCCAGGCTGAGCTGGTGGGCATCAGCCGAGGCAACGTGTACTACCTGCCACGTGCTGTGTCAGATGCCGATCAACGACTGATGAAGCGCATCGACACGCTCAACCTGGCGCATCCCTTCGCGGGCAGCCGGATGCTGCGCGACATGCTCAACCGCGAAGGCTTCGATGTCGGGCGCCGGCATGTGGGCACGCTGATGCAGCGCATGGGCATCGAGGCGCTGTACCGCAAGCCGAACACGAGCAAGAAACACCCGACCCACAAGATTTATCCGTACCTGCTGCGCGGGCTGAAGATCGATCGTGCGAATCAGGTCTGGGCCACCGACATCACCTACATCCCGATGGCGTGCGGCTGGGTCTACCTGTGCGCCATCGTCGACTGGGCCAGCCGGCGCGTGCTGTCGCACCGGGTGTCGATCAGCATGGACACCTCGTTTTGCGTGGAGGCGCTGGAGGAGGCTTTCGCCAAGTACGGGCAGCCCGAGATCTTCAACAGTGATCAGGGCAGCCAGCCAGCGATGACTTCACAGCAGCGCTGAAGGCCCGTGGCGTGGCGATCAGCATGGACGGCAAGGGGGCATGGCGGGACAACGTTTTTGTCGAGCGGCTGTGGCGTTCGATCAAGTACGAAGAGGTCTATTTGCACGCCTACGACTCGGTCAAAGACGCGAAGACGGGCCTTGCTCGGTACATCAATCTTTACAACACCGAGCGGCCCCATTCTTTGCTGGACAAGAAGACCCCGGACGAGTTCTACTTCGCGACGCTGCCGGCGATCAAACAGGCAGCTTGAGCGGGTGAACACGAGTTGACCACCGCGTCGGTCGGTCGGTACGTCGCAAGCGCCGACCAACCGCCGCCGTGGACAACTCTTCACCGATGACAGGACCCGCAGGGCTCCACTTAGGAAATCAATTCCTCTGTTCGAACAACCGGGGCCACCTCAGACGGCCGACACCACCTACATGGCGCTGGTGATGGGTGCGGTGATGGCGGTCATCATGCTCGGCTTCATGATCAGCATGTACGAAGATCGGGTGAAGAATATCGCCATCGTCCTGGCCGGCGCAATCGTCTTCGGCGGCGCACTGTGGCTGGTGCGCAGCCAGCAAACGGTCGGCGACGTCTCGTGGATGAAAGCGATGATTCCTCACCACTCGATCGCGATCCTGACCAGCGAGCGCGCCAACATTACCGATCCCCGGGTGCGCAAACTGGCGGACGGCATCATTGCAGCGCAGAAGAAGGAGATTGCCGAAATGGAGGCGCTGATCAAGGACCTTGATCATTGAGGCGATGCGGGCGGCAGCCGCACGATAAAACGTGTCCGGCCAGCTGCCGAACTGGCGTGCACCGTTCCGCCGTGCATGTCGACGATCGCCTTGACGATTGCCAGCCCCAGTCCGGCGCCCTCGCCCTTGTGCTGTCGCGCCGGATCGACCCGGTAGAAGCGGTCGAACAGTCTGGGCAGGTGCACTGCGGCGATCTCGGCGCCCGGGTTTTCGACGACCAGTTCGACGGCATCAGCCTTGTCAGTCAGTTTGACAGTCAGAACCTGTCCGCGCGGCGTAAATCGAATCGCATTGGAGATCAGGTTGCTCATCGCCCGCCGCAACATCAATTGATTGCCGAGAACCGGGCGTAGTTCGCCTTCGAGCGCGAGTTCGACGCCGGCTTCCTCGGCCCAGGCCTCGAAATAGTCGAACAAGGCGCGCACTTCAGCTGCCAGATCGACCGGAATCTTTTCGGGTTGCGACAGACGGTGATCGGCCTGAGCAAGGTACAACATGTCGCCGATCATCTTGGCAAGACGGTCCAATTCTTCGAGGTTCGAATACAGCACCTCGCGGTAGGCATCCGGGTCGCGCGCTTTCGACAGCGCTACCTGCGTCTGGGTCGTCAGGTTGGTAATCGGCGTTCGCAGCTCGTGCGCGATATCGGCGCTGAAATCGCTCAGGCGAATAAAACTGGTCTGCAGTTGATCGAGCATCTCATTGAACGAGTGCACCAGCGGGCCCAGTTCGGCCGGTACGTCGGCCGGCTCGAGCCGGACATGCAGGTGTTCCGAGGTGATGCCGCGCACTGTCGAACTGATTCGGCGCAGCGGAGCATGTCCCCAGCGTACCGCCAGCCAGGCCACCAACACTGCAACCAGACAGGCGAGCAGCGTGCCACCCCACAAGCCGCGACGCAACATCGCCAAGTAACGCAAATGCGGCTCCATCGACACCGCGACGAGCACCGTCTCACCGCGAACCCGCAGCAGCGCACCCCGGTAGGTTGCTTCGCCGAGTTGCCAGATGCGCAGCGCGCTCTGATCCAGAGAAGCGGTCGCGGACGCCGCGTTCGCAACCATGAATAACCCCTCAGGCGCAGTGTCGAACAGCACCGCGCCGCTGGCATCGTAGACACCGAAATAGACCCCGTGATGGCCGGCTACCGCGAGCGACAGCCGCTGCTTCAGCGCCTGTCGATCGTCGGTCGACGGGTTCGGTCCAAGCGCCGCGCCGAGCGATTCGGCCACCGCTATCACTTCGCCAAGATCCTGCTCGGCGAAGTGGTGTTCCATCGACCTCACCACCAGCGCGGTGAAGATCACGAACAACACGGTCATCGCCGCACCGACCAGCGCGGTGATGCGCAGCGCAAGCGATACCGGCCGCCGGCTTCTCTCAGTCGCCATCGGGGAGATCGAGCATGTAGCCCATGCCGCGCACGGTCTGGATGAGCTTGGGCTCGAACGCGTCGTCGACCTTGGCGCGCAGCCGCCGGATTGCCACATCGATGGCGTTGGAATCGCTGTCGAAGTTCATGTCCCAGACCTGCGAGGCAATCAGCGAACGTGGCAACACCTCGCCACGCCTGCGCAGCAGCAGTTCCAGCAACGCAAATTCCTTCTGCGTCCGATTCAACTTCTGGCCACCCCGCGTGGCGCGCCGGCGCGGCAGATCGAGGACCAGATCGACGATCTCGAGCCGATCCGTCTGCATTGGTGCATTGCCGCGGCGCAACAAGATGCGCACGCGGGCCAGCAGCTCAGAAAACGCGAACGGCTTGACGAGATAGTCGTCGGCCCCGGACTCCAGCCCCTTGACCCGATCTTCGACGCTGTCCCGCGCGGTCAGAAACAATACCGGCGTACGTCGACCAGCGTGGCGCATCGACTGCAGGATCCGCCAGCCGTCGACATCGGGCAGCATGACGTCAAGAACGACCAGATCGAACTCCTCGGTCATGGCCAGATGATGGCCGTCCAGTCCCGTGCGCGCCAGATCGACGATGAAGCCGGCCTCGCTCAAGCCCTGGCGCAAGTAGTCGCCGGTTTTTTCCTCGTCTTCAACCACCAGCAGTTTCATGGCCGCGTGACTCCTGTGTGTGCGAATGCACTGATGCCTGCACTCTATGCAGCCGCCGCAGGTACCAGGAGCATGACAGCTTCATGACATGAATGTAATTCGCGAGTCACGCCTTGGTTCGGAACGCCTTGTCATGATCCGGGCTCCACTTCGTCGACCGCCTGAAAGCCATCGCCGATTGCCAGCCCAATAACCTGTCCAGAGAAGTCTTCCATGCAAAGTCACCGACCTTGGCCTTTGACCGCCCCCCGCCTGGCCCGCCGCCGTTTTGTTCACGGATTGGCCGCCGGTGGCGTGATGCTCGGTCTATCGCCATTTTCCCTGCCTGCCAAGGCGGCCGCCGAGCGCACCGCAACCGGCAGCGCGCCTATGCTCAGCGGCAAGGAATTCAATCTGGTGATCGACGAGTCGCCGGTCAATTTCACCGGCGCTGTGCGCATGGCCACAACGATCAACGGCTCGATTCCGGCGCCTACGCTGCGCTGGAAAGAAGGCGACGAGATCACCATCCGCGTGACCAACAAGATGAAGTTCGCAACCTCGATTCACTGGCACGGCATCATCCTGCCGTTCCAGATGGACGGCGTTCCCGGCATCAGCTTTGCCGGCATTGCACCAGGATCGACCTTTACCTATCGATTCAAGGTTGAGCAAAGCGGAACCTACTGGTATCACTCGCATTCGGGCATGCAGGAGCAGACCGGAATGTACGGAGTGATCGTGATCGATCCGGCTGAAGCCGATTCGATTCGTGCCGATCGTGAGCACATCATTCAGTTGTCGGACTGGACCGACGAAGATCCGATGCGCATGTTCGCCAAGCTCAAGGTGCAGAGCGATGTCTACAACATGAATCAGCCGACCGCGGTCAATTTCCTGCGCGACACCTCGAGCAAAGGCATCAAGGAAGCGTTGGCGCAGCGCAAGATGTGGAACGAAATGCGCATGAACCCGACCGACCTGGCTGACGTATCGGCGGTTTCACTGACCTTTCTGACCAACGGCACGACGCCGGCTGGCAACTGGACCGGCTTGTTCAAACCGGGAGAGCGGGTGCGACTGCGCTTCGTCAACGGCTCGGCCAATACCTTCTACGACGTTCGCATCCCGGGCTTGCCGCTGACCGTTGTGCAGTCCGATGGCATCAATGTCGAACCGGTGACGATCGACGAATTCCGCTTCGGCCCGGGTGAAACCTATGACGTGCTGGTTTCTCCCAAGGACGATGCCTATACCGTCTTCGCCCAATCGATAGATCGCTCGGGCTATGCCCGCGGCACCCTTGCGGTCCGCGCAGGACTGACTGCGCCGGTGCCGGCAACCGACCCGCTGCAGCTGTTAACGATGGCCGACATGATGGGCGCAATGGGTTCGATGGGCGGCATGGACCATGGTGCGATGGGTGGCATGGCCGGCATGGACCACAGCAAGATGGGTGGTGGCATGGCGGGCATGGCGGGCATGGACCACAGCAAGATGACCGGTGACATGGCGGGCATGGATCACAGCACGATGCCAGGCATGGCCAGCAATCCGTTGGCCAAGCCAAGCACCAAGGTGCGCCATGCGCGAACCGAGTACGGGCCGAGCACCGACATGCGGGTCGACATGCCGCGCACATCACTTGACGATCCAGGTCCGGGCCTGCGCGACAACGGCCGCCGCGTCTTGACGCTGAGCGATCTGCACACCATTGGCGGGCCGCTGGATCCACGTGAAGCTGAACGCGAAATCGAACTGCACCTGACCGGCAACATGGAGCGGTATGCCTGGTCGTTCGACGGCCTGGAATTCGGTCAGTCGACCCCGGTCCACATGCGCTTCGGCGAGCGTGTGCGGGTGATCCTGCAGAACGACACCATGATGACGCACCCTATGCATTTGCATGGCGTCTGGAGCGAACTCGAGCAGCCCGACGGCAAGTTCCAGGTACGCCGCCACACGATTCCAGTGCAACCGGCGCAACGCATCAGCTTTCTGGTCACTGCCGACGCGCTTGGCCGCTGGGCCTGGCATTGCCATCTGGCCCTGCACATGGATTCCGGCATGTTCCGCGAAGTGGTCATCACATGATCCAGCCATGCATCGGTCAACTTGAAACGTCGCCCGTCGTCACGGCACCAGCGCAGCTAGTGTCCGCTACTGAAAGAAAGACAACAATGAAGAAATTGCGCCTGCATGCACTTGCTGCAGCCTTGTTCGGGGTCGCTGCCGGTTCGGCTTTCGCTGCGGCAGATGCCGCATCGCCAGCAGTCGATCACTCAGGCCACCAGATGGCCAAACCGGCGACCGACGCCCAGCCGATGTCGATGCCGATGCCCCCCGACCGCAAGCCGACGATCAAACCGGCCGACGCCGCAGCGATGGACCATGGCGGCATGGAAATGAACATGCAAGGCGGCTCGGCGCCGCCGGACGCCCGCGACCCACACGCCTATTCGGGTGGGTTGTCGATCGGTGCGGGCCAGTATTCGCTGCCAGGTGTGCCGCGTCTCTCGCTCGGTGACGAGCACACTTTTGTCAGCCTGCTGGCCGACCGCCTGGAGGCCGTCAAGACCCGCGGCGGCTCAAGCGGCGGTGCCTATGAAGGCATGCTGCGCATTGGTCGGGACTACAACGCGCTGGTGATCAAGGCCGAAGGCGAGTTTGCCAAGAGCAAGCTTGAGGAAGCCCGCACCGAACTGTTGTACAGCCACTCGATCGCCACCTACTGGGATGCACAGGTGGGTGCCCGCTACGACAGCGGCATCGGGCCGAATCGCGGCTGGCTGGCGTTCGGCGTGCAAGGTCTGGCACCTTACTGGTTCGAGATCGATGCCACCGCGTATGTCGGTGAACAAGGTCGAACCGCGGTGCGTCTGGGCGCTGAATATGAGTTGCTGATCACCCAGCGCTTGGTCGCTCAGCCGCGCATCGAAGCCAACTTCTATGGCAAGAACGATCCGCAGCGCGAGATCGGCAGCGGCTTGTCTGATACGACAGTCGGGCTTCGCCTGCGCTACGAATTCAGCCGGCAGTTCGCGCCCTATGTCGGCGTTGAATGGGCCAACAGCTACGGCAAAACCGCCGATCTGTTGCGCGCAGCCGGTGAGCCGACCCGCAATACGCGCTTCGTTGCCGGTGTGCGTTTCTGGTTCTGAATGTCACTTGATCACTCAAACTTTTTCTACCCATCAATTACTTCATCTGGAGCAAACAACATGAATGCCTTTCGCAAATCCCTCGTTTCACTGTCCGCTGCTGCCGTCTTCGCAGCACTCCCGGTATTGGCATTGGCCGCCGGTGAACACCAGGGCGGACATGCGGCCAAGCCCGGCGCGGCAAGCGCCGACGGCCATCACGGCATGGCCGGCATGAAACATGACAGCCATGCATCGCCGGCCGGTCAGGACGGCGATCCTGCCAAGGTCACTCGAACCATCTCGGTCGAGATGAACGACAGCATGCGTTTCACACCGGAGAAGATCAGCGTCAAGGAAGGCGAAACGGTTCGTTTCTTCATCGTCAACAAGGGCAAGCTGCCGCACGAGATGGTGATCGGCATGGCCGACGAGATCAATGAACACGCCGAGATGATGAAGAAGATGCCCGGCATGGTGCACAAGGAGGCCAACCAGATCACCCTGGAGCTCGGCAAGCGAGGCGGCATCGTCTGGCAGTTCGCCAAGGCTGGTGACGTGAGCTTCGCCTGCCTGGTCCCGGGTCACAAGGAAGCCGGCATGGTCGGCACCATAACGGTCAACTGAGCACCTGGACGAACGTGTTGCATACAGTCGAAGGAGTGTGATGCGTGTCCTGGTGATCGACGATGAAGTCCGGCTCGCCGACTACCTGCGCAAGGGTCTGACGGAGAGCGGCTACACCGTCGACGTGGCCCACGACGGCATCGACGGCCTGCACCTTGCAGTCGAGGGCAGCTACGACCTGATCGTCCTCGACGTCATGCTCCCGGGCAAGGATGGTTTCGAAGTGCTCGCCGGCTTGCGCGAGCATCGACATACCCCGGTGCTTATGCTGACTGCGCGAGATGCGGTGGAGGACAGAGTCCGCGGCCTCACCAACGGCGCCGACGACTATCTCGTCAAGCCGTTTTCGTTCTCCGAACTCCTAGCGCGCGTGCAGGCGCTGCTACGCCGCGGCGGCGAGCAGCGTGATCTGGCGCCCACGTCCCTGCGGCTGGCCGATTTGGAGGTCGATCTGTCGCGTCGCAAGGTGACTCGCGGCGGCCAAGTGCTTCCACTGACGGCCAAAGAGTTCAAGCTGCTGACCGAGTTCCTGCGCCGTCGTGGCGAGGTGTTGTCGCGCACGGTCTTGGCCGAACAGGTGTGGGATGTCAACTTCGATAGCGATACCAACGTCGTCGACGTCGCCGTGCGCCGCCTTCGGATCAAGCTGGACGACCCGTTCGACAACAAGCTACTGCACACCGTGCGGGGCATGGGCTACGTCCTGGAAGAAAGGCCGTTGTGAGGCCGCGAACCGCGGCCGCTTCGACCCATGGCGCGCCTTCACTCGGACGCCGCCTTTCCTTATGGCTGGCGGCACAAGGTCTGCTCGGCGCGATGCTGGTGTCGGGGACCGTTTACGGCGTCAATGCCTGGACGCTGCAGAGCCGCCAGCAGGAGTTGCTGAGGATCAAGAGCGAGGTCGTGCGTCACGAACTGGCCGAATCGGCCATCGGCGGCAGCGCCACGGAGTTGCGCCACCGGCTGGCCGGCTTCCTGGCTGGCCACGAAGACATGTTGTTGACCGTTCGCACCGACGACGGGCGGCTCCTCTTCGGCGCGGATCCTGCGACATCATCCGTGGGCTCAGGGCGTCGGTTGAAATCGATGGCTTGGCAGGACACCTGGCCTTCGCCTGGTGGTTCAAACGTGAGCGTCGTTCTTGGCTTGAACGTGAGCTCTGACGACGCGCTGCTGGCACATTTGGGGTGGATCGTATTTGCGACCTCGCTCGCAGGCGCGATCCTGATGAGCCTGACCGGGCTCGCGCTGGTCCGCCGCGGTCTGCAGCCGCTGCGCGAATTGTCGAAACAACTCGACGCGATGACGCCAGCCCGACCAGAAGTGCAATTGGAAGGCAGTGGGCAGCCAAGCGAATTGCGCCCCTTGGTCGAGCACTTCAACGCGCAGCTGTCTCGCGCGGCAGTGGCCTATCGCCAACTCGAAGGGTTCAACGCGGACGTGGCCCATGAACTTCGCACGCCGCTGACCACCTTGATCGGCACCAGTGAACTGGCGCTACGCGCTGGGCGGCCCGTCGATGAGCTGCGCGAAGTCATTGCAGGTAACCTGGAGGACCTGCGGGGTCTGGCGGTCATCGTCAACGACATGCTTTTCCTTTCGCAGGCCGACCGCGGCGCGTCCGCCAGGCGAGCACCAGTGGTCAGCCTGGTCGATTCGCTCGCCGAAATCGTTGAGTTCCATGAGCCGGTGCTGCTGGAAAGGCAACTCACAGCCGAATTCGAGGGCGACGTAGCTGGCGCGTTCGATGTGTCATTGCTGCGGCGCGCACTGTCCAACCTGCTGAGCAACGCAGGGCGGCACGCGACTCCGGGAACGGTGATCCGTGTGCACATCGAAACGCTGCCGGACCGCCTGCGCCTGTCGGTCGAGAATCGTGGCAGCACGATCGAACCGGACCACCTATCGAGACTGTTCGAGCGCTTCTATCGGGTGGAGAAAGCACGCAGCAAGGGGGCACCGAAGCAGTTCGGCCTGGGCCTTGCGATCGTTGCCGCGATCGCGCGCATGCATGGAGGCAGCTCGTTCGCGTCATCTGCCGACGGCCTGACCGTGATCGGACTGGAACTGCCGACCGGGCCGATACCCGACTGACGGCCAGTACGGCGTCAGGCGCCTATGCCTGGACTGACCTGCGACTTTCGCCTTTGCCAGGAGTCAACCGAACGCCGGCCACAACGCACCGTCCATGAATGAGCCGGTGAAAATTTTTATTGACCTTGCCGCGCTAGAAGGTTGTAGGGTGCCAGGATGAATTCTCCTGGACACAGACCTTCGAGTTTCCGTAGGCATCGCAGCAAGCCATCGCAGACCCGCCTCGAAAGCCTGGTGAGCGAGGCGCTCGACTGCGCCATGAGTATTGGGCAACGCGAAGCGGCCGAGTGCCTGCTTTGCGCGTTGGCGGCGGCCGCAGCACGCAGCCGTGACACCACGATGCTCGATGCTTCCTACCTGCGAGTGCTCCGCAATCACAGGCCCGCGAGCCATCGGCGACGCGCAGCATCCGCACCGGGGACGCGGCCGACGACGAAGCCGAAAAAGCGACCGATTCGATGATCTGTCGGCCAAGGACAGCGGATCGCGAAATGTCGTCGGCATTGGGGAATGACAAACATGTAATGAAAAGGCAACGCTGCTGTCGGGTGCGGATTACTACAGTGTTCTCACGGTGCACATTGGCACCGCAACGGGGAATCACCACCACTGGTTCCCTAGCACAAGGAGTTCATCATCATGTCCCGTTTCACTTTCTTCCCATTGCTCGCAATTGCCAGTGTCGCCAGTGCCATCGCGCTGCCAGCCGGTGCCACGGGCGCCTTCGTACCGGTTGGGGGCGAAGCCGGGGTCGCTACCCACGCCATGCCGACGGAGAAGGCGAGTTCCAAGGTACAAATGGAACTCAATGCGTGGAAGCGCAATCCGATGGCGGCCGATGGTTGGCGCCAGGTCGGCGGAGAAGCGGGCTGGGTGTTCGTTGGCAACGGGAGCAGCAAAACGCGAGCGGCGGTCATCGAAGAGATGACTCAGGCCCCGCGGCCCATGGGTGGTCTCAGTCGCAGTGGCCACATCGGTAGCTTGTACATGGGCGGATGACGCGGGGCACTTGCAGTCTCTTCTCGCACCTTGCTCCGCACCAAGCCGGCCTCGTGATCGGCTTGGTGCCCGGTTTCTCCCTCCCACCCGCGGCAGCGGCATGATCCCAGGCGCGCGTCGCTTCCGGCAGAGCCCATTGGAATCAGCCCGAAAGATCACTCGTGGGAGCGCCGCTCTGGTGCAGTGTTGGCCATCAGCGCCTCGATGATCGGACATGGATAGACGTCGCCGGTTGCGATGCAGTGGGCCAGCAGAGAGTCGAGCGATTGCTGCATGCGCGACTGAACCGCACCGGGTTTCGAGGAGGCCTGTTGGCTTGAGTCAGACCGGCGTGGCCTGACTTCTTTTGGTTGCTTGATTTTTCATTATTCCAGCCCCCCGCAGGGGCCGCCGGAGGCCCCCGGTTGGGCCATGTACTCATGGTTCAACCCTCCTGCAGCACCGCCGACTGGGCGGGCTTGGTTGTGATCGAGGCCTGATCTTGTTGGCGCCAGTAGTTCGCCTCGGCTTCGGCCGGCGGGATGTAGCCGATCGGCTCCAGCAAGCGATGGTGGTTGAACCACGAGACCCATTCGAGCGTGGCCAACTCGACCGCCTCGCGTGTCTTCCAGGGCCCGCGCCGGTGGATGATCTCGGCCTTGTACAGCCCGTTGATGGTTTCGGCCAGCGCGTTGTCGTAGCTGTCGCCGGTGCTGCCCACCGAAGGCTCGATGCCGGCCTCGGCAAGCCGTTCGCTGTAGCGGATGGAGACGTACTGCGAGCCCCGGTCGCTGTGATGCACCAGATCGCCTTCGCGCTCGGCACGCCGTGCATACAGCGCCTGCTCCAGCGCGTCGAGCACGAAGTCGGTCTGCATCGAGCTGCTCACCCGCCAGCCAACGATGCGCCGCGCGAAGACATCGACGACGAAGGCGACGTACACGAAGCCCTGCCAGGTCGAGACGTAGGTGAAGTCGGCCACCCACAGCTGGTTCGGCCGCTGGGCCTTGAATTGCCGATTCACG
>JANNNE010000201.1:0-13157 GCA_031398385.1 Ideonella sp.
GCGCCGGAACAGGAACTTGCCGGCGTCGGCCTTGGTTTCGTGTTGCTGGCCGATCGCCTCGACCAACGTGCGGCAGAAGCTCTCGTCGGCCATCGCATCGGCCAGCACACCCATCTTCGCGAGCTGCCGCACCTTGGCCACCGCCAGTGGTGCCAATGCGCGGGTGCGCTCCTCATCATCGTCGTCATAGGCGAGCGACATCGGAACGAAATAACGCGCGGCCTGCTTGCCCGCGCCATCGACATCGACCAGCGCCAGCAGCCACTCGTTGCGACCCTTGCCGAGCAGGCCCTGGTCGACCAGCCGGGCGCGGGTCGGTGTTTCGTGTTTGGCGGCATACCAGCGCTGGCGCAACATGAAGCGCGGCAGCAGATCGAGCTCGAGCTGGTTGCGCGTCTTCTCGGCCAGGCCGATCCGCCACGGCACGACCTTGGCGCGGAAGAAGCTGTTCCAGTCATCGAACAGCACCAGGACCGGAAGATCCTCGATCGGCAGACGTTCGGCGTGCCAGCTCGGCGGTTCGGCGTCGGTCGACAGCCGGAACCAGAAGAAGCCGTAGCCCGGCAGGGTCAGCTGATAGGGCAGGTCGCCGATCGGCGGGAACGGCGTGCGGCCCATCACCTCGACCGGGACACGGCCCTTCCACACGCCGAGTTCCAGCTCGACCGGCTGGGCGGTGCGGCTGACATTGGAGACGCACAGGATCACGTCGTCTTCGTAGTCGCGAACGAAGGCCAGCACCTTGCGGTTGCCGGGATGCAGCATCGTGAAGCGACCGCGGCCGAATGCCTGTGTCCCGCTGCGAACCGTCAGCAGCCGGCGCGTCCACGACAGCAGCGACGAGGCCTCGCGTGATTGCGCCTCGACATTGACCGCCTCGTAACCGTAGATCGGATCCTGGATCGGTGGCAGGTACAGGCGCTGCGGATCGGCGCGCGAGAAACCGCCGTTGCGGTCGCTGGTCCACTGCATCGGCGTTCGAACGCCGTCGCGGTCGCCGAGGAAGATGTTGTCGCCCATCCCGATCTCGTCGCCGTAATACAGCACCGGCGTTCCAGGCATCGACAGCAGCAGGCCGTTCATCAGCTTGATGCGGTCGATGTCGTTCTCGAGCAGCGGCGCGAGGCGGCGCCGGATGCCCAGGTTGATGCGGGCGCGTTTGTCGGCCGCATACATGTTGTACATGTAGTCGCGTTCCTTGCTGGTCACCATCTCGAGCGTCAGCTCGTCGTGGTTGCGCAGGAACACGGCCCATTGGCAATTGGCCGGGATGTCCGGCGTCTGCGCCAGGATCTCGACGATCGGATGGCGGTCTTCCTGCGCGATCGCCATGTACATGCGCGGCATCAGCGGGAAGTGATAGGCCATCTGGCACTCGTCACCCTCGCCGAAATATTCACGCACGTCTTCGGGCCACATGTTGGCTTCGGCCAGCAGCAATCGGCCCGGGTATTTCTCCTCGACGCGGGCGCGGATCTTCTTGATCACGTCGTGGGTTTCGCGCAGGTTCTCGTTGCTGGTACCGTCGCGCTCGATCAGGTAGGGAATGGCGTCGAGACGGAAACCGTCGACGCCCATCTCGAGCCAGAATTCCATCGTCTTCAGCACTGCTTCAAGCACCAGCGGATTGTCGAAATTCAGGTCCGGCTGGTGGCTGAAGAAACGGTGCCAGAAATACTGCTTGGCAACCTCGTCCCAGGTCCAGTTCGACTTCTCGGTGTCGGTGAAGATGATCCGGGTGCCGGTGTACAGCGCGGGGTCATCGGTCCAGACATAGAAGTCGCGTTCCGGCGAACCCTTGGGCGCGTTGCGCGCGGCCTGGAACCACGGGTGCTGGTCCGAGGTGTGGTTGACCACCAGCTCGGTGATGACGCGCAAGCCGCGCCGGTGCGCCTCGATCAGGAAGGCGCGAAAGTCGTCGAGCGTGCCGTAGTTCGGATTGACGTCTTCGTAGTCGGCGACGTCGTAGCCGTCATCACGCTGCGGCGATGGATAAAACGGCAGCAGCCAGATCGTATTGACACCCAGCGACTGCACATGATCGAGGCGTTCGGTCAGGCCCCGGAAGTCGCCGATGCCGTCGCCATTGCCATCGGCATAGGCCTTGATGTGCAGTTCATAGATGACCGCGTCTTTGTACCAGAGCGGGTCGGCGGCATCGACTGCCGCATTGACTGGTTTGGTGTGGGCAATTTCGAGGTCTGATTTCACAGGTGTTCCGAGACGTTCTTCAAGCGAAATAGTCGAAATCGTTTTCTCGCGTCACGCGGGCACGCAGGTGCATCACATGCGCCGGGCAGCGTTGCGGATCGAGTTGCACGAAATTGCGCGAACCGTTCCACAGGAAGTGTGCATCGGTGATCAGATCATGCATCTGGTAGGGCTGCTCGGATTCGATGCCGAGCGCATGCAAGTCCAGTTCCAGCCAGCCGCTGTGCACATGGTGCGGATCGAGGTTGACGATACAGATGATGGTGTCGCTGCCGTCGGCCGATTGCTTCGAGTAGGCGATCAGGCTGTCGTTGTCGATGCTCAGGAAGCGCAGGCTGGTATCGCGCTGCAGCGCCGGATGGGCATGACGAGCGGCGTTGATCACGCCGATGAAGCCGGCCAGTGAATCGGCGCGCTCGCGATCCCAGACCTTGCGTTCGAACTTCTCGGAGTCGAGGTATTCCTCACCGCCTTCGCGCAGCGGCTTGTGCTCGAGCAGCTCGTACGCGGGGCCATACAGACCGTAGTTCGCCGACAGCGTCGCGGCCATCACCAGCCGGGCCATGAAGGTGGCGCGTGAACCCTGCTGCAGCGCGAGCGGCAGGATGTCGGGTGTATTCGGCCAGGCGTTGGGTCGGAAATAGTCGCGTCCCGGGCCCTGGCTCAGCTCGGTGAAATATTGAGTCAGCTCGAACTTGGTGTTGCGCCAGGTGAAGTAGGTATACGACTGGCTGAAGCCGACCTTGGCCAGACGGTGCATGACCCGCGGCCGGGTAAACGCCTCTGACAGGAAGATCAGATCGGGGTACTTCTTTCGTACGTGGGTGATCGCCCATTCCCAGAACGGGTAGGCCTTGGTGTGCGGGTTGTCGACCCGGAAGATGCGAACCCCCTGTCCGGCCCAGTATTCGAAGACACCGGCCAGCGCCGCCCACAGGCCGCGCCAGTCGCTGCTCTCGAAATCGAAGGGGTAGATGTCCTGATATTTCTTCGGCGGGTTCTCGGCGTACTGGATGCTGCCGTCGGAGCGCTTGCGAAACCACTCCGGGTGCTGCTTGACCCACGGATGATCGGGTGCGCACTGGAACGCGATGTCGAGCGCGACCTCGATGCCGTGCTCGGCCGCGCGTGCCACCAGATGCTTGAATTCCTTCAGTGTGCCGAGTTCACCGAGGATTGCCTCGTGTCCGCCTTCGGCCGCGCCGATCGCCCACGGGCTGCCGACATCGTCCGGCCCGGCATCGAGCGAATTGTTGCGGCCTTTGCGGCGGTTGCGGCCGACCGGATGAATCGGCGGAAAGTACAACACGTCGAAGCCCATGCGCTGGATATAAGGCAGCCAGTTCTCGCAGTCGGCGAACGTGCCGTGACGCGCCGGATCGTCGGAAGCCGAGCGGGGAAAGAATTCGTACCAGCTCGAGAAGCGCGCGCGCTCGCGTTCGACCGTCAGCGGAAAGATGCGCTCATGGGTCCAGGCGTGGCTCAGATCCGGGTGGCTTTCGGCCGCTGCAGCGAGCTTCTCGTCAAGGCCGAGGCGCTTCAGCTCGTCGATCGCCAGCTGCGTGTCCTTGGCCGCCTTCGCCAGTTCGCGCGACCAGCTCTGGAGCGCCTTGCCATCCGCGTGTTTGCCGGCACGGGCGCCGGCGGCGGCGATCAGCTCGGCGCCGGTCAGCGCGGCGATCCGCACGTCTTCGGGGTCGACCCGTCGCATGTAATCGTGCCGCCACGACAGGAAGGGGTCGACCCAGCCGCAGATCGTATATTCCCAGGCGCCGATCTGGTCGGGGATGAACGCCGCCGACCAGTGATCGTTGCCGAGTGTGGTCATCGGGCTCTGCTGCCAGGCAGCTTCACCGTTGCGCCGAAACAGCAGATTGCAGGCGACCACGTCGTGACCGTCGGCGAATACATCGGCCTCGATCTCGAGCGTGTCACCGACCACACACTTGACCGCAAAACGGCCATCGTCGACGGCCGGCTTGATGCCTTCGATGACAACCCGGATCCGTCCGTCGTCGACGTTGACCGGAACGATGCTCTTGGTGGCGGCGCTCACGAGGGCTTCCTTTCCGATTGAAGAACCAGCATGCCGAGTGGCGGCAGGCGCAGGTTGAGGGCCTGGAACTGGCCATGCGCCGCCACCGGCACACTGCTCACGCCGCCCTGGTTGCCGACGCCACTGCCGCCATACAGCGTGGCATCACTGTTCAGGCGTTCGATCCACATGCCCGGCTGCGGCACGCCGACCAGATAATTGTCGCGCGGAGCAGGCGTGAAGTTGGCCACCACGAGAATCGACGAGCCGTCGCGCGCCTTGCGCAGGAAACTCAATACGCTCTGTTCAGCATCATTGCTTTCCAGCCACTGGAAACCGGCCGCGTCGAAGTCGAGTTCATGCAGCGCCGGCTCGCTGCGGTAGATGTGATTGAGGTCTTCGACCCAGCGCTGCAGACCGCCGTGGGACTCGTTCGGGACTACCCACCACTCGAGCGCATCGTCGTGATTCCACTCGCGGCGCTGGCCGAACTCGCAGCCCATGAACAGCAGCTTCTTGCCCGGATGGGTCCACATATGACCGAGCAGCAGGCGCAGGTTGGCGAACTGCTGCCAGTTGTCGCCCGGCATCTTGTTGATCAGCGAGCCCTTGCCGTGCACCACCTCGTCATGCGACAGCGGCAGCATGAAGTTCTCGTTGAAGGCATAGATCAACGAGAAGGTCAGTTCACCATGGTGCCAGCGCCGGTGGATCGGGTCCTCGTGCATGTATTTGAGCGTGTCGTGCATCCAGCCCATGTTCCACTTCATGCCGAAGCCGAGGCCGCCGTCGTCGGTCGGCCGTGAAACCTGCGGCCACGCGGTCGACTCCTCGGCGATCACCTGCACATCGGGGTGTTCGCGATAGACCGACTCGTTGAGCATGCGCAGGAACGACACCGCTTCGAGGTTCTCGCGGCCGCCGTAGCGGTTCGGGATCCACTCGCCTTCCTTGCGGGCGTAGTCGAGGTAGAGCATCGATGCCACCGCGTCGACCCGCAGGCCGTCGGCGTGGTATTCATCGAGCCAGAACATCGCGCTTGACAGCAGGAAGGCGCGCACCTCGTTGCGCCCGAGGTTGAAGATCGACGACTTCCATTCGGGGTGGAAGCCCTGGCGCGGGTCGAGGTGTTCGAACAGCGCCGTGCCGTCGAATTTGTCGAGCCCGTGCGGGTCGTTCGGGAAATGCGACGGCACCCAGTCGAGGATCACGCCGATTCCGGCCTGGTGCAGCGTGTCGATCAGGTATTTGAAGTCTTGCGGCTGGCCGTGACGCGAGGTCGGCGCGAAATAGCCGGTGCTCTGGTAGCCCCACGAGCCATAGAAGGGATGCTCCATGATCGGCAGCAACTCGACATGGGTGAAGCCGAGGCGGCAGACATAGTCGGCCAGCAGGTGGGCGATGCTGCGGTAGTCGAGTAATTCGCCATTGGCGCCGCGCCGCCACGAGCCGAGGTGAACCTCATACACGGAAAACGGCGCGCCGAGCGCATTGCGCGGCCCGCGCGACTCCATCCAGCCGCGATCGGCCCAGGCGTAGTCGTCGGCTCGCCAGGCGATCGACGCGGTGGCGGGCGGCATCTCGGCGTAACGGGCAAAGGGATCGGCCTTTTCGAGGCGCCCACCGCCGTGGGTACGGATCGAATATTTGTAGCGATGACCGGGCTCGACTTCGGAAATGCCGATTTCCCAGATACCCGAACCGTCCTGGCGGACCGACGCCGGATGGGTTGCGGCATCCCATCCGTTGAAATCGCCGATCACTGACACCGACTGGGCGTTCGGGGCCCAGACCGCGAAGCGCGCCCCGCCTTCGACGAAATGGCAGCCCAGGCATTCGTGCAACCGGCTATGGGTGCCTTCGCGGAACAGGTGAAGGTCGGTTTCGCCGAAACGGCTTTGCAAAACAATATTTGTATCTATCATACTGACTTGATTGTGCCTCATGGCCCGGCACTGTGGCTAGTGGCCGCGCGTTTTCGGTGATTGCAGGAGCAAAACCAGTGGCAAATTGCGGGCCTGCGCCGCCACGGGGCCCAGGCGCGCTGGTCCGATCCGCTACAGTCGACTCGTGACCACATCAGCTACTGGAATCAGCGTGATCGAGCCGAATCCTGCGGCTGACGAATGGGCCATGCGGCAGGCGCTCGATCAGGCGCGCAACGCCTGGCTGATCGGCGAGGTGCCGGTCGGTGCGGTCATCGTGCGACCGGGTGCCGATGGACCGCAGGTGATCGCCACGGGTTACAACCGTCCGATCACCGAACACGACCCCACCGCGCATGCGGAAATCGTCGCACTGCGTCACGCGGCGCACCTGCTCGGCAACTACCGTCTGCCCGAACTCTGTCTCTATGTCACGCTGGAGCCGTGCGCGATGTGCGCGATGGCGATGCTGCATGCGCGGATCCGGCGGGTGGTCTATGGTGCGGCCGATCCGAAGACGGGTGCGGCCGGATCGGTGCTGAACTTGTTCGATTCGCCGCAACTGAACCACCACAGCCACTTGTCGGGCGGCGTTCTGGCGGCCGAAAGTGGTCAGTTGCTGCGCGATTTTTTTGCCGAACGACGCGCCCGTTTCAGGCAGCGCCGGCAGCCGTTGCAGGATCTGCCGCAAGAAGCGCCGGGCATGGTCGACACCGTGGTGCAATCCGAACCGATACCGGCCGGCGAAGCGGTTGAAGTCGACCATCTGCCGGCTCAGCTTTTGAACCAACTGGACCAGCCATGAGTGCGCCCGACCGCGCGTCCGACCGGATCGCGCCCCTTCCGATCGCCGACACCGGCAACGCCAGGCCGGTTCCGGTGAACAGTCTGTGCCTGTACAGCCCGTCGGGCGTGGTCGCCCAGGCCGCACCGCTGAAGCTGGCGGTGCGCCGGCTCGGCGAGCTTGGCTTTCAGGTCTCGGTCGATCCGGCGGCACTGCGCAAACGTCAACGCTTTGCCGGCAAAGACGACGAACGGCTGGCGGCGCTGCACCGGGTCGCCGAGGCCGCACCCGGCATTGCGATGGCCACGCGTGGCGGCTACGGGCTGACGCGGCTGCTCGACCGGATCGACTGGGCGCTGATGGCGAGCAGCATCGAACGCGGCACCCGCTGGGTTGGCCACAGCGACAACACCGCGCTGCAGCTCGGACTGCTGGCGCACCTGGGGCGCAACGCCGGCCGCAGTTGGGCGGGGCCGCTGGCGTGTGCTGATTTCGGCCGCGCCGAGGTAGCCGGTGGCGTCGACGAGGTAACCCGCGACTGTTTCGTCGAAGCGATGAGCGGCGAGCTGGAAGCGATCGGATTTCGCAGCGAAGCCGGTTTCGACGGCCTGCAGGTGCGCGGAACCTTGTGGGGCGGCAACCTCGCCATCGTCAATTCGCTGCTCGGCACCCGGCACTGGCCGCGCTCCGATGTCACCAAGGGCGGCATCCTGTTTCTCGAGGATGTGAATGAACATCCGTATCGGATCGAGCGCAGCCTGCTGCAATTGCAGCAGAGCGGGGTGCTCGATGCGCAGAAGGCGATCCTGCTCGGCGAATTCACAGGCTGGAAAAAGTCGCCACTCGACCGAGGCTATTCGTTGAAGACCATGCTGGCGCAGTTGCGCAGTGTCACGTCGACCCCGATCCTCACCGGCCTGCCGTTCGGTCATGTGCCGACCAAGGTCAGCCTGCCGCTCGGCGCGCGGGTGCAGTTGCTGGTGCAGGGTCGCGACGTGCTGGTCGGTTGGTAGTGGCACGGGGTGATCGTGGGGACAGGGTTCATCATCTGCAACGCCACACGGCGTCGCGCTTATGATTCGGCTGGTGCCTCGTGGCTGACCGGTCAAAAGCCGGCGCGGTCGGAGGCACATTGTTTTGTGAGTGCACCGCTCAAGCCTGCGGTGTCGATTGCAAATTGGGATTCCTGATGCGTTCAGATCATGCTTCGGTTGCCGCAAGCGGCGCTCGCCGTCGGGCAAACGCCGCGGTTCGGTGGCTGGCCGGCATGGCCGTGCTCGCACTGGCTGCGTGCAACAACAATCCGTGGCCCGAAGGCGCTGCGGCGACCAATACGCTGTTCAGCGGCGTGATCGAGAGTTCGCCGCGCCACCTGGATCCGACCGCGTCGTACTGGAGCAACGACACCGCCTACACCTATCAGATCTACGAGCCGCTGTACGGCTACCACTATCTGAAGCGGCCATTCGTGTTGGTACCCAAAACCGCCACCGAGGTGGTCAAGCCGATCTATCTCGACAAGGACGGCAAACCGCTGCCAGCGGATGCGCCGGGTGAGCTGGTGGCGGAAAGCGTCTACGACGTCCGGATCAAGCCTGGCATCCTGTTCCAGCCGCATCCTGCATTCGCGAAGGACGAGCAAGGAAAACTCCGCTATCACACGATGAAATCCGACGAGCTCGGCGGCCGCCGCACGCCGTGGGATTTCGAACACACCGGCACCCGTGAACTGGTGGCCGAGGACTACGCGTATGCGTTGAAACGCCACGCCACGACCCGCATCACCACGCCGATCTACCCGATCTTTGCCGAATATGTGATCGGCCTGAAGGAATACGGCCCCTTGATCAAGGCCGAAGACGAGAAGTTGCGCGCGGGACTGGACCCGGCCAGCCTCGACAAGCCGTTCCTCGATTTCCGCCGCTGGCCGCTGGCCGGCGCGACGGCGCCGGAAAAACACCTGCTGCGGATCCGCCTGCATGGCAAATATCCGCAGTGGAGCTACTGGATGCAGATGACCTTCATGGCACCGGTGCCGTGGGAAGCCGACGCCTTCTATGCACAGCCGGGCATGGCGCAAGTCGGGCTGACCCTGGACACCTGGCCGGTCGGCACCGGGCCATACATGATGATCGAGTACGTGAAGGACCGGCGGCATGTGATGAAGCGCAACCCGAACTACCGCGGTGAACCTTATCCCTGCGAAGGTATGCCCGAAGACAAGGCCGCCGGCCTGCTTGACGATTGCGGCAAGCCGACGCCGTTCGTCGATACCCTGATCTCCACCATTGACCGCGAATCGGTGCCGATGCGCGGCAAGTTCCGTCAGGGCTTCTACGACCTGCAGGTTTTCGAGCGCACCGACACCGGCATGGACTATCGGGTCGCGATGCAGGACTCCGAGGAGGTCCGGCAGGAATATCTCGACAAGGGTTTCCGGCTCGCGCAGTCGTCCGACGTCAACAGCTATTTCATCGGTTTCAACATGCTCGATCCGACCATCGGTTGGGGCGATACGCCCGAGCAGCGAGAGCGCAACCGCAAGCTGCGACAGGCGCTGTCGATCGCGATCGACTACGAGCAATACGCGAAGATCTTTCCGAAGAAGGCTGGCGATACCGCCATGAGCCCGCTGCCGGACGGCATCGAGGGTTCGCGCCACGGCACGCTCGAAGGTGTCAACCCGGTCACCCACAAGGTGGTCGACGGCAAGATCGTGCGTCGCTCGATAGCCGAGGCCAAGAAGCTGCTGGCGGAGGCGGGTTATCCGGACGGGCGTGACGCCAAGACCGGCAAGCCGCTGGTCATCAACTACGACTTCTATGCACCGGCCACTCCGGAGCGCAAGCCCGAGATCGATTGGGTGGTGCGGCAGTTTGCCAAGCTCGATATCCAGCTCGAGGTGCGCGCCACCGAAAACAGCCAATTCCAGGACAAGGTGCGCAAGGGTACCTATCAGGTCTACTGGCTGGGCTGGAATGCCGACTATCCGGATGCCGAAAACTTCATGTTCCTGCTGTACGGGCCGAACGGCAAGACCAAATACGACGGCGAGAACACCTCCAACTACGCCAATCCCGAATACGACAAGTTGTTCCAGCAACTGAAGATGCTCGACGATGGTCCGCAGAAGCAGGCGGTGATCGACGAGATGGTGAAGATCGTGCAGCTGGATGCGCCGTGGACCTTCGGCTTTTTTCCGTATGCGTCGGCCGCTGTCCAGTCCTGGGTCCACAACAACAAGGCGGCGATCCTGATCCGTGACTCCGGGCGCTACCTGCGGCTGGACGTCGCCGAACGGGTCAAGCGGCAGAAGCAATGGAATGATCCGGTCTGGTGGCCGATGATCTTCGTCGGCCTCGCTTTGGTTGCGCTGCTGGCGGTTGCCATGCGCAGCCTGCGGCGGCGCGAACGCATGAATGCCCGCGGCGAGACGGCTGTGGCCTGAGCGCGAGCAGCTGATGCCGCATCAATTTTTTCCTTCCGAAGCTGCCGCCCCGCCTGCATGTTTTCTTATCTGATTCGTCGCGTCGCCTACGGCGCTCTGGTGCTGTTGGGCGTCAACCTGGCGACCTTCTTTCTGTTCTTCACGATCAACACGCCGGACGACATGGCACGCCTGAACATCGGCGGCAAACGGGTCACCCAGCAGGTGATTGAAAAATGGAAATCCGAGCGAGGCTACGACAAGCCGCTGTACGTCAACCCCGGGCGCAGCGGCACCGAGCGCTACACCGATACGATCTTCTGGGATCGATCGGTGTCGCTGTTCAGCCTCGATTTCGGCCGCGCCGATTCGGAGAGTGCCGGCGACATCGGGCATGAGGTCAGTTCGCGGATGTGGGTCAGCATCCAGATGGCCTTGCCGCTGTTCATCCTGCAGGTGATCGCCAGTACCAGCTTTGCGCTGCTGCTGGTGATGTTCCGCAATTCGAGGCTCGATTTCTGGGGTGTCGTGACCTGCGTGTTGATGTTGTCGATCTCCAGCCTGTTCTACATCATCGTCGGGCAGTTCCTGTTCTCGCGGGTGCTGAAACTGGCGCCGATCTCCGGTTATGCACCGGGGCTGGATGCGATCAAGTTCCTGATCCTGCCGATTGCGTTGTCGCTGCTGGCCCGGCTCGGCGGCGAGGCGCGCCTGTATCGCGCGATGTTCCTCGAGGAAATCGGCAAGGACTACGTCCGTACCGCGCGTGCCAAGGGCCTGGCCGAGATGGCGGTGCTGTTCCGCCATGTGCTGCGCAATGCACTCATTCCGATCATCACCAGCGCCGGCAGCTACCTGCCGTATGTGTTTCTCGGCAGTCTGGTGTTCGAGAGCTTCTTCGGCTTGCCGGGACTCGGCGCCTACGTGATCGAGGCCATCGGCAAGCAGGATTTCGCGATCGTGCGAACCATGGTGTTTCTCGGCTCGCTGCTCTATATCTCGACCTATATCCTGATCGACATCGCCTACACCTGGGCCGATCCACGCGTGCGCCTGTCCTGAGCGAGAAATCGAACGATGCCCAAGTTTGTACTGCTCTGGACCGATGTATCGATGTGGCTGCTGCTGATCTGCCTGGTCGGCTACGGCATCTACGTCGTGCGCAGCCCCGGGCTGTCGGCCAACTGGCGCAAGGTGTTTCGCGATGCGCCGGCACTGGCGTCTTCGGTGATCCTGCTGTTGTGCCTGTTGGTCACGCTGCTCGACAGCCTGCACTATCGGCCTCTGCTGCCGCGCGTTGAAACCTCGCAGGGGGCGGCCTACGATACCCGTACGCGATCGGTGCTCGATGCGATGCTGGGGCGCCTGATCGAATCCCGCGAAGCCACCTATTCACGTCCGCTCGCCTATATCGGCTTCACGAAGGAGACGGTCGACGTGAATGGCGAGCCGACGCGGGTCGCGCCGCGCCTGGTTCATGGCGGCGCGCACCTGAAGGATCCGGCCAACCAATGGGCGGGCGACGTGGCGAGCCGTTTCGTGGTCGGCGTGGGCATCGGCATCGTGATCGCGGCTTTGCTTTGCGCGGTCCTGGTGGCGCTAATCGCGCGCAGTCATCGCGCGTCCTGGCGCGACACCGCGGCGGCGATTTCGCGCGGCGAAGGACAGATTCCGTGGCGGGTCGCGTTGCTTACGATCGTGGCCTTGTCGCTGCTGATCGGACCGACCGTTGCCTTGATGGGCCACTACCACGTGCTGGGTACCGATCTGACCGGCAACGATGTGTTGTACCAGGCGCTCAAGAGCATTCGCACCGCCTTCGTGATCGGCACATTGGCTACTGTCGCGACGTTGCCGCTTGCGGTGGTGTTGGGCATCATGGCGGGTTATTTCCGCGGCTGGGTCGACGAGGTCGTGCAATATATCTATACGGTGTTGTCGTCGGTTCCTAACGTGTTGCTGATTGCCGCCTGCGTGCTGATGGTGCAGGTGTTTCTCGACAAGAACCCCGATCTGTTCGAGACCGGCGCCGAACGTGCCGATCTGAAATTGTTCCTGTTGTGTGCGGTGCTCGGCCTGACCGGCTGGGCCGGCCTGTGCCGATTGCTGCGCGGCGAGACCCTGAAGCTGCGCGAGCTCGAATTCATCCAGGCTGCCAATGCTTTCGGTGTCAGCGATGGCCGCATCATGGTGCGCCATGTCTTTCCGAATGTCGCGCACCTGATGCTGATCGTCACTGTGCTCGAGTTCTCTTCATTGATCCTGTACGAGGCGGTGTTGTCGTATGTCGGCGTCGGTGTCGATCCGTCGATGAACAGCTTCGGCGGCATGATCAATCTGGCGCGCAACGAGATGAGCCGCGATCCGGTGGTCTGGTGGTCGTTTGCGGCGGCCTTCGGCTTCATGGTGACGCTGGTGCTGGCAGCCAACTTGTTTGCCGATGGCGTGCGCGATGCCTTCGATCCGCGCGCCCATTCGTTCCGGCCCAAACGCATCGCCTTGCCGGGTGCCCGGCGGACCACGGTATGAGCGGTCGATCGACAACAGCCTGCCTTCGAACAGCGTGCGGCGCGCGGGGATCGCGCCTGAAGGCGCTCCCACAAAATACCCGCGGTCTGCACACGACATGTTGAGAATCACCGATCTGAAAGTGGCGATCGACGCCGAATCCGGCATCGTCAAGGCGATCGACGGACTCAGCCTGGCGATCAGCCGTGGCGAGACTTTTGCGCTGGTCGGTGAATCGGGCTGCGGCAAGAGCATGACTGCGCTGGC
>JANNNE010000221.1:0-3249 GCA_031398385.1 Ideonella sp.
GCCGGCTGCGCGGCTGCGGCTTTAACAGCCGTACAGCCCCTGATTGCAGTAGCTTATTGGCTTGCTGTGGGAGCGGCTTCCGCCGCGTTTCCTGAAGTGGCGCACGGCCTAAAATCGGGGCTGAAGCCGCTCCTACGCCGCTCCTACAACAGAATTCGGTTCAACATTCGCAATCAGGTGCTGACCGGCTGATCACGCCGCTGCCGCGCAGCCTGCAAAAAATCATTCAGGATCGGATGCCCGTCGAGCTGGGTATCGTGCCAATCCTGCTGGACCAGAAACTCGGGGTGCCACTGCATGCCGAATACATGCCCGGCCCCGCGCCAGCGCACCGCCTCGACGATGCCATCCGGAATCGATCGCGCCTCGACCACGAGATCCGGCGCCAGGTCCTTGATCGCCTGATGATGGATCGAATTGATAGCGGCGGTGCGGATGCCGGGATACAAGCCCGACAAGTGTGTCCCCTCCACCAATTCGACATCGTGAAACTGGTGTTCGTATTTCGACTTGTCGAGGTGCGCCAAGGCATCGGGCCGCTGGGTCGGAATGTCCTGGTAAAGGGTACCGCCGAACGCCACATTGATCAGCTGGCAGCCGCGGCAGATGCCGAGCACCGGCTTGCCGGCCTCGATGAAGGCATCGACCAGTTCGATCTCGTAGCGGTCGCGAATCCGGTCGCCGGCCCAATCGGGATGCAACGGAGATTCGCCGTAACTCTCGGGTGCGATGTCGTTGCCGCCCTGCAGCAGCAGGCCGTCGAGCATCTCGGCATACACGTGCAGGCTGATGTCGGTGCGCTTGACCAGGCTTTGCCGGTCGACCGCCGGAATCATCACCGGCAGCACCTCGCGCGAAATCACCCAGTGCGCCACCGATTGCTCCAGGTAGTGCAGCGTGCGTGTCCACACCCCGCCGAGATCGAGCACCGGCAGGCTCGGGTAGTAGATGCGCGCGGAAACACCGATCAACAAGGGTCTGGACATGGGGCAACCATCCTGGATACCTGAGGCTATCGTAAGGCAGCGCGGATACCTGACGGCCGGCCGCCGCATCTCGGCTCGCAATCTGACACGCCTGCCTTGGGGTTGCGATTCAGCATGCAGTCCCGGTGGTCCGCTGTCGCTCAAAGCTTTTGAATGCTGCCGACAAGCCGCTTCGCCTGCCCCGGAGAGCACGACCGCTAAGCTTCCTGCATCGCATCAGCGGAATCTTCCGCTGACCAACCACACAGTCGAATGGCTTGACGGCCCCCGGAGAACTCCTCATGTTCGAAACCTTGAAAGCACCCCTATCCATCGCCGGACGTGTGCTGCTGGCGCTGATGTTCGTCGTGGCCGGCTTTGGCAAGCTCGGCAACCTCGAAGGCACGGCCAACTACATCGCCAGTGGCGGATTGCCGTTTCCGATGCTGCTCGCGGTGATGGTGGGCCTGCTCGAATTGTTCGGTGGCCTGGCGATCATGGCGGGCTTCCAGGCACGCTGGGCCGCACTGGCGCTGGGGTTGTTCACGATCGCGGCCAGCGTGCTGTTTCACAAATTCTGGGCCGTTCCACCGGAACAGCACATGGTCCAGCAGCTGATGTTCATGAAAAACCTGTCGGTGGCTGGTGGCCTGTTCCTGCTGGCAGCTCTCGGCCCGGGCAAGCTGGCCATCGACCGCGAGTAGCGGGCGCGCCGGACGACAGGACGACAGGCGACAGGCGACGGATTGAACCATCGGCCGGGCGATCCGTCGAACCCCGATGGACCTGCCCCGTCTCACCCTGCTGCTGGCAATCGTCGGCTCGTCAGCCGGTCTGGCGCAAGCGCAAACGTCGAAGCCGCTCAAGGCTGACGACGCCGCCTGTCGGCAGGCGCTCGATCAGCTCTACTCGCGTGAAGAGGCGCAACGCGCAGCGCGCCTGCGGGACGGCGGCACCCGCGGCACCGCTGCCGGCCCGCGCAACGCGCTCGATGTTGCGCGCCGCCAGGCCGCCAAGGCTTGCCTGGGCGGTGCTTCGGATCAAGCGCTGGCAAGCCCGCGCGCTCAGTTTCCACTGTCGGTGACGCCGATCACGCCGCCGGTCGAGGCTTCATCGCCCTCAGCGCTGCGCCAAGCGTCCCAACCAGCTTCGCTGGGGCAACTGATTCCCCCGACCGGGTCGCGCCAGACGGCGCCGCCACTGCGGCCGCAGCAGGTCCCTGCGTCGCCGCCGCTCGAAACCCGCCCGCCGCTGTCGCGCATCACCAGCTGCGACCCTGCGGGTTGCTGGAACAGCGAAGGGCAATATCTGATGCGCAGCGGCCCGAATCTGGCCGGACCACCAGGTCTTTGTACGTCGCAGGCCGGCATCCTGACCTGCCGCTGAAGCATCGAAGCCTTGCGACGGCTCGGTTCGGACGCATTCTTGTAAGCAGGCGAGAATCGCCGCGACCAATCGGTCCCGAAGTCTGCCCTTCCGCTGGAAACGGGCAGGGACCGCGTACCAGCCCTGGAAGTGTCAATGGCCCGTCTCACGACATGAGCACCGCGTTCGATGCGGCATCGGTTCGGCCAACGCTGGCTCCGCTCGACGATCCGCGGGGCGACATGCGCCAGCGCATGCAGCGCACCGGCCAGTGGCAGCCGCAACAGATGGGCGGACGGCGCTGGCCGGTGGCCTGTGTGTCGCTGGAAATCACCCAGCGCTGCAACCTCGACTGCACCTTGTGTTACCTGAGCGAATCGGCCGAGGCGGTGCTCGATTTCCCACTCGATGAAATCTATCGGCGCATCGACACGATTCACCGGCACTACGGCCCCGGCACCGATGTGCAGGTTTCGGGCGGTGAACCAACGCTGCGTCGGCGCGACGAGTTGGTCGCCATCGTGCGCAAGCTCGCCGGCCTGGGCCTGCGTGCCTCGCTGTTCACCAACGGCATCAAGGCGACCCGCGAGTTGCTGACCGAACTGGCCGAGGCCGGGCTGACCGACGTGGCATTCCATGTCGATACCACGCAGCAACGCGCGGGATACGCCACCGAGTCCGAACTGAATGCCTTGCGCAGCGAATACCTCGAACGCGCGCGCGGCCTGCCCCTCAGCGTCTTCTTCAACACCACCGTGCATGCGGGCAACTTCGACGAGATTCCCGCGCTGACGGCGTTTTTCGTCGCCAATGCCGATATCGTTCGCTTCGCCTCGTTCCAGCTGCAGGCCGAGACCGGGCGCGGCGTGTGGCGCGCCCGCGCCGAACGGATCGACCACGGCAGTGTGGCGCGGCGTCT
>JANNNE010000259.1:0-3089 GCA_031398385.1 Ideonella sp.
CCCAGGTAGAACGGCCGGAATCCGAGGCGAAACAGCGGCCAGCCGGGCAAGGGGAACTGCGCGCTGGAAGCGGGCGCGGCGACGCGCTGCGGGGCACCCGTGGCGACCAGGGGGATAGCGGGAATCGGCTTCGTCATGACCGCGCGCACCATCCATGGGGCCTGCAAACTGGGCTATCGGATAAAAGATGCAGCATGCGTACATGTTAATGACTTGCCGCCTTTAAAGCAATACACTGCGTGCATCTTTGAGGATTTCCATGCGCTTGTCCGAATACACCGACTACACCCTGCGGGTGCTGATGTACTGCGCGGCGCACCGGGACCGCCTGGTGACGATCGGCGAACTGGCCGAGCACCACGGGTTGTCGAAGAACCACTTGATGAAGGTCGTCAACGACTTGGCCCGGCAGGGATTGCTCGAAACCACCCGGGGCCGCGGCGGTGGCCTGCGGCTGCTGGCCGAGCCCGAGAGCATCCGCATTGGCGATGTGGTGCGCGCCACCGAGACCGACTTCAGGCTGGTGGAGTGTTTCGACGCCACCACCAACGCCTGCACGCTGACGCCGAGCTGCCGGCTGAAGCACCTCTTCAACGACGCGCTGGCAGGCTACTTCAAGGCTCTGGACGGCGCCACGCTGGCGGATATGACACAAGGCCTGCAAGGCTTGTCAGCGACTGGCGCCAAGTCCAACCGATCGCCCGCGGGCCGCATGCTGCCTGCGGTGGTGGCCGCACCGACCTCGCGGCGCGTCGCACGCCCGGGCCGCAGCGCCTGAGGTTCGACAAGAGCAATCTCACCATGGCCCTGACACTGCCCGGCCACAGCGCCCCTGCTGTCGGCTTCGAAGTCCCGCTGGAAATGCTGGCAGCCTGCCATGGGCGCGTGCAGCACCAGTGCGAAACCCTGCTGCGCCTGGTCAGCCACCTGCAGACCCATGGCGCGGACCGCCCTGCGCAGGAAGCAGCGAGTGCCGTCATGCACTACTTCGATACAGCAGCGCGCCACCATCACGAGGACGAGGAGCAGGATCTGTTTCCCGCCCTGCTGGAGTCCATGGCTGGCTCCGATGCGGTGTGCCTGCGCGAGCTGACCGCGTCGCTGTGCAGTGATCACCGTATGCTCGAACAACGCTGGGCCGCCTTGCGCCAGCGATTGCTTCAAGTCGCCGAAGGCATCGCCTCAACCCTGACCGACGCCGATGTCCCGGGCTTCGTGCAGCTGTACGAGCAGCACATTGCCCGCGAGGAAGCCGAACTGCTGCCCTTGGCGACCCGCTTGCTGAGTGATGTCGAACTGGATCGCATCGGCCTGGCCATGCGCAGCCGACGCGGCGTTATCGCGGTGACCGCAGCGACCGCGCCTCAGCCCTGATCAGCCCGCCAGCCGCTGATGACGGCTGATGCTTCGGCCCCAGCCTTCGGATGCGCCGCGCGGACAGGACGGCCCGCGATGACCCAGTTGGCAAGCCCTCCGCAACCCGCAAGGCCCGCGTCAAGGCGTACCCCCGGCTCTGACTTGGCGGACTGCAGGTGTCCCGTTCGCTCGACGGGATGGTCATCACTTCCTGTGCCGCCAGTAGGCAGGTTTGCGCCTGAACGGCGCATTGGCAAGGATGATCAACGTGTCCGTCGTCTCGCGGTAAACAACTGAGTGCGGAAAGTCTTTGGGAAATACTCTGCGAGTGCCATGCCGATACGGACTGCCGATACCCGGCATGGACGCTGCGAGGCCGACCGCAGCCTCACCTGCGCAGCAAACCTCTCACCCAGACCGGCACTGCGCTCCTCGTAGAAGACGGCCTGCTCTTGAAGTTCAGCCAGTGCTTCAGGGTGAAAGGTGGTCGGTTTCACCCTCCGAGTGCGCGCCTGACTTGGGCAAACGCTTGATCGGCTGGAATCAATTGAACGGTACCATGCTCAACCTCGTCGATGCGGCGACGAAGCTCTTCATCCCAAGCGGCTTCTACCTCGGCATCGTGAGGATCGAGACTCGCCAGCAGTTCTTCGGCGAGGCGAGCGCGCTCTTCCGGGGGAAGTGCTCTTGCTCGAGCGGACAGTTCGGCGACGAGGTCACGCATGCGGTGCTCCAGAATTTGCTTCAGTTTACGTTGGGAGCGGGCGAAGCTCGCTGTAGCACGGCGGGTGCGAGGAAGGGTTAAGCGTCGCCATGTTTGCGGGCATGAATGTTGGCGAACCAACCGCGCGAGATGGCTACGCCGGCTAGCAAAATGACAGCGAAGTACACGCTTATGTCGAGGACCAAGGCTTTTGCGCGCAGGGTATCTTCGCCAAACGCCAGTCGGCGTTCTCTGGACACCCCGGGAGCATCAAACAGATACGCAAAGGGAAACCCACCCTTTAGCGCGGCCTGGTAGCAAGGATCATTGTGGTTTGGACCGCACAGGTCGCCGTATTGCACGAGTTCGGGGCCGGTGCGCTCGACAAGCACCGACAGAAGTGCGCAAGTGACGGCGAGCACGAAGGCAAGGCTCACAAGGCCCGCTTTGACCAGTCTGCTCTGCATATTTGCTCGTGACGGTACGCCGTGACAATTGACGTGACGAGTCGGCGTCGTCCGGCCGAAACGGCTCGAATCCAACCAGGTTGAAGGTTGGTGGGCTAGTTGGCGGGAAGAGCACACAAACCCGCTGCAACGCGCATGAAACCTGGATAAGTGGTGGAGAGGAGGAGGATCGAACTCCCGACCTTCGCATTGCGAACGCGACGCTCTCCCAGCTGAGCTACCCCCCCACTGCGGGTTCGAGTTTATCAAATTGCGGCGAGTCCCTCTTGGCGCGGCGCCGGCGGCGGGGTAGAAACCGGGCTACAACAATCTTTCCTTTCTGTCGACCCCGGAGAACGCATGACCGTTTGGGATACCGCCTGGCTGGAGCGCCAGTACGACAACCGTGCCAACGTGCCCGAGCATCCGGCGATTGTGGCGCGCTGGACCGAAACTTCCGAGCTGGCGCGCAGCCGGATGACCGCTGAGCTGGACATCGCCTACGGGCCGTCGTCGGCCGAAACGCTGGATGTCTTTCCGGCCGCTGCGAGCGGCTCGCCGGTGCTGGTGTTCATCCACGGCGG
>JANNNE010000297.1:0-15847 GCA_031398385.1 Ideonella sp.
GTCAGCAGCGAGGTGCGCGGCCCGGTTGAAGACGTGGTCAGCAAGGCGCTGAACGACTACCTGCTCGAGAACCCGACCGACGCCAAGATCATCTGCAGCAAGATCGTCGATGCGGCACGTGCCCGCGAAGCCGCCCGCAAGGCGCGCGAGATGACACGCCGCAAAGGCGTGCTCGACGGCATGGGCCTGCCCGGCAAGCTGGCCGATTGCCAGGAGAAGGATCCGGCGCTGTGCGAGATCTACATCGTCGAGGGCGACTCGGCCGGTGGCAGCGCCAAGCAGGGCCGCGACCGCAAGTTCCAGGCGATCCTGCCGCTGCGCGGCAAGATCCTGAACGTGGAAAAGGCGCGCTTCGAAAAGCTGCTGACCAGCAACGAGATCCTGACGCTGATCACCGCCCTGGGCACCGGCATCGGCAAGGGTTCGGGCGGCGACGATTTTGACGTGGCCAAGCTGCGCTACCACCGCATCATCATCATGACCGACGCCGACGTGGACGGCGCACACATCCGCACGCTGCTGCTGACCTTCTTCTACCGCCAGATGCCCGAGCTGGTGGAGCAGGGCCACATCTACATCGCGCAGCCGCCGCTGTACAAGGTCAAGGTCGGCAAACACGAGGAATACCTGAAGGACGGCAGCGACCTGGACGCCTTTCTGCTGAAGGTGGCGCTGACCGATGCCAAGCTCGAAACCGGCACCGCCGCCACGGACGGCAGCGCCGCCGTGCTGCAGGGCGAAACGCTGGAAGCGCTGGCACGCAGCTATGTGCTGGCCAACAACGTGGTCAAACGGCTGTCGAAATGGATGGACGTCGAGGCGCTGCGCGCCATCGCCGACGGCCAGCACCTGGATCTGGACACCCTGGCCGCAGCCGAGCAGTCAGCCATCGGCCTGGAGGCCGCGCTGCACGACGCCGAGGTGACCGCCGAATTCGACGAACGCAGCGACAAACACATCCTGCGCATCAGCCGCATGCAACACGGCAACGTGAAAAGCAGCGTGCTCACGGCTGACTTCGTGCACGGTGCCGATTACGAAGTGCTGAGCACCGCAGGCAAGACCTTCAAGGGCCTGGTGGGCGAAGACGCCACCATCAAGCGCGGCGAAGGCGAGCGCCAGAAGGAAGCGAAAGTCAGCGACTTCCGCGAAGCCATGGCCTGGCTGATCGGCCAGGCCGAAAACGCCGTCGGCCGCCAGCGCTACAAGGGGCTGGGCGAGATGAACCCGATGCAGCTGTGGGAAACGACGATGGACCCGGCAGTGCGGCGGCTGCTGCGGGTGCAGATCGACGATGCGATCGAGGCCGATCGGGTGTTCACGATGCTGATGGGCGATGAGGTCGAGCCGCGGCGGGAATTTATCGAGACGAATGCGTTGCGGGCGGCGAATATTGATGTGTAGTCGTGTGTGGTGTCATCCACCACTTCATCGTCCAGTGAATACGACTCCGAGAACCAGACGGCTCGGTGCTTTCCACGGGGAGAGCGACGGACCATCTTGAGGGCTTACGGGTCTGTTGACAGACGGGACACAACCAATTCAGCTGGGTGTCCGACTGCGGCTCCAGAAAGATACTGTCATCCTTTGTGTTCGATCAAATGGGTCTTATAGTATCCATAAAATCATATTTTGGGTACTATACGACCCGTATGAGCACCGACACATCCATGCTGAATCGGCACCTGCTTCTGCAGCTGGGTGACCGCTTGCGTGATTTGAGAATGGCTCGCGGGATGACCGCTGAGCAGCTGGCGTTGGCCGCGGGCATGACCCGCAAGACGCTGCGGTCGGTCGAGTCGGGGGATCCATCCCCGTCCATCGGCACCTACCTTCGCGTGATGGCGGTGCTGGGCGTCAACGGCGAGTTGGCCCTGCTGGCCGGCGGCACCCTCTCGCCGGCGCCACCCGGTTCGGCCGCCGCGCGAACCAGGCGGCTGCCGCCGACGGTGAAGGTTGAGATCGGTCCATCCTCGGCCAGGCACCAGACGCAGGACCTGCTGAGCATCGTGCTGCACGAGGAGGCCGTGCGCCTCATCAAGCAGAACCCGCAGCTGGCCGAGAAGGCAAAGCGCACGCTTGCCGGGTGGATGAACAGCCAGCCCACATCACGCTCCATGAGCCTATGGCGCGACTGGGTGGCCATACTGGCCAACTCATCGTGGCAAAAGGTGATGGCGTCGACGGCGCGGGCTCAGCAGCTGCGCCAGGCATCGCCGCTGGGTGCTGTCGTACCGGATGAGGTCCGCCGCGGGATCCTGGAGCAATTCGCGATGCACCGCAAAGGCGTCGTGCTGGAGAGCCCGTCGTTCGGACCTTTCGACATGCCTGGCGATCAGCGAGAGGGCCCCGCCATCGGGCCGGATGCAAACAAGAAGGTAGTCGGTGCATGACCCGCGAGCAGCTGGAGCACATCATCAGGGCCTGCGCCGCCATCACAAACCAGGACGACTTCATCGTGGGTTCGCAGTCGATTCTCGGATGTGACCCGAACCCTCCGAATGAGTTCACAGCTTCGATGGAAGCGGATGTGTACCCGATGAATGCGCCGCATCTGATCGACGAGATCGATGGGGCCATCGGGGAGTTTTCTGATTTCCATATGGCCAACGGGTACTACGCGGAAGGGGTCAACCCGAACCTGGCGAAGCTTCCCAGCGACTGGATGACTCGCGTGAACAAGATCCAGAACGAGAACACCTTGGGCTATGCGGGCTATTGCCTGGGCGTCCTGGACCTGTTCTTGGCCAAGGCAGTCGCCGGCCGCGAGAAGGACCGAGATTTCTGCCAAGCGCTGCTGAAGTACGGCTATGTCGACGTCGAGGCGGCGTTGTCCAAGGTACCGCTGATCCCGTTGGACGAGCGAGGTGTGGACACCGTGACACAGCGAAGCCTTGTGGCCCGCATTCGCAGATGGGCCAGCTAGCCCGGTGAAGCGGCCCAGTCTCGACGCTCGAAGGGCTGGACGGTGTCGTATCCAGGCTGGATCTGCAATTTCGCGAGATTCCGCGGCCGGCCCTTTTTCTGGTGGCCAAGGCCTATGCCCAATATCGAAAACGAGGGGGCAGCAAGCTGCAGGTGCTGCCCGACTTCTTCATTGGTGCCCACGCGGTGGTGGAAGACTGGCCTTTGCTGACTCGGGATGCCAGCCGGTTCAGAAGCTTCTTTCCGACGCTGGAAGTCGTTGCGCCCTGAGGTGGGGTGGGCCTCTGCCCAGACCTTGCTCGTGCACTGCCCGCTCGTCACCGGGTTCGCAACCCATGCGGAGTGCGGATCTACGGTCTCGAGGCCCACGATGGCGCCGTTCCTTTTGGTGCGGCTGTCGGCCCCGCATCGCTACACTTCCTTCCATGCACCCGCTGATCGAAACCCATCGCGCCGATTTGCTGGCACTGGCGCGCAGCCGTGGCGTCACGGCCGTCCGGGTTTTCGGCTCGATGAGCCGTGGTGATGCCACAGACAGCAGTGACGTCGATCTGCTGGTGACCCTGGCCCCTGGAACCAGCGCCCTCGCCTTGGGTGGCCTGTTGATGGATGCGCAGGAATTGTTGGGTCGTCGAGTCGACGTTGTCACCGAAGCGGGCCTGCACCCGGCGCTGCGCGAGCGCGTATTGGCAGACGCGGTGCCGCTGTGAATCCAGGCGCCGACGCCGACCGGGTATTGCTCGCGCACATGCGCGATTGCCTGGACCAGATCAGCGAGTACACCAACGCCGAACGTTCCCGATTCGACGCCTCGCGTCTGGTGCAAGACGCGGTGATTCGCAATCTGCAGATCTTGGCTGAATCAAGCCAGCGCTTGTCGAGCGAGATCAAGGCCATGCAGAAGACTGCGGCGGGCTCAGGCGGCTCCCGCACTCTTCGCGAACCACGATCTAAATGAAAGCGGTCATGTGTCGGCGGTCCAGTCCGCCAATTGCAACCCGCTGACCTGCGCGAACTCGCGCGTGTTGTGGGTGACCAGCAGCGCCTGCTGACTGACGGCGTGCGCGGCAATCATCGTGTCCATTGCGCCGATCGGGGTGCCGCGGCGTTCCAGGTCGGCCCGCAGGGTGCCGTAGGCCCAGAACGCGGCGTCGTCGAAGGGCAGTACAGCCAGCGGCGCCAGAAACATTTCCAGCGCCTGCCGGTTGCGCGCCGAGCCGCTCTTGGCCACGCCATAAGCCAGTTCGGCCGCCACAACGCTGCACAGGCCGACGTCGCCCAGCCGGTGCTGCTGGAAGCGCGCCAGCACCGCCGGCGGGCGGGCGTTGATGATGTAGATGCAGATGTTGGTGTCGAGCAGGATCATGGACGCCTTGCCGCAGCGGCGTCGGGAGCCGGCGCGGCGGCGTCGCTGACAGGCTCGATGGCCGGGCGCTGCTGCACCGGCGGCTGCTCGCGCGTGAGCACGAACCCGGGCTCGAATGCGGCCAAGCCTGCTTCCATGGTTTTCCACGGGTCGTCCACCGGGAGCAGCAGCACACCGTTGCCGAAGTGCTTCACCACCACCTCGGTGCCGGCGAAGCGGTATTCCTTGGGCAGCCGGACGGCTTGGCTGCGGCCGGACTGAAAGAGGCGTGCGGTGTCCATGGAAGACCTTTTCAAATGGTAGGTACCAATGGTATCTATCAATGGCTGCGGCGTCCAGTGCGGCTGGCCAGGCGGGGTCGATGGGAGCATGGTTTGTAAAGCCGAGCGAACTCGCATAAAATTGATGCGTCGCACATGCAACGCAAATGCCCGGCACGATGAAATCATCGACCTTCCCATCCCTGCGCGTCGATCCCGAACTGCGCGAGGCCGCCGAGGGTGTGCTTCGTGAAGGTGAAACGCTCACCAGCCTGATCGAAACCGCGGTGCGAGAAACCATCCATCGCCGACTGGCGCAGGCCGAGTTCAACACGCGTGGCTTGCGTGCATCCGAAGATGCCAGGCGCACCGGTGTCTGCCACCCGGCCGCAGAGGTTCACGCTGAACTCCAGCGCAAGCTGGATGCGCGGCGCAAGCAGGTGCTCGGCTGAACTGAACGATGAGCAGCGCCTTCGCGGTTCGATATACCGGCGCTGCCCGTGAAGACCTCTTCAGACTGTTCGATTTCCTGTTGCAGCGAGCTGCGACCGCCGATGATTTCGATACTGCGCAACAGGCCGTCGACACGATCGTGGAGCAGGTCGAAACGCAGTTGAGCCGCTCGCCCTTCATCTTCCGCAAGGCCGGGCAGAGTCCGTTTGTTCGAGAACGGGTCATCCCTTTTCGCGGCGGTGGCTACGTTGTGCTCTATGAAATCGACGGTGGAGACAAGGTCAACATCCTTGCAGTTCGACACCAGCTCGAGGACGACTACCACTGAGGACGAGGACGAAGCGGCTGCAAATGATGTGCTGTGATGAGATGGGTCCTGAAGAGGACCGGCATTGAGCCTGCGCAGACCAGCGGCTGACACCCGGCCCGCTACTGCGGCACCAGCTCCACCCGCCGATTCTTGGCGCGGCCTTCTTCGGCACGGTTGCTGGCCACGGGGGCCAGGTCGGCGACACCGAAGGCAGACAGGCGAACGGCTGCGATGCCATGGGTGCTGGCCAGCGCCGCGGTGACGGCTTCGGCACGTCGTTTCGACAGCGCGATGTTGGTGTCCAGTGCGCCCTGGTTGTCGGTATGCCCCACCACGCGCAGTTGCAGGTTGGGGTTGCTTTTCAGGAGCTTGGCAATTTCTTCCAGCGCAGGGGCCGATTCGGGCTTGAGGGTGGCTTTGGCGGTGTCGAACAAGATGCCGTAGAGCGCGATGCGCCCGGTGCTCGCGATGGCCTTGGACATGTCTGCCGCGCTCACGCTCACCATGTTCTGGACGAGCTGGCCGACGTCCACCACGTCGAGCGCCGCATAGGCGCCGCGCTGCGCCTTGTAGGTGATGTCGGGCTTTTCCCACTGAACGGTCACCAGCTGCACATAGGTGGTCTGCCCCTGGCGCTCGCGTTTGGCCGACAACATGTTGATGCCGGCCATCGACGCCCCCGTGAACACGAACTGGCTGCGGTTGGTGGCCAGCGGCGCCTTGTTGAAGCCGTAGGCATTCAGGAAGCCGTTCCACTTGCCGCGCTGGGCATCCTTGCTGGAGTCGTACAGCGTGGTGAAGCCCTGGGCGGTGAGCTCGGCGGCATAGTTCCGGAACACCTCCACGCTGCTGGTCTCGCCCGGTGCTTCGTACCAGATGCGGGTGCGCCGGCCTTCGGCCACCACGGGCGCTTCGGCGTATTCGCGTTTCCCGGTGCTCAGGTTGAACTTGACGAAGCGGCTGGTGGGAATGTCCACCGAATCGAACTGCTTCAGGTCGTAGGCGACGATGCTCGAGCCGGCAAACCGCTTGATCGATGGATGGTCTTGAGCCCCGGACAGATCTTGCGCCAGGGCCATGCTGCTGAGCAGGCTCAGCCCCCATGCCAAGAAGTTGCGGAGGGCGCCGCGCGACGCCACGCCCAGCCCGCGATGGCAACTTGTTTGTGATCGGGGATGCTTCATGGCGGTCATTCGGGATGTTCTTCCTTGCTGGAGTAGCGCGTATGTAGCACGCCTTCCTGGCAGCCTTCGGATCAAGCCGCGATTTTTTCGGACATATCTGACGTCAGCTTCTTCATTGGTGCCCACGCGGTGGTGGAAGACTGGCCTTTGCTGACTCGGAATGCCAGCCGGTTCAGAACCTGTTTTCCGACATTGGTGATCGTCGCACCCTGAATTCGGCAGTGCTGCCAGTCGCTCACCAATGGCCGCTGAGCACGCCGTTCTCCAGATCGATTGATAGATGACAAATCGGCGGGTCATGACAAGGGCCCGCGAATGGATCAGACGCTGCGGCTGCGCCGCCAGATGGCACACAACAGTGCCGCACTCAGGGCGAAGAGCAGAGCCGGGACCCAGCCCCATTGCGTGGCCACCACCGGCGCCGGCGCCACGAAGGTGACGACGGCGATGCGCGAAAACGCCGCCGCCGCCAGGGCTGAGTTGAGTGCGCCACCCATGAAGCCTTCGCGGCCCCCTCGACCGAAGAACACGGCGGCCGAAAACCCGCTCATCAGGCTGACGCCCCACGCCGCGCCGGCCAGGCCCTGCAGGGGCAGCAGAACCTCCAGCGAGGTGGCGTTCCACGCGCCCGCGCTGCACGCGGCGGCCACCAGCACACCGCCGGCCATCACCGGCAAGGCGCCGAAACGCCTGACGGCCAGGCTCGCCGGCATCAGTGCCAGATTGAAGCCGGCCCAGAAGACCGGCAACAGCAACGGCAGCATCGATGCGGGTGCATGGCGCAGGTACAGCGGCGCGGCCACCAGATTGGCATGCACCTGGGCGGCGGCCGCCGCCAGCAGGGCGGCCAGCAGGAAGCTGGGGATCGACGTCACGCCATCGCGCCCGGTGAGCGAAGCCGGCGGCGGCGTCGCGGTCTCCACGCCGGCCGCTCGGTCGGCGGCCCGGCGTCGGGAAAGCGCGCGCTCGGCCCACACCATGCCGGCCGTGATGGCGGCCAGCGACAACCCGGCCAGAGCGAACGGTAGCCGCGGGTCCAGCCCCTTCAGCATCAACCCCAGGTAGGGGCCGATGGCGGACGCGATTCCCGTGCCCAGCAACACCAGGCTCACCAGCCAGGGGACGGCTGGCTTGGCCACATATCGGCCCAGCAAGGTAAGCGGGGGTGCCCGCAACGCCGCGCTGGTGGCCGCCCAGAGCGCGGTGATCGCCACGAACAGGCCCGGTGATCCCCGCGGCGCCACCCAGGGCAGCACCAGGAAGGCCACGGTGGACAACAGGGTGACGCCCAGCACCCACCAGCCGATGCGACCCAGCACGCCCGCCGCCCGGTCCGACCAGACGCCCACCGCCAGGTCGCAGGCGACGAAGATCAGCTGGTCCATCAGCAGCAGCCAGGGCACTGCCGACTTGGGCAGCCCGGCCTGCTCCGCCAACGCCGGCAGATAGATCACGTAGACGATCCAGCCGACCGCGAACAGGAACTGCACGCCGGCCAGGTACAGGCCAACGGCGGTGGGGGCCTTGGCGGATGGGCTCAACTCGTGGTTCTCCGCAGCGAGGGATGGTTCGGCCTTGCGGGATTCTCAGGCCTGGCCCGCACGGCCGCATTCGTGCAGCAGCGGCTGTGTATCGGGATGTCCTCAGTCGCGACATCGCCGGCATGAAATGATGCGGCATGCCGCTGAGCCCCGAAAACCTGCAACACATCGCCACACGCACCCTGGCGCACTACGAGCAGCACGCCCAGAGCTACTGGGAAGGCACGCGCGACCACGATGTCAGCCAGAACATCGCGGCGATGCTGCAGCACATGCCCGGACCGCCGCCGTTTGACCTGCTGGATTTCGGCTGCGGTCCCGGGCGCGACCTGCAAACCTTCAAGGCGCTGGGCCATCGCGCGGTCGGCCTGGAAGGCGCGCCCAGCGCGGCGGCGCTGGCACGCGCCCATAGCGGCTGCGAGGTCCTCGAGCAGAGCTTCCTGCAACTCGACCTCGGGTCTCAACGCTACGACGGTGTGTTTGCCAATGCCGTGCTTTTCCATGTGCCCAGCCAGGTGTTGCCGCAGGTGCTGCGACAACTCCAGGCCTGCCTGCGGCCGGGTGGCGTGCTGTTCAGTTCCAACCCGCGCGGTGACGGGCGGGAGGGCTGGAGCGGTGAGCGCTACGGGGCATTCCACGACTGGCCAACTTGGCGCGCCCTCGTCATGGCCGCCGGTTTCGACGAGTTGGACCACTTCTACCGTCCCGCGGGCCTGCCGCGGGAGCAGCAGCCCTGGCTGGCGAGTGTCTGGCGCAGGCGCTGATGCCGGGCGAAGGTCGGCGCAAAAACACTGGTGGGTCGCCGGCACTGAGTCAGGTCGCGGAATCGCGTCAGCGGCGACATCTCGGCTGTGCATGTACCACCTGCTTCGCCTTCGTGAGGCAAACGAACAGCCCCGGAAAGGCTGATGGGACAGCAACGCCGTTCTGAAGCGCGTTCAGATCACGAAGGTCTTGGCGGCAGCACCCACCGCATAGGCGTCATAGAGCGTCTTGCCGAATACGTTACCGATGGCCTTGGCGATCGGCTTGATGTCGGGCAGGCGACCGATGATGAAGTCGGGAGCGGCCTTGTTGTCGCCGGAGAACTGGCCGCAGGTGATGTCGGCGATAACCTTTGGCGTGCCCATGCCCGAGACGACGAAGTAGTGGTCGGCCCGGCCTGTGTCGCCGCGCACGCGGACCAGACGGCTGTCCAGCATGTGGTTGCGCAGTACGAAGAATTTGGTGGTGACCACGCCTGCCCAGATGCAGAGGCCGGTCATGTTGTTCGCGTGGATTTCCTGCAACCCGATGCGGGTGACGGCGGTCCTGGCAAGCTCGATCAGCGCGGTGCGGACCCCGGCGTCGATGCCATACCGGCCCGAGGCTTGCGGCAGGTCCGCGTTCTTGATGCTGTTGTAGAGGGCATAGGCGCTCTCCGTGAAAATGCTCCCCGGGTTTTCGACCACAATCGCCATGCCCGCTCTCCCCGTCAATTTCAAAAGTGTAGCCCAGGACCCGGCTAACTGCCGGACCTCCCGGGTTCCGGATCGAGCCGGGGGATGCGGGCAATCGTTCGGCTCAGCACGGCGTTCTGGGCACAGACGCGTTCGAGTGCTTTCGCAGCAGCGACAAGCGCGGACCTGGCCCCGGGAACCAGGGCCCTCGCCTTGGACGGCCTGCTGCTGGATGCGCAGGAGTTACTGGGCCGTCGTGCCGACGTTGTCACCGAAGCAAGCTTGCACCCGGCGCCGCGCGAGCGCGTATTGGCAGCCCGGGTGTCGAGCCGTCAAGCCCTACTCCCGGCTCTCGTACGCCGGCCTTCGGCTGACGCCCACCGTCGCCCGCAGCTTGTCCGCATCCATCAGCTTGCCGTCCATCATCACGATGCGGACGCGGCGCAGATCGCCGATGGTTGTCGAGGGGTCACCCTCGACCAGGGTGAGGTCGGCGTCCAGGCCGATGGCGATGCGGCCGGTGCGCTTGTCGGCGCCGACCATCCGCGCCGGCACGATGGTGGCCGCGGCCAGGGCTTGCGCATTCGTGAAGCCGGCCTGCACATAGAGTTCGAGTTCGCGCACCAGCTCCAGGCCCGAGCCGTCGGTGCCGGCAACGATCGGCACGCCGGCCCGGTGCAGGCGTCCGACCAGCTCCACCAGCTTTCGAAAGCTGGCCCGGAAATCGGCGCGGGTGCTGCCGGCTTCGGGCTCGAAGCCGCCCTGCCGGAAGCTCCGCTCGGTGGCCGGCGGCAACGTGCCGACGTAGGGCGCGTAGGCCGGCGAGAGATCGCCGTTCTCGGGCACGAACAGGCTTTCGGCAACCACCAGCGTCGGGTCGACCACGATCTTGTGCTGAGCCATCTTGGCAATCAGCGACTTCATCGGTTCGGCGTCGAGGTCCATGTCCTTGGCGTGGCGGCCGATGCCCTGGAAGCGCTGGATACCGTTGGAAAAATCGACCACATCGTCGGGCATGGCCTGCATCGCGACGAAATAGATGTGGGTGATCTCGTGGTACCCGGCGTCGATGGCCTGCGCCGTGCGCATGCCGGCCGGCAGGTGGCCGTGTACATGCAGGCGCAGGCGCCGGGCTTCCTTCGCGGCGGGCGCGATCCACGCGGGATCGAGGCTGCCGTAGAACTTGATGCCGGTCTGGCCATCGGCCTTGGCTTTCCGCACAGCCGCAATCGTTTCGCTGCGCGATTCCACGACGACCGCCACCTGCGCCGATTTCGGGCCCTTGCCGTCGATCAGCGTGGAGCTGTAGACATGCGGAAACAGCAGCTTGCCCGCTGCGCGCCGCTCGCGCCTGGCCTTGGTAAGCGCCACTGCGTTGCCCGGATCACGAATCGAGGTGACGCCCAGCGACAGCTCGAACGGGCCGCTGTAGTCATCGCTGACGTGCATGTGGGAATCCCACAACCCGGGCACCAGCGTCTGGCCGGCGCCGGCAAAGATCCTGGCGTTTGCAGGCACCTTGGTGCTGGCGACCGGCCCGACTGCGACGATCTTGCCGCGCTTGACGACCACCGTCTGATGCTCGGCAAAACGCGCACCGTCGACGAAGGCGCGAACATCGACGAAGGCAACCGGCGTGGCCGGGACCGTCGCGAGCTGCTTGGCCAGCACCGGCGAGCGGGCGGCAAGCGCGACATCCTGCGCCTGTTCCAGTTGGGGCTGTGCCGACTCGAAGCCGGCGCGTATGGTCGTCAGGCCGCCAACCCACGCGAAAACCTTGCCCTGGCTGTCGGTCCAGACCGGAAACGGCGTGCCCGAGATGCCGACCACGGCCCAGGCGGTGAGCGCCTCGCGCCCCGCACCTTGGCCGACGGTCAGGGTCGTGAGCTTCTCGAGATGCGCCTTGCCGCCGGGCAGCAGGGCCACGGGCTGTCCTGGCGTGGCGACCAGGCGTTCGATCAGCAGATCACCCGCCTTGATGTTCCAGCCGGCCGGCAGGTACCAGGCGGGCGAGCCATACGCCGCGCTGCCGCCGTCGAACGGCGATTTCCAGGTGGCCGTGCCGGCGGCTATGCCGAAGATCTCACCCACATCGCCGTTCGGGCTGCTGCCGCGCAAGCGGTAGCTGGCGATGGCACCGTCTGCGCCAAGCGTGGTCGCTTCGTCCTCTTCCCAGGCCTGGCCGCGCAGCATCACGCTCATGCGGCCCATCAGCGTGCCATCCGGCGCGGTCCATTGGGAAACATTGCCATGGGTGCCTGCGGTTGACATGATCGTGAACCGGCGCGCATCCGACGGCGGCTGGGCCAGATCGGCCACCGGCACCTGCGCAGCGCAGATGGTCGACGAGGACAGCAAGGCGACGGTAATACCCTGGATCGGTGTCATGTCGAGGTTGTCCCCGTGGCGGCTGTCATCACGATCTGAAGCGCGGAGTATGGGCACGGATCGGCGTCTTCTGCAATTGCCGGCGGAGCAGTCGGCCAGTGCAAGCCGCTGATCTGGGCCAGCCCGCGCGCTAGCGCCGCCCGCGATCGAAGCGGCCGCGCTTGTCGAGCTTGGTTCGCTCGTCCGCCTGGGCGCTCAGCACCGGTGGCAGCGATCCGCGGCCCCGCTGCCAGAAATTCGTGAGCAGCCTGCAGGCGGGCGCGGTGTCGCTGGCGGCGCCGGCGACGCACTCGTAGAACCACTCGTCCTGGGCCGTTGATGCCGCCTGGCCGAAGCCGTCGACCAGGTGGAACGCCATCGACCAGTCGCGGAACAGGCGCGCGCCGACCGGTCCGCGGAGCAGGTCGACCACGCCGTAGTGCAGCGGGTCGGCCTTGATCACCGCATAGACCCGCGCCAGATTGGCCTGCGGGCCCTCGAGATATTGCATGAAGCTGCCGCTGGCGTACAGCAGCAGCCCGGTGACGCCCTCGGTCTGGTTGCGCCGCTGTGCGGACACCAGCAGGTGCTCGATGTCGTTCAAGCCCACCCGGCGCGCTGCGGTGGAGATATAGACGAGCGAGAACAATTGCGGGGTGGACACGGGGCAACGATGGGCGTTGAATGGCGCAATGTCAAGCCGCGGCGGATGCAGAATCACGGCGTTGAATCGCAGCCACGGCTTGTCCACCTTGAACACGGCACCGGGATGTCAAGCTGTCCATCATGGAATCGACCCAGGCGCTCCGCTCCAAGTTCCTGCTCGACCCCGCGGTCGTCTTCCTGAACCACGGCTCCTACGACGCCTGCCCGATCGAGGTGCTCGCGGCGCGCCGGAAGTGGGAGGACGAGATGGAGCGCAACCCGGTCGAGTTTCTCGGGCGGCGCAGCGCCGGCCTGCTGCGGGCCTCGCGCGAGGCGCTGGGCGCGTTCGTCGGTGCGCGGGCCGACGACCTGGTCTACGTGCCGAACGCGACCACCGGGGTCAACATCGTCGCGGCATCGATCGATCTGCAGCCCGGCGACGAGGTGCTGGTGAACGACCTCGAATACGGCGCCTGTCTGGCCACCTGGGCACGGGTCTGCGAACAGCGCGGCGCGCAGTTGCGCACTGTCCGGGTGGCACTGCCGTTCGATGCCGATGCCTTTGCAGACGAGGTGATTGCCGCGATCGGGCCGCGCACGCGGCTGCTGTTCGTCAGCCACATTGCATCGACCACCGCGTTGCGGCTGCCGGTCGAGCGGCTGGTGCGCGAAGCGCGGGCGCGCGGCGTGCTGACGCTGGTCGACGGTGCGCATGCGCCCGGGCAGGTCGATCTGCAACTCGATCAGCTCGGCGCGGATTTCTATACCGGCAACTGCCACAAATGGCTGTGTGCGCCCAAGGGTGCGGGTTTTCTGCATGCGCGGGCCGAACATCAGCCGATGCTGCACGCGCCGGTCACCAGCTGGGGCTACCTGCCCGGTGATGGGGGCCATACCGGATTCGACGGCAACACCGGCCGATCGATCTTCGAGCGCCGGCTGCAGTGGCAGGGCACGCGCGACATCTCGGCCTGCCTGACGGTGCCGGCCGCGATCGACTGGTTGCGTGCTCACGACTGGCCGATCCGCCGCAGCCGCTGTCATCAGCAGGCGATTGCGCTGATGCACCGGGTGTGCGGCCGATCCGGAATGGAGCCGATCGCCGCCGATGACAATTTCGTCCAGATGGTTGCGATCCCGGTGCCGCAGCGCGATGCTGCGCTGCTGCGCCAGACCTTGTTCGACCAGCATCGGATCGAGGTGCCGGTGACCCAGCATGCCGGCCAGGTGCTGGTGCGTGTTTCGGTCCAGGCCTACAACGGCGAGGCGGACCTGCACGCGCTGGAGAATGCATTGAATGGCTGATGCGCTCCCGACGTCGCGCCGTTGGCGCTGCGGTTCGTGACGATCGGCCGCGCGTGCTGTCGATTCGTCGCCGAGGCTGTCGATTCGTCGCGCGGCGCCGGACCAGCGTCGCGCGGGCTGCCTAAACTGCCGGCCATGGCCATCACCTCCGAATTGTTGCGGCGCTCCTGGCGCGAGTGGATCAGCAGCGATCTCGACCGCACCACCCCTGGCTGGCTGCAGTGGCTGTGGACGCTGGTGTTCGCGTTCGTCGTCGCGATCGGCTTCACCTTGTTCGGCATCGCCGCCAATGCTGGGCACAGCCCCGGGATCTGGCTCGACGATGACGTCTGGTGGCGTTTTTTCCGGGTCAATTTCGCGATCTCGCTGACGGTTTCGGTACTGATCCATCTGATGTTCCTGGTGATCATCCCGCTGGTCGGCGCGGCGCGCATCCGTCGGCTGTCCGATGGCCGCCGCGCGGTCTTCTTCGTCGCCATCCCGGTGATCGGCGTGATCCTGGGCTGGCCGCTCGGTGTCTGGCTGGTCGGACAGGACATGGCGCGCTGGATGCGCGCAATGAACGCCGGCGAGTTTCTCAGCAGCGCGGTACTCGCCCTGCTGATCAGCGTGTTCTTCTTTCTGGTCTTCAGCGCGCGCGCCAGTCAGGCGCTGGCCGAGAAGCGCGCCACCGAGGCGCAGCTGCGGCTGCTGCAGGGGCAGATGGAACCGCATTTCCTGTTCAACACCTTGGCCGGCGTGTTGACGCTGATCGACGCCGAGCCTGCGCGGGCGCGCCGCATGCTGGAATCCTTCACCGATTACCTGCGTGCCTCACTGGCCAATCTGCGCACCGAACGCAGCACCGTCGGCCGCGAACTGGAGCTGGCCGAGGCCTATCTGCAACTGATGCAGCTGCGCATGGAAGACCGCCTGCATTTCATGATCGGTGCCGACGATGCGGCGCGGCGCGTGATGATTCCGCCGCTGCTGTTGCAGCCGCTGGTCGAGAATGCGATCCAGCACGGCCTGGAGCCGAAGGTAGACGGTGGCCGAATCGACATCGAGGCGCGGCTGGATGGCGACGTGCTCGAGCTGGTGGTGTGCGACGACGGCCTCGGGCCCGATGCGCCGCCGCGTCGTCAACCCGCCGGCAACGGCCTGGCGCTGGCCAATATCCGCCAGCGCCTGCAGGGGCTGCATGGCCGTGCCGCCGCGCTGACGATCGACGCCTTGCAGCCGGGCACCCGGGCCACGCTGCGCCTGCCACGGAGCGACAAGACATGACGCTTGCCTTGATCGCCGACGACGAACCGCCGTTGGCGCGCCATCTGCAGCAGCAACTGGCCGCGCTGTGGCCCGCACTCGAGTTCGCGCCGATGGCGCGCAACGGGATCGATGCCGCGGCGGGCATCGCCGAGCTCGAGCCCGACCTCGCCTTCCTCGATATCCAGATGCCGGGGCTGACCGGGCTCGAGGTGGCGCAGGGCATCGAAGGGCCGACCCGGGTCGTCTTCGTGACCGCGTTCGACGAATACGCGGTGCAGGCCTTCGAGCACGAGGCGCTGGACTATGTGCTGAAGCCGGTCACCACCGATCGGCTGCGCCGCACCGTGCAGCGGCTGCAGCAGGCCTTGAGTTCGCCGCCGGTGACGGACGATTCGCGCCTGGCCGATGCGCTGCGGCGTCTGCAGCCGATGGCGCCGGTCGAACCCGCCGATCGGCTGCGCTGGATCCGCGCCGGCAGCGGCGATGTGATGCACCAGGTGGCGGTCGACGAGGTGCTGTTTTTCCGTGCCGACGACAAATACACCTGCGTGCAGACCGTCGACGCCGAGCACCTGATCCGCACCCCGATCGCCGAACTGGCCGCCCGGCTCGACCCGCAGCGGTTCGTGCAGGTGCACCGCTCGACCATCGTGAACCTCGACCATCTGGCTGGTAGCCGGCGCGACGATGCGAGCCGGCTCTATCTGCGGCTGCGCGGCAGCGAGCGCGAATTGCCGGTCAGCCGCGCCTACGTGCACCTGTTCAAGGCGATGTGAGCCCTCAGGCCTGCCACACGCCGTAGCC
>JANNNE010000298.1:0-3003 GCA_031398385.1 Ideonella sp.
GGTGCAGGACGGCCAGGCGGTGCGCGCCGGCGATCTGGTGCTGCAACTTCGCAATGCCGATCTGCAGGCCGAGCTGGCGCAGCAGACTGCCCGGGTCGGCGCACTCGAGGCGTCGTTGTTCAATGCCCTGCCGGGTGAAGGCGAGGCCGGTACCGACGGGCGCGCCGGCGACGCGCGTGCGGAACTGACCGCCGCACAAGCCGCGCTCGCGCGGCTGCTGATCCGCGAACAGGGCCTGGCGGTGCGTGCTCATGCCGATGGTCGGCTGGTCTTGCCGCGCGCCAGTGATCTGCAGGGCGAGTTCGTGGCCCGCGGCAGCCTGGTTGGACAGGTGCTGACCGGCGCGCCGCCGATCGTGCGGGTTACGCTGCCCGAAGCGGATGCCACCGATCTGCGGCAATGGCGGGGTGAGGTCAGCGTCCGGCTGGCGGCCTCCTGGCGCGACGCGCGCCCGGCCAGCCTGTTGCGCGACAGCGGTGGCGCGGTGATGCAGCTGCCCAGCGCCGCGCTCAGCGAGCGACACGGCGGCAGCATCGTCACCGACCCGGGCGACCACAGCGACCTGAAACCGGTGCAGCCGATCATGCTGCTGGATGTGCGGTTGGCCGCCAGCCCGGCCGGCAGTGCCGAACGCATTGGCGAACGCGCCGCGGTGCGATTCGATGCGGGCTTCTCGCCGCTGGCGTGGCAACTGGCGCGGATGCTGCGGCGCCAGCTGCTGCAGCGTTTCAACCCGCAGTTCTGAACATGGCGTCGGCGTCCGGCATGCACCGTCTTGCGCAGGTTCTGCCGGTGCCGGGTGTCGTCTGGGGCGCCTACCCCTTGCGCCCGGCGGCCGATCTGGCACCGCATTGGCGCGGCGCGATCCCGCGCTCGGCGAACCTGGCCTGCCGGCGCGTCGCCAGGCTGGCCGCTGAATCGACCCGGTTCTGGCAAGGGCTGGATGCGAACGCACGCCACGCTGAACTGCTCGCGCTGCGGGTCCGATTGCGACGCGATGGCCTGCAGCCCGCCTGGGTCGCGTCCGCCCTCGGCGCCGCTGGTGTGGCGGCGGCCGAAATCCTGACGCAAACCCCGCGGCCCAGCCAGTTGATGGCGGCCGCCGCGCTGGTCGACAACCGGATGGCCGAAATGGCCACCGGGGAGGGCAAGACGCTGGCCATCGGTCTGGCGGTGGCGGTGGCCGGGCTGGCCGGCATCCCGGTGCATGTGGCGACGGCCAACAGCTACCTCGCGCAGCGTGATGCGCAGCGGCTGGCGCCGTTCTACCAGTCGCTCGGGCTGGAGGTGGCCGCGTTGACCGGCAACGAAGACGAAGACGCCAAGCGCGCCGCCTACGGTTGCGCCATCGTCTACGCGACCGCCAAGGACCTGGCCTTCGATTTTCTGCGCGACCGCCAGTCGATGGCATCGGCGCACCCGCTCGAACGCGTGGCCGGCGCGCTGGGCGGCCAGCCAGCGCCGTTGCCGATGATGCGCGGCCTGTGCATGGCCATCCTCGACGAGGCCGACAGCATCCTGCTCGACGAGGCCGATGTGCCGCTGATCCTGTCGCGCAGCGTGCCGCATGGTTCGCGGCGGGCCTTCATGTGGCAGGCGCTGGCACTCGCGCGCAAGCTCGAGAACGGGCGTGATTTCGTGGTCAACGCGGCCGATCGCAGCGTGGTGCTGACCCCCGGTGGCGAGGCCGCGCTGGCCGGCCTGGCGAGTGGACTTGGCGGCCCGTGGCTGCGGCCGCGTTACCGTCGCGAGGCCATCACGATTGCACTGGCCGGCCTGCATGCCTTCCATCGCAACCTGCATTACCTGGTGCGCGACGACGCGATCGAATTGCTCGACGAGGTGACCGGCCGGGTAGCGGCCGGACGGGTCTGGTCGCGCGGCCTGCACACCGTGGTGGCCTTGAAGGAAGGCCTGAAGCCGCCCGCCGAGACCGAAACCATCGCCCAGACCACCTTCCAGCGTTTTTTCCAGCGCTACTGGCGTCTGTGCGGCATCAGCGGCACGCTGCTGGAAGCGCGCGCCGAATTGCAGGCCGTCTATGGCGCACGGGTGCTGCGGATTCCGCTGCACCGGCCCTGCCTGCGTCAGGATCTGCCGCCGCGCCGCTTCCCAGAACCGGCAACCATGTGGCGCGCCGCGGCCCGGCGGGTGGCCGAGCTGCGCGATGCCGGCCGGCCGGTGCTGGTCGGCACCGACAGCGTGATCGATTCGTTATACCTGTCCGGCCAACTCGACCGGCTGGGCATTTCGCACCGGGTGCTGAATGCGCTGCACGATGCCGACGAAGCCGCCATCGTCAGCGAAGCCGGCCGGGCCGGGCAGGTCACGGTGGCGACCCGGATGGCCGGGCGCGGCACCGACATCGAACTCGACGCTGCGGCGCTGGCAGCAGGTGGATTGCACGTGCTGAGCTGCCAGCACAACCCCTCGCGCCGCCTGGATCGGCAACTGGCCGGTCGTGCCGCGCGCCACGGCGATCCAGGCAGCGCCGAGGCGTGGTCGTGTGGCAGATTTGCGCCGCCGGCGCAGCCTTCGGCGTCCGAGCCGGGAACCGATTCGGGCCATGACCGTCTCGAGACGAACGAGGCCCGGCCCACACTCCCGCCGTGCGGGCCAGGCGAAGCGCTGACCGCACCGAGCCCGCGCCTGCCAGGCTGGGCGCTGACCGCACCGACCCGCTGGGCCCAATGGCGCGAAGAACAGCGGCGCAGCCTGCTGCGCCGCAATCTGCTGGAACAGGACCAGCACTGGGAACGCCGCCTCGCCTTCGCCGGCTCAGCCAGCTGAACCGACCGATCCCCGCCCCGTGTTTCCCCCGTAGGAGCGGCTTCAGCCGCGCTTCCTGCAAACACAGAGCCGCCCCGAATCGCGCCTGAAGGCTCCCACAGAAGTCGGGGTCGCGGGGGATTGGCAGGCTGCTGCATTCATTTTTGTAGGAGCGGCTTAAGCCGCGCTTTTTTACACGGCAACAACCCCACCAAGCGCGGCGGAAGCCGCGCC
>JANNNE010000371.1:0-8939 GCA_031398385.1 Ideonella sp.
TCACCGATTGCCGGGTCGCCGTCGCCTTCCACGTTGCCATCGCGCAGGCCCCAGCCGAGAAGCGGGGCGTGATATTCAGTGCTGCGACCGTCCGCCGCGGTTCGTCGAATCCAGGCGTCGGGATGCTCGACCGCCGCCTGCTCGGCGAGCGCCGTCAGGGCAGGGCCGGCATCCCAGCCGGCGATGCTGCACAGGGCCTGGTGCGAATGCTCACGCAGTACCGCCAGCTTGGCGCCCAGGTGGGCGTCGCCGGGATGGTTGGGTGTCAGTTGCCGCTGGCCGGCCGGCAGCCGGCTCAGCCCGGGTTGCATCCGGAACGGCGCGCTGATGACGGCGGGGTCGAATGCCATCCGACGGCGCAGCGGTTCCAGCAGGCTAGCCCTGCGGCGGGCTCAGACCCGCTTGCGGTACTCGTGGGTGCGGGTATCGATCTCGATCTTGTCGCCCGGTGCAACGAACAACGGCACCGAAATCTCGAAGCCGGTTGCCAGCTTGGCCGGCTTCAGCACCTTGCCCGAGGTGTCGCCCTTGACGGCCGGCTCGGTGTAGACCACTTCGCGCACCAGACTGGTCGGCAGTTCGACCGAAATTGCCTTGCCATCGTAGAACACGACCTCGACCGGCATCGCATCTTCCAGGTACTGGATCGCATCGCCCATATTCTCGGACTCGACCTCGAACTGGTTGTATTCGCCGTCCATGAAGGCGTACATCGGGTCGGCGAAATACGAGTAGGTGCATTCCTTCTTGTCGAGGATGACCTGGTCCATCTTGTCGTCAGCCTTGAAGACGACCTCGGTGCCCGAGTTGTTCAGCAGGCTTTTCAGCTTCATGCGCACGGTGGCCGAGTTGCGGCCGCCGCGGCTGTATTCGGTGCGCAACACGACCATCGGGTCCTTGTCGTGCATGATGACGTTGCCGGCGCGAATTTCCTGTGCGGTTTTCATGTGTAGGTCCGTAATGTTCCGCGGCTGTTCGACTCGACCCGGATCGTCCCGGGCCTTGTTCGGCCCTGGTTTCGACCCGGGTGCGATCCCGAATTCGACGCCGATTTCGACGCGTTTTCGACACTTGCAAGCGCGGACTGGGTTCGGCGAGGCAGGCGTGAAGGCCCCGCCGTGCAAAGCCCACGATTTTAGCTTGCTTCGGCGACGAAGGCTCGAAGGCGGCTCAGAAGATCCGTTTGATTCTGCAGATAATCCCGCCACGCGACACATTGCGCCAGCCAGCGGCAGCGGTCCGAGAACAGCGCCGATCGATTCAGGGGCTCGGTCGACCAGCCGTTCCAGCGCTGCCAGAGCGCGCTGACATCGGCGATCAGCGCCGGGTCGGGTGGTCGAACCGAGGGGCTGAAGAAGCGTCCGAGGAAGGCCTCGGCCTTCGGACGATCGGCCCCATCCGACTGCGGGTACAGCTGCCAGATGAACGGACGGCCGGCCCACTGGGCACGCACCGCGCTGTCTTCGCCACGCACCCAGTTGACGTCGCAGCTCCACAACAGATGGTCGTAGTCGCGCTGTGTCAGCCAGGGCAGCACCACGCCCCGCACAGCGCCTCGCTGCAACGAAGGGCCGAGCAGTCCGGTCAGCGCCGCAGCCGCGACGCCGGCGGTTGCCAGCAACACGGTGGGCCGTCCGTTGATCGCGAGTATCTCGACCAGCTCGGCCAGCGGCGCATCCGGGTAACAGAACACGCTGAAGACCTGTTCGCCCGATTGCAAGGCGATGCCGCGGCTCTGCAGCCAGGCAGCCGGCGCGAATTCGACCTGGCGCCGCGCCAGGTCGGCCTCGCGCAACAGGCCGCCGCTGGCGCTGCCGAAACCGGGGAAGAAAAAATGCTTGACGAGCCCGGCCGCAGGTCCGGCGGCCTGGGGCGAAGGCAGCCGGTGGCTGCGCTCTGTGTGGGCCTCGGCGCTCAGATATTCGAGGTTGATCCAGACCGGCTGCCGTCCGGATCGCCGATATTGCGCCGCCATCCGCGCCAGGAAGGCGGGCGGTGGATCGCACCCGAACGCTTCGATGACGACCGCGCCGGGCTCCGGCGCAGCGTCGCCAGCGGCCTCAGGCCAATCTTTCACCGCGACCAGCGGATGGGTGGCTGCGTGCCGAGGCGCCATCCAGCTCAAGGCGCTGGCATCGTCGACCCAGAGCCGGACCGGCTGCCCCTGATCGGCCAGCTGCGCCGCCAGGCGCCAGCACACGCCGATGTCGCCGAAGTTGTCGACCACACGGCAAAACAGGTCCCAGGGCATGGCGACATTATCGAGCGCGCCGACACGGCAAAATCGGCCGCAGCGAAGCCCGCACCATGACCAAGCCGACAACCGACGAGATGCCCCCCGAGGAGATGCCACAGAACGCTGCCGAGCGCGAGGCCGCCGCGCGGGCCGATGCCGAATCGATGGCCGGGGCTGTCGCGCGCGAGCAATTGCTGGCCGATGTCACTGCGCTGCCTGGTCTGCCCGGCGTCTATCGTTATTTCGACGCCCACGGCGCGGTGTTGTATGTCGGCAAGGCGCGCGATCTGAAGCGGCGGGTTGCCAGCTATTTCCAGAAGAACCACGGCGGCACGCGGATCGGCGTGATGGTCGGCAAGATCACGCGCCTCGAAACCACGGTCGTTCGCTCGGAAGCCGAAGCGCTGCTGCTCGAGAACAACCTGATCAAGTCGCTGAACCCGCGCTACAACATCCTGTTCCGCGACGACAAGAGTTATCCGTATCTGAAGATCACCGGCCGCCGCGATGCTGAGGCCGCCGCGGTGATTCCGGCGACCAGCGCCGGCCTGTTTCCCCGCCTGGCCTATTACCGCGGCGCAGTCGATCGCCGGCATCGCTATTTCGGTCCGTATCCGAGCGCCTGGGCGGTCAAGGAATCGATCCAGCTGCTGCAGAAGGTATTCAAGCTGCGCACCTGTGAAGATACCGTCTTCAACAACCGCACCCGGCCGTGCCTGCTGTACCAGATCAAGCGCTGCTCGGCGCCGTGTGTCGACCATATCGCGGTGGCCGACTATGCGCGTGATGTGCAACATGCCGAGCAATTCCTGCAGGGCGAGCAGCAATCGCTGCTGGACGAACTGCAGCGGCAGATGATGGCGTTCTCGGATGCCTTGCAGTTCGAACAGGCGGCAGAGATCCGCAACCAGATCGGCGCGCTGTCGCGGGTACTGCATCAGCAGGGGGTGGAAGACAACACTGGCGTCAGCACGCGTGACGCCGACATCCTCGCCGTCAAGGTGCAGGGTGGCCGGGCCTGTGTCAACCTGGCGATGGTGCGCGGTGGGCGGCACCTCGGCGATCGGCCGTATTTCCCGACCCACCTGGAAGATGCGGCCGCTGTCGAGGCGGTCGCCCAGGATGACGAGCCGACGACGCCGCACGACGCCGCAGCCGAACGCGAAAGCGTTGGCCCTGGGCCTGGCGATGGCCCTGGCGATGCCGATGGCGAGAATCATGTCGAAAGCGATGACGGAAACGATGGCGACTCCCAGGCCGGACCGACTCGGCCCGTCCCGCCCGCTGCCATCGCCGTGCAGGTGCTCGAAGCCTTCATCGCCCAGCACTATCTCGGCGGCGGACTGCCACCGCTGCTGGTCTTGAGCCATCCGGTCGACAAGGCCTTGATCGACGCGCTGGCGCAGAACAGCGGCATCAAGCTGACGGTGCAGCACCAGCCGCGCGGCCAGCGGCGCGCCTGGCTGGACATGTGTGCCACCGGTGCCGATCTGCGGCTGGCGCAATTGCTGGCCGAAGAAGGCTCTCAACAGGCGCGCACGCGGGCGCTGGTCGAGGCGCTCGATCTGGCCCCGGAGCAGCTCGACCGTTTTCGCATCGAATGTTTCGACATCAGCCACACCGCCGGTGAATCGACGCAGGCCTCGTGTGTGGTGTTCGACGAACACCGCATGCAGCCGGCTCAATACCGGCGCTACAACATCGAAGGCATCACCGGCGGCGACGACTACGCGGCGATGCGCCAAGTGCTGCAGCGTCGCTACGGCAAGATCGCCGCCGCGCTGAGCGAAGCCGCGGCGGCAGGAACTGGTGCGACGGGTGAGGGCGGCGCTGCGTCCGCCACTGCGGCGCCAACTGGCCGGCTGCGCTTGCCCGACCTGGTGCTGGTCGACGGCGGCAAGGGCCAGGTGTCGATGGCGCGCGAGGTGTTCGCCGAACTCGGCCTCGATCTCGGCCTGATCGCCGGCGTCGAGACGGGCGAAGGCCGCAAGGTCGGCTTGGAGGAGCTGGTATTTGCCGATGGCCGCGAGAAGGTCTGGCTCGGCCGCGATTCGGCCGCACTGATGCTGGTGGCGCAGATCCGCGACGAGGCGCACCGCTTCGCGATCACCGGCATGCGGGCACGCCGCGCCAGCGTGCGAACCGGCGGCAGCGCGCTGGAAGACATTCCCGGAGTAGGGCCGAAAAAGCGTGCCAGACTGCTGCAACGCTTCGGCGGTGTGCGCGGCGTCGGCCGGGCCAGCGTCGACGACCTGATCACCGTCGAAGGGATTTCCAGGCAACTGGCAGAGGAGATCTACCGTGCGCTTCACTGAACGCAGACCCGGGCCGCTCGCGCCGTCCGGCTTGTCGTGGCTGCGCATGACCACAGTCGCCAGCGTGTTGGCCGGTTGTTCGAGCCCGCTGCCGGTGCACGAGCCGCCGTTGCCCGAGCGGCCGCTGAGTCCGGCACCAACACCGGCCGAAATCCGGCCGATCGGGCCGATCGGGCCGCCGCAGGCGCAGGTGCCGATGCTGCCGGCTCGAAGCTGGGACGAATACCGGCTGCAGGCGGCGCAACGCCTGATCGCCGCCAATCCCGGTGCAACCTATCTCGGTGAGGTGCCCGAAACGCTGCTGGCGATCCCGGTGCTCGAGATCGAGGTCAATGCCGATGGCAGCGTGCGCCGCATCCAGGTGCTGCGATATCCGCGCCAGGCAAAGGACACGACCCAGCTGGCGATCGATGCGGTGCACCGCGCCGCGCCGTTCGGCAACGTCGCCCGCTTGCCGCGGCCGTGGAAGTTTGCCGAGACCTTCTTGTTCAACGACGCTCGCCAGTTCAAGCCGCGGTCGCTGAATTGACTTTCCCTTGCTGGAGTGGCGCTGAAAGCCGGCACAATCGCTGGCGATGTTCTTCAATCTCCCAACACTGCTGACCTGGGCCAGAATCGTCTCGATCCCGCTGATCGTCGGCGTGTTCTATCTGAACATCCCGCCCGCGACGCAGAACCTGCTGGCCACGGTGCTGTTCATCGTGGTGGCGCTGACCGACTGGGCCGATGGCTACCTGGCGCGCCGGCTCAACCAGACCTCGGCCTTCGGCGCCTTCCTCGATCCGGTGGCCGACAAGTTTCTGGTCGTCGCTGCCTTGCTGGTATTGGTGCACCTGAACCGACTGCATGCGCTGATCGCGCTGGTGATCATCGGCCGCGAGATCGCGATTTCGGCACTGCGCGAGTGGATGGCGCAAATCGGCGCGGCGCGCAGCGTGGCGGTGCACATGCTTGGCAAGGTCAAGACGGTGGTGCAGATGGTCGCCATTCCGTTCCTGCTCTACGACGGGCGGCTGCTCGGCATTCTCGATACGCATTTCTGGGGCACGCTGCTGATCATTGTCTCGGCGGTATTGACGATCTGGTCGATGGTCTATTACCTGCAGAAGGCGCTGCCGGAGATCCGTGCGCGTGTGCGTTGATTGCCGCGCCCCCGGCGTGATGTCCTCCTGAGCACCGTCATCTCACCCCGCCTGATCCGCGCGATGCCGTGGGTCTTCGTGCTGATCTGGAGCACCGGTTTCATCGTGGCACGTTATGGCATGCCGCAGGCGCCACCGATGAGTTTCCTGACGATACGGTACGGCCTGTCGATCGCCTGCTTTCTGATCTGGGTGGCGATTTCCGGGGCCGCCTGGCCACGCAGCCGCCAACAATGGGGTCATCTGGCGCTGACCGGTGTGTTGATGCATGGTGGTTATCTGGGCGGTGTCTGGGCGGCAGTCAAGGCCGGCATCGGAGCCGGCACGGTGGCCTTGCTGGTCGGTCTGCAACCGGTCCTGACGGCGATCTGGGTCAGCCGCCTGGCCGGCGGCGGTCGCGGGAGCGACGGCCGATCGGGCGCCGATCGTCCGCTGGTCGCGGCGATCAGTACCAGGCAGTGGCTGGGCCTGACGCTCGGTTTCGGCGGGCTGCTGTTGGTGGTCTGGCGCAAGCTCGGTGTTGGCGAAGTGAATGCCTGGAACCTGTCGCTCGCGATGCTGGCGCTGCTGAGCATCACGGTCGGCACGCTGTATCAGAAGCGCCACGTTCAGGCCTGCGATGTGCGAACCGCGAGCACCGTGCAGTTGCTCGGCGCGCTGCTGATCAGTCTGCCCTTCGTCGCCTTCGAGGCCGAGTCGATCCGCTGGAATGCCCACTTCTTCGGCGCGATGGCGTGGTCGGTTTTCGGGCTGACGCTGGGTGGCAGTTCCTTGCTCTATCTACTGATCCAACGCGGCGCCGCCACCCAGGTGACGAGCCTGCTTTTTCTGGTTCCGCCTTGCACGGCGCTGCTGGCTTGGCCGCTGTTCGGCGAGACGCTGTCACCGCTTGCCCTGGTCGGCATGGCGCTGACCGTGATCGGCGTCGCGATGGTGGTCCGCCGAGACCGAATCGACCCCGGCCGCTCGGCCTGAATCAGCGTTTGCCGTAAATCGCCCTCTGTCAATGCGGGGAAAATCCGGGCGCGGTTTGGCTTTCAATATTGGTCAACCCGAATAGAATCCGTTCCCCATGCTTGACTCCTTCAAGCGTGCCCTGATTCGAATTTCGCCTGTGGAGATGCCGATCGGCATCGCCGCTTCCTGAACAAAACCGCGCATAACGTGTACCGAGAGAGGGCCTTTTCGTGAACAAATCCGAACTGATCGAACACATCTCCAAGCAGGCCGATATCTCGAAGGCCGCGGCTGGTCGCGCACTCGAGGCCCTGATCGGCGGCGTCAAGGTGACCCTGAAGAAAAACGGCAGCGTCTCGCTGGTCGGATTCGGCACGTTCACCGTCAGCAAGCGGGCCGCGCGCAGCGGGCGCAATCCGCGCACCGGCGCGGCGATCAAGATCAAGGCGGCCAAGGTTCCGAAGTTTCGTCCCGGCAAGGCATTGAAGGACGCATTGAACTGAGGTTTTCAGGCCGCACCTTGGAGGCTTCGGTGCGGTCATGATGTCGTTGTCGATGTTTCCGAGTCCCGGGTGCTTAGCTCAGTTGGTAGAGCGGCGCCCTTACAAGGCGTAGGTCGGGGGTTCGAGCCCCTCAGCACCCACCAATCCGGGTTTGTCGGCACCGCCGAGGTGTGTTCGATCCAGTCCGAGGGCGCCGCGCCGCGCGTCGGGTAAACTACGCACCCAATCAGCCCAAAGGCGAACCTCGGTTCGCCTTTGTTGCATCTGGGCGCTTGTGAACCGCGCGCTTGTGAATCGTGGCTACGCTCACACATTCCTGCAACGCGCTGATCGTTTCCAAGGCTCGCTTGCCAGGCGCCCGTACCGTTGTCACTTGAGGCCATTCGATGTTCGACTTCATCCGCAATCACACGCGCGTGCTGTTCTTTTTCCTGATCATCTTGATCATTCCGTCGTTCGTGTTCTTCGGATTGCAGGGTTACACCACGGGGCAGGGAGAAGATACGCAGGTCGTCGCCAGTGTCGGCGGCATCGACATCACGAAGGCCGAACTGGAGGCTGCGCATCGCCGACAGATCGAGCGGGTGCGGCTGGAGTCGCCGAACATCAATACCCGCACGCTCGATACCCCGGAAATGCGCCAGGAAACGCTCGATGGCCTGATCCGCGATCGGGTGGTGGCCATTGCTGCCGAGAAATTGCACCTGGTGACCAGCGACGAACGGATGCTGGACATGTTCCGGCGTGACCCGCAGTTCGCATTCCTGCGCAACCCGGATGGCAGTGTCAATGCCGATGTCCTTGCCGCGCAGGGCATGTCGTCGGAGATCTTCGCGCAGCGGCTGCGGCAGGATATCTCGGCCAACCAGGTGCTGAAGCCGATCGACGCCACCGCGATTGCGCCGGCTGCTGCCGCATCGGCAGCGCTCGACGCCTTTCTGCAACAGCGCCAGGTGCAGGTGCAGCGCTTCGAGCCATCGGCCTACGCCGCCCAGGTCAAGCCGACCGATGCCGATCTGCAGGCCTTCTACAAGGATAAGGAATCCCAGTTTCAGGCGCCGGAGCAGGTCGACATCGAATATGTGGTGCTCGATGCCGAGAAGCTGCAGCAGACCATCAAGGTCGACGAAGAGGAACTGAAGAAGTACTACGCCCAGAACGAAGCCCGCTACACCAAGCCGGAAGAGCGCCGGGCCAGCCACATCCTGATTCAGGTCGGTCCCGCGGCGACGCCCGAGGTCCGGGCGGCCGCCAAGGCCAAGGCCGAAGCCTTGCTGGCCGAAGTGCGCAAGGCACCCCAGACGTTCGCCGAGGTGGCGAGCAAGAATTCCGACGATCCGGGTTCGGCAGCCAATGGCGGCGACCTCGACTTCTTCGGCAAGGGTGCGATGGTCAAGCCGTTCGAGGACGCCGCCTTTGCGCTGAAACCCGACGCGATCAGCGATCTCGTGACCTCCGATTTCGGCTATCACATCATCAAGCTGGCCGCGGTTCGTGGTGGCGAGAAGCGCAGCTTCGAATCGGTGCAGCCGGAAATCGAGGCCCAGTTGCGCAAACAGCTCGCACAACAGAAATACAGCGAACTGGCGGCCGATTTCAGCAACCTGGTCTACGAACAGTCCGACAGCCTGAAGCCCGCCGTCGACAAGTTCGGCCTCGAGCTGAAAACCGCCAATGGCGTGACGCGCAACCCGAGCCTCGGCGCCACCGGCCCGCTGGCCTCGCCGAAACTGCTCGACGCCGTTTTTTCAAGCGACGCGATCCGCAACAAGCGCAACACCGAGGC
>JANNNE010000008.1:0-4657 GCA_031398385.1 Ideonella sp.
CGACCGACGCGGTCGACGCCGATGGCGCCAGGCGGGTCGAGATGCATTACATCGGCGGCTAGGCCGCTTTCACCGAGGCGCAGCTTCGGCTATCACCCTCCAGCACAACAATCTGAGCCATGAATCTGGCATCCAACGGTCTTAAAAATCCATGATCGACGTCGACGAGATCACCGGCCTGATCCTCGCGGGTGGACGCGGCAGCCGCATGGGTGGCGTCGACAAGGGGCTGCAGAACCACGCCGGCATGCCGCTGGCGATGCACGCCATGATGAAGCTGGGTCCGCAGGTCGGCAACCTGATGATCAACGCCAATCGCAACCTGGCCGCCTACGAGTCGTTTGGCGTACCGGTCTGGCCCGATGCGGACGGCAGCTACGCCGGCCCGCTGTCCGGCTTCCTGGCCGGCCTTGAACGCTGCGAAACGCCATATTTGATGACGGTGCCCTGCGACACACCCCATTTCCCGGTCGATCTGGTTTCGCGGCTGGGCGACGCGCTGCAGGCCGAGAACGCCGAACTCGCGATGGCGATGACCATCGACGAACCCGGCACCGAACCGCAATTGCAGCCCGTGTTCTGCCTGATGCGGGCCGACTTGCTGGAAAGCCTGGTGCGATTCACCAGCAGTGGTCAACGCAAGATCGACCGCTGGACCGCGCTGCACCGCTGCGCCACGGTGCTGTTCGACGATGCCAGCGCCTTCTTCAATGCCAACACCGCGCAGGAATTGCAGTCGCTGCAGACCGGCCAGTCCTGAACCCGTTGCTCCTGGCCCTGAGGGGCGTTTGCCGACCATCCCCATGAACCGACTGCAATCCCTGCAAGAAATCGCCTCGTGTGTCGGTGGCTACGATCCGAATGCACTGCCGGTCGAACAGGCCAGGGAATTCATCGACCGGCTGGTACCCCGCGTCCAGGCCGTCGAAAGCCTGGCGATCCGCAGCGCGCTGGGGCGCGTGCTGGCGCGCGGCATTGTCTCGAACATCGATGTGCCGGCCAGCGACAACTCGGCGATGGACGGGTTTGCATTGCGGGCAACCGATCTGAGCCCTCACGACGAAACCGCGTTGACCATCGTCGGCACATCGTTCGCAGGCGAGCGCTACCAGGGCGAGGTCGGTGCTGGCGAGGCGGTGCGCATCATGACCGGCGCCGTGATGCCGCCCGGACTCGATACCGTGGTGCCGCAGGAATTCACGCGCAGCGAAGGCGCCCGGGTGCTGATTCCAGCCGGCGTGGTGCGGGCGGGCGACAACCGGCGCCTGGCGGGCGAGGACCTGGCGCGTGGCGAGGCCGCACTCACGGCAGGCCGCATCCTGAGCCCGGCCGATCTGGGGCTGCTGGCGTCGCTGGGCCTGGCAGAGGTGCCGGTCCTGCGCCGCCTGCGGGTCGCCTTCTTCTCGACCGGCGACGAATTGCGATCGGTCGGCGAAACGCTGGATCCGGGTTGCGTCTACGACAGCAACCGATACACCTTGTGGGGCATGTTGCAGCGCCTGGGCGTCGAAGTCATCGATATGGGTGTGGTGCGCGACGATCCGGCGGCGCTGGAGCAGGCTTTCATGGCAGCAGCCGGCGCGGCCGATGCCGTGATCACCTCGGGCGGCGTCAGTGTCGGCGAGGCCGATCACACCAAGCAGGTGATGGCGCGGCTCGGCGATGTCCTGTTCTGGAAAATCGCGATGCGTCCCGGTCGACCGATGGCGATCGGACGCATCGGCGAAGCCGATTCGAACAATGGCCGGTCCGCGATCCTGTTCGGCTTGCCCGGCAATCCGGTCGCGGTGATGGTGACCTTCTATGCCTTTGTTCGCGACGCCCTGCTCTCGATGAGCGGCGCCCGTCCGGCACCGTTGCCGATGCTGCGGGCCGCGGCCACCTCGGCCATCCGCAAGAAGCCTGGCCGAACCGAATACCAGCGCGGCATCGTCAGTCGGGATGCTGCCGGTCAACTGCAGGTCGCGATCACCGGCTCGCAAGGCTCGGGCATCCTGCGAAGCATGAGCGTCGCCAACGGCCTGGTGGTGCTGCACCACGAGCAGGGCAACGTCGACGCGGGCGAACTGGTCGATGTGTTGCCCTTCGACGGGCTGGTTTGATGCCCGGTCAAGGACAAAATTTCGCCCGCACCGAAGCACCGATTCAGCCAGGCCCCGAGTTCTTGCCTTCAAGTCTCGGCAGCCCGCCACCACTCGGCAGCAACCCGGTCTTGGTGTAGATCGCCAGCTTGTCGCGGGTATCGGTGATGTCGAGGTTGCGCATCGTCAACTGGCCGATGCGGTCTTGCGGCGAAAACGTCGATTCGCCCTTCTCCATCGTCAGCCGGTCCGGGTGATAGGTCAGATTGGGTGAACGGGTCTCGAGAATCGAATAATCGTTGCCGCGGCGCAGTTCGATCGTCACCTCGCCGCTGATGGCGCGTGCGACCCAACGTTGTGCCGTCTCGCGCAGCATCAGCGCCTGTGAATCGAACCAGCGGCCCTGGTACAGCAGGCGGCCGAGCTTGCGGCCGTTGTCGCGGTATTGCTCGATCGTGTCCTCGTTGTGAATGCCGGTGATCAGCCGCTCATAGGCAATGAACAGCAGCGCCAGACCCGGCGCCTCGTAGATGCCACGGCTTTTCGCCTCGATGATCCGGTTCTCGATCTGGTCGCTCATGCCCAGACCATGGCGGCCACCGATTCGGTTCGCTTCGAGGATCAGGTCGACCTGATTGGCAAATTCGTTACCGTTCAGCGCGACCGGCCGGCCTTCCTCGAAGCGCACGCTGACGCGTTCGCGCTTGACCTCGACATCGTCGCGCCAGAACGCAACGCCCATGATCGGATGCACGATGGTCATGCTGGTATCGAGCTGCTCGAGGTCCTTGGCCTCGTGGGTAGCCCCCAACATGTTCGAATCGGTCGAATAGGCTTTCTCGGCCGACATCTTGTAGCCGAACCCCGCCTTCTGCATGAACGCCGACATCTCGGCGCGACCGCCGAGCTCGTCGATGAACTGCTGGTCGAGCCAGGGCTTGTAGATCCTCAGCGCCGGATTGGTCAGCAGGCCATAGCGATAGAAGCGCTCGATGTCGTTGCCCTTGTAAGTGCTGCCATCGCCCCAGATGTTGACATCGTCGTCCTTCATCGCCGAGACCAGCATCGTGCCGGTCACTGCACGGCCGATCGGGGTGGTGTTGAAGTAGGTGATGCCGGCGGTCGAGATGTGGAAGGCGCCACATTGCAGCGCCGCAATGCCTTCAGCCGCCATTTGTGCACGGCAATCGATCAGGCGTGCCTTCTCGGCACCGTACTGCATCGCCTTGCGCGGAATGTCTTCGTAGTCAGGCTCGTCAGGCTGGCCGAGGTTGGCGGTATACGCATAGGGAATCGCCCCCTTGTTGCGCATCCAGTGCAAGGCGGCGCTGGTATCGAGGCCGCCGGAGAAGGCGATGCCGACCTTCTGGCCGGCGGGCAGGTTTTGCAGAATGGTTGCCATGAAAAATCCGATTCAGCCTTTGGACAGCAATTGCCAGGTATCGACGACCGTGTCGGGGTTCAGCGACATCGATTTGATGCCCTTGCCCGCGAGCCACTGTGCAAAATCGGGATGGTCGCTGGGCCCCTGGCCGCAGATGCCGACATATTTGTCGGCCGCCAGACAGGCGTTGATGGCGCGTTCAATCAGTGCCTGCACCGCAGGGTCGCGTTCGTCGAAATCACGCGCCAACAATTCCATGCCGGAATCGCGGTCCAGGCCGAGGGTCAGCTGGGTCAGGTCGTTCGAGCCGATCGACATGCCGTCGAAGTGCTCGAGAAACTGCTCCGCCAGCACCGCATTGCTGGGCACCTCGCACATCATGATGATTCGCAGCCCGTCAGTGCCGCCTTGCGAGGCGCGTTTCAATCCCCGATCGGCCAGCATGCCCATCACCCGCTCGGCCTGGCCGAGCGTACGAACGAACGGCACCATGATCTCGACGTTGGTCAGGCCCATGTCGCTGCGCACCCGCTTCAACGCCTCGCACTCCATCGCGAAGGCCTCGCCGAATTCCTCGCTGACGTAGCGCGACGCGCCGCGGAATCCGAGCATCGGATTCTCTTCTTCAGGCTCGTAGCGCGAGCCGCCGATCAACTTGCGGTATTCGTTGCTCTTGAAGTCGGACAGGCGAACGATCACCGGTTTCGGCCAGAACGCTGCGGCGAGGTTGCGATGCCTTCGACCAGCTTGTCGACGTAAAACGCGCGTGGTGAGGCATGACCCCGCGCCACCGACTCGACCGCCTTCTTCAGGTCGAGGTCGATATTCGGATAGTCGAGAATCGCCTTCGGGTGCACGCCGATGTTGTTGTTGATGATGAATTCCAGCCGGGCCAGGCCGACACCGGAATTCGGCATCTGCGCAAACTCGAACGCGAGTTGCGGATTTCCGATGTTCATCATGATCTTGACCGGGCAGTCGGGCAGCTCGACCTGCTGGATGTCGCTGATTTCGGTCTCCAGCAAGCCGTCGTACACGTAGCCGGTGTCACCCTCGGAGCACACCACGGTGACCAGCGCGCCATCCTTCAGCGTCTCGGTCGCATCGCCACACCCCACCACCGCAGGCACGCCGAGCTCGCGGGCGATGATCGCCGCGTGGCAGGTTCGGCCGCCGCGGTTGGTGACGATCG
>JANNNE010000026.1:0-51623 GCA_031398385.1 Ideonella sp.
CGACCGACCCGGCCACGATCGCCGGTATGCGATCGACGCCCGCAAGCTGGAACGTGAGCTGGGCTGGAAACCGGCCGAGACCTTCGAGACCGGCATTCGCAAGACCGTGCAGTGGTACCTCGATCATGCCGACTGGGTGGCGCGGGTTCAAAGCGGCGCCTACCGCGAATGGCTGGACCGCAACTACGGCGGACGCAGTGACGCAACGACCGCCGCCGGCACCGCATCTGCCGCTGACGCTGCCGAGGCGGAACGCTGATGAAAATCCTGCTGCTCGGCAAAGGCGGCCAGGTCGGCTGGGAATTGCAACGGTCGCTGGCCACGGTGGGCGAGTTGATCGCGCTGGATTTCGACAGCACCGATTTCAGCGCCGACTTTTCCAAACCGGAATCGCTGGTCGCGACCATCCGCGCGATCGCACCGCAAATCATCGTCAATTCGGCCGCCCACACCGCGGTCGACAAGGCGGAAAGCGAACCCGATCTGGCGCGCGCGATCAACGCGACCGCTCCCGGCGTGCTGGCGCGCGAAGCCGCTGCCAGCGGTGCCTGGCTGCTGCACTACAGCACCGACTATGTGTTCGACGGCAGCGGCAGCACGCCCTGGGTCGAGGATTCACCGACCGGGCCGCTCAGCGTCTACGGTCGCACCAAGCTCGAAGGTGAAGAAGCGATCCGCGCCAGCGGCTGCCGCCACCTGATCCTGCGCACCAGCTGGGTCTACGCCGCGCGCGGCGGCAACTTCGCGAAGACCATGTTGCGGCTGGCCCAGGAGCGTGAAGCGCTCAGCGTGATCGACGACCAGATCGGCGCGCCCACCGGCGCCGAGCTGCTGGCCGACATCAGCGCCCATGCGCTGCGCACCGCATGGCAGCGGCCCGAGGTGTCCGGCACCTACCACGCAGTGGCGGCGGGCACGACCAGCTGGCATGGATATGCCAGCCATGTGATCGACTTCGCGCGCCGCGCCGGCCAGCCGATCAAGGTCGCACCGGACGCGATCGCCGCGGTGCCGACCACGGCGTTTCCGACCCCGGCCAAACGGCCCGGCAATTCGCGAATGGCGACCGACAAGCTGCGCACCACCTTCGGCGTCGCACTGCCCGACTGGCGGGTCGGCGTCGATCGCATGTTGACCGAAGTGCTGGCTCGATGAAAACGACAACGAGAACCACATGAAACGCAAAGGCATCATCCTCGCCGGTGGCTCCGGAACCCGGCTGCATCCGGCCACGCTGGCGATCAGCAAGCAGCTGCTGCCGGTCTACGACAAGCCGATGGTCTATTACCCCTTGTCGACGCTGATGCTGGCCGGCATCCGCGACATCCTGGTGATCAGCACGCCGCAGGACATCCCGCGATTCGAGGCGCTGCTCGGCGACGGCGAACGCTGGGGCCTGAACATCAGCTACTGCGTCCAGCCCAGCCCGGACGGACTGGCACAGGCCTTCATCCTCGGGCGCGAATTTATTGCCGGCGACCCGAGTGCGCTGGTGCTCGGCGACAACCTGTTCTTCGGCCACAGTTTTCAGCAGCTGCTGGAATCGGCCAATGCCCGGGAATCCGGTGCAACCGTATTCGCCTATCACGTCAACGATCCCGAGCGTTATGGCGTGGTCGAGTTCGATGCCGAGCGGCGCGCGCTCAGCATCGAGGAGAAGCCCCAAAAACCCAAGAGCAACTATGCGGTGACGGGCCTGTATTTCTACGACCAACAGGTGTGCGACATCGCGGCCAGCATCAAGCCGTCGGCGCGCGGCGAGCTCGAGATCACCACCGTCAACGCGCACTACCTGCAGCAAAGCCAGCTCGATGTCGAGATCATGGGCCGCGGCTACGCCTGGCTCGATACCGGCACCCATGACAGCCTGCTCGAGGCCGGCCAGTTCATCGCGACCTTGGAAAAGCGCCAGGGCCTGAAGGTGGCCTGCCCGGAAGAGATTGCCTACCGCGCCGGCTGGATCGACCGCCGCCAGTTGCAGGCTCTGGCCGAGCCGCTGGCCAAGAACGGCTACGGGCAATATCTGCTGCAGATCCTCGACGAACGGGTGTTCTGATGCAGGTGACACCAACCGCCATCGACGGCGTGCTGATTTTCGAGCCACGCGTGTTCGGCGACGAGCGCGGATTCTTCCTGGAGAGCTTTAATCGCAAAGTGTTCGAGGATGCGGTCGGCGAGCGCGTCGACTTCGTTCAGGACAACCACTCGCGCTCGGCCCTCGGCGTGCTTCGCGGCCTGCACTTCCAGCAGGCGCCACGCTCTCAGGGCAAATTGGTGCGCGTCAGCCAGGGCAGCGTCTTCGACGTCGCGGTCGACATTCGCTCCGGCAGCAAGACCTTCGGCCAATGGGTCGGTGTCGAACTGAGCGGCGCCAACCACCGCCAGATGTGGATCCCGCCCGGTCTGGCGCATGGCTTCCTGGTCACCAGCGACAGCGCCGACTTCCTCTACAAGACGACCGATTACTACGCCCCCGAGCTGGAGGGCGCAGTGCGGTGGGACGATCCGGAACTGGCGATCGACTGGCCGCTCGACACCCTGCGCGGAAGCGCACCGTCGCTGTCGGCCAAGGATGCCAAGGCGCCGCTGCTGGCAGCGCAGCGCTGATGGCTTGGCACGGCCAGCTTTCGCTCGACTACGATTTCGACGGCGGCAAGACCCGCTCGCGCAGCCGCCACCATGGGCCGATGCGGGTGCTGGCCAGCCTGTATCCCGAAGGGCCGGCCATCTGTCACCATGTCCTGGTCCATCCGCCGGGCGGACTGGTCGGTGGTGACGTGCTCGAACTCGATATCCGGCTGGCCGCCGACAGCCATGCCGTCCTGACCACGCCGGGTGCCACGCGCTTCTACCGCAGTGCCGGCGACGAGGCGCTGCAACAGGTGCGCGCGCGGGTCGCTGCGGGCGCACGCCTCGAATGGCTGCCGCTGGAAACCATCTGCCATCGCAGCACGCGGGCGGTCAACCGGCTCAGCTTCGATCTCGAACCCGGTGCCGAAATGATCGGATGGGATACCCTTGCATTGGGACTGCCGGCCAGTGGTGAAGCCTTCGATCAGGGGCGCTTGCATCAGCAGATCGAACTGCCTGGCTGCTGGCTGGAGCGCATGCTGGTCGATGGCACCGACCGCCGGCTGCTCGATGGCCCGGTCGGCTGGGCCGGGCACGGCGTGTTGGCAACCATCTGGTTCAGCCGCGGCGTTTCGATTGCCGACGCCGATCGTCAACGCCTGCTCGAATCGGCACGCGAGGCGGCAGCGGCGTCGGAATTGGTGTCCTTGGCCGGTGCCACCTCGCCCAACGATCGCCTGGTGGTGCTGCGGGTGTTGTCGCGCCGCACCGAGGCGGCAGCCCGACTGCTGGCACAGGTGCGGGCCGCCTGGCGCCAGTTGGCCTGGCAGCTGTCAGCCAATCCACCGCGCATCTGGCAGACCTGAGCGTGCGCTCAGCCGACCTGCGCTTAACGCTGGCTCCTCGCCTTTCGCTTGTCGACGTCCGACAGCTGCGTCTTCAACAGCGCCATCAGCACCCGCGCATTGGCCTCGGTCATGCTGAGTACGCTGGTCGCTGCTGCATCGCCACCCGCCGCCTGCTGCGCCACATGGGCATCAATGGCAAACTCGACCAGCCCGTTGCCCTGCTTGGCAGCTTTCAGACGTTGCAATTCGATTTGGTAGGTTTTCAATGATTTCTCCGCCGACACGACATGGCGCGTGTGCTGCCGCTTCCGATTGTCGACGCATCCACTCCTGGCCGGTCAGATGATCCCTGACAACCGGTCGACCACGAGTTCGGGTAGCCGCCGACAGGCCCTGTGCCTGCTCGCCAACGCTGCGCTCCTGAATGCCAAACCGCGCACAGCCGCCTGGGTGCTCGCAGCGTCCGCGCCGTCGCTGGTCAGCGCGAGCAGCGGAATCGGTCTTCCAACCGAACGGCGTGTACCCGGCGGGATCGCGCTGCTGGAGGTGGCCGAACCCGGCTCGGAGCAACCGCGGGTCTGGGCGGGCGAGGATCCGGTGCTGGTGGTTGCCGGTGCCAACGGCTGGACCGCAGTGGTCGGCATCGCATTGTCTGCGAAGCCTGGTGCACACACGCTGCGAGTGCAGCGCGTCGGCAAACCCGAGCAGACGCTGTCGTATTCGATCTCGGCCGCCGACTATGCCGAGCAACGGCTGACCGTCCCGCCCGGAAAGGTCGACTTGGCGGCACGCGACCTGGATCGATTTACGCGCGAGCGCGAGCACCAGAAACAGGTGATCGCGACGCTCAGCGAGACGCCACCCGCTTCTTTACGCTTCATGGTGCCGACTGAAGGCCGGCGCTCGAGTTCCTTCGGGCTGCGTCGGATCTTCAACGGCAAGCCGCGCAATCCGCACAGCGGGATGGACATTGCGGCGGCGACCGGCACGCCAGTGGTGGCCCCCGCTGCCGGCCGCGTGATCGATGTCGGCGATTATTTCTTCAATGGAAACACCGTCTGGCTCGACCACGGGGCCGGCTTGTTGTCGATGTTCTGTCATTTGTCGTCGACCGCGACCCGGGTCGGTGACGTGGTCTTGGTCGGGCAACGAATCGCGACGGTCGGCGCCACCGGAAGGGTCACCGGACCGCACCTGCACTGGTCGGTCAGCCTGAACCGAGTGATGGTCGACCCGGCGTTGTTCCTGTAACCAGCCGACCGACTCAGGCGGCAGCGAAACGCTGGCGAACTGCGCCCACGGCACGCACCAGCAATACAGCAGCAGCGCCGGCGGCGATGCCGACCAGACCGTTCAACAACATCGGGAGCAAGGCCCCGAGAAGCCCGCCTGCGCTTTCTCCCCAGGCATCGATCGCGTGGCCCAGCGGGGGGATTCCGTGGCTCAGGATCCCGCCGCCGACCAGAAACATCGCAGCCGTTCCGGCAATCGACAAGCCCTTCATCAGATAGGGCGCAGCCACCAGGATGGCGCGCCCGACTGCTGCCATCGCGCCCTGCAACCGGCTGAGGTACAGCCCGAGGTCGTCGAGCTTGACGATGCCGGCGACAAGTCCGTAGACGCCCACCGTCATCACCGCCGAAATCCCAGCCAGCACCGCCAGCCGGGTGACGAAATCGGCGTCCTGCACGGTGCCGAGCGTGATCGCGATGATTTCCGCCGACAGGATGAAGTCGGTGCGAATCGCGCCCTTGATCTTGTCGTTCTCGAATGCCACCAGGTCGATGTTCTCGTCGGCCACGGCCTTCGTCAGCTCATGATGATGCGCCTCGTCCTCGACCTTGCTGTGCAGGAATTTATGCGCCAGCTTCTCGAATCCCTCGAAGCACAAGAACAGGCCGCCGAGCATCAACAGCGGCGTCACCGCCCAGGGAATGAACGAGCTGATCGCCAACGCCAGCGGCACCAGAATCAGCTTGTTCAGCGCCGATCCCTTGGCAACGGCCCAGACCACCGGCAGTTCGCGCTCGGCCTTGACGCCACTGACCTGCTGGGCGTTCAGTGCCAGATCATCCCCCAGCACACCGGCGGTTTTCTTGGCGGCGATCTTGGTCAGGACCGCCACGTCGTCGAGCACGGTCGCTATATCGTCGAGCAACGCCAGCAAGCTTGAAGCCATATCGGAACTACCTCGGAGTTTGAGGGCCAGCGGCCACTTGACGCGAATCTGCGGAATGCCCGTCGGGACCCACCCGCGACGCGGCGACCGCATCAGCCTGTGCCAGGTGGATGGTAACGCCGGAGGGTGCCGCGGCAGCGACTCCCATGCCAAACCGGTCCTGCAAGCGAGGAGCGCGCTGGAACGCCGCCCATGCCAACTCGTTCAGCTGGCGATCCGTTCCAGCGCCGCCCGGATCGGGCCGGCGTCGGTCGGCCGCACCAGCCGGGCGACCTCCGCCCCGTCCTTCATGAATACCAGCGTCGGCCACAGCTTGACGCGGAAACTTCGGCCAAGCGGTTTACCGGGCCCATCTTCGATCTTGTGGTGCGCGATGCGTGAATCGGCCGACAGTGTGGTCTCCAGCAACGGCTGGATGCGCTGGCAATGCGGACACCAGGGCGCACCGAATTCGAGCAGCACCGGGCCGGTCTGCGACTCGGCATCGATGGTCGATCGATCCGGCTCGACGGCGGCAAATTCGCGGTTCATCGGCACGCGGCGCGCCACGGTTCACCCATGATGGGGCGTCGCGGGCTGTTGTTGCCCGGCCGCAGACTCAATGCCATTCCTTGCTCGCGGTCGGCTGAATAACCGGAACCGCATATTCGCGTCCGACCACCGCGCGGGCATAGAAGTAGTTGATACGCGCCCGTTCGCTGAGCGAATCCAGCGCCACATGGCCGCCGTTGTCGCATGGGAACGCCAGCGCCCTGCCCTCGCTGAACAAGGATTGAAACCGCAGTTCGTAGCTGCCTTGCGATTGGGGAATCATCGAGGGGGTGTTCATGACGGGCTCCAGTCAGTAAACGCTTCAATGCGAAATCAGATGTATGCAGCTTAAGCGCTGAGGTATCAGAATGCATCGGATGTGCGCCGCCCGGGCATGTCAGTTTCTGGCCCGATCGCGGGTAGGCAATTGGACGACAGCGGCGGTTGTTCGCTGCCCTGCCAAACCGACACCCAAGCCGACACCCAAGCCGTCATGAAGCTGCTGCTGATACGCCACGGCGAAACCCCGCTGAATATCGCACGTGTGCTGCAACCGGCCGCGACCCCGCTGAGCGAACGGGGCCACGCACAGGCAGCAGCGCTGGCGACTCGCCTGACATCGTATGAACTGGCGGGAATCGTCAGCAGCGACCTGCCGCGCGCCCTTCAGACTGCCCACCCGCTGGCGCAGGCAACCGGGCTGCAGATCCAGACAACGGCGCTGCTGCAGGAGCGCAATTTCGGTGATCTGCGCGGGCGGGCTTACGACAGCCTGGACCTTGATCCGATGCAGATGCACGAGGCGCCACCCGGCGGAGAATCGATGCCCGAGTTCGAGCGACGGGTCGCAGCCGCATTCGCCCAAGTGCTGGCGCTGCAGGCGGATCTGGGTGGCCCTTTGGCCGTGGTCAGTCATGGCCTGGTGGTCAGAGCGCTGTTGATGCGGCATGCAAGGGCCGCCGACGATCAGGCCATGGGCATTCGCATGCACAACTGTTCACTCAGCATCATGTCCGCCACCGCGCCGTACCGGATTGAATTGCTCGATTGCACCGCCCACCTGGCGGCCGATCTCCGGGAACCGGCGCGCAGCCTGTCGGGCGGCTAGCAATCAAGCCAGGCTGACCGGATCAGCCGACGCTGCGGTGCAGCCGGATTTCCTCGACTCGCGCGCCACCGATCTCGACGGTTTTTGCCGACGCAGGCTCGCGCTTGAAGCCAGCCAGTTCGACAAAACGCATGCTGCGCGCGAAACGCATCGGCAGCCAGATGCTGACCTTGGTGCAGCCCTCTTCCTGCAAGCCATCGCGGGCCGCGTCCCAGAGCGCCAGGCCAACACCGCGCCCCCAATGAGCCGGACTGACATACAACGCCCAGAGCTCGCCGGTGGTCGACGGCGTTCCCTTGTCGCGCGACCGGTCGAAACCGACAAAGCCGATCACCTTGTCGGCTTCGGTAGCGACCAGAACCTGCGGCTCGCACAAATCGATCGCTTCACGCCAATAGGCCTGGCAACGATCGACCGAAAAACTCTGCAGGGCCTCGATTGGCCCGCCGACATTGACGGCCGCCTGCCAGGCGCCGACATGGACTTCGGCAATCGATTTGGCATCGCGCAATGAGGCAGGACGAACCGGGAAGGTGGTACGGGTGATGGACTGTTCGGAAGAAGACAAGGACATGGGTCAGGATATTCACTGAATACGGCAAGGCCTGAAGATGCCCGCGCATCGCGCAGTTCGGCTCAGGCTCGCCTCGGAAAAAAAGGTGCGGGGCTGGGTTGGAACGAGGCAGGATTGTCGCCGCTGCGCGACCGGGCGGCCAGCCAGGGAGCCGATTCTCCCCTGCTGCGGCCCCGTGATCCGGCGCGGTCTCAGCGAATTCCGCCGCCGTCTCGGGCCAGCGAATGTTGCTCTCGAACAACGAAAATCCCAACACTGGGGTTGAAATCCCAACGCTCGACCCGGGCAACCAGGTGCGCAGCCTCCGATGGCGTCGGAACGCGGATCAGGTTGACCGAATTGTTGGCCTGGTGCCGGATCCGGCGCGACAACGCGGTGCCGGCCTGGACCGCCCACATCGGGCGTTTCACGTCCGGCTCGGCTAGGTGCAGGGCGCGCACGAATGGCAGGTGGATGTGTCCCCCGAGGATCAGATCCGCACCGGCGGCAGCCCAATGGCGGATTGCATCGGCACCGCCATGCAGCAGGTTGTGCTCGTCCTCGGGACGGGTGACCGATACCGGCTGGTGCGTCACGACGATGCGCAGCTGCTGCGGCCTTGCAGCCCCCAGGCGTCTGGCAACGCGGTCAATCTGCACCGCCGAGATCTGGCCATCGACATGCCGCCATCGGCGGGTGGTGTTGACGGTCAGTACCAGCAGGTCGTGTTGATCGACTTCGGGTTCGAGCACAGTGCCGAAATGGCGCTGGTAGCTCCGATAAGGCCAGAACACCCTGGCCGCCAGGTTGAACAGCGAAATGTCGTGGTTGCCCGGGATCGTCAACACCGTCGCCACCCCGAGCCTGTCCACGAAACGGCGCGCCGCGTCGAACTGGGCCATCCTGGCGCGCTGCGTGATGTCGCCGGACAGGACCAGCACGTCCGGCCGATGCTGCGCGACCAACTCGACCAGTGCTTCGACGACGGGAGGGCGCTCGGTGCCGAAGTGGGTGTCCGAAATCTGCAGCAGAAGCGTCATGGCTCGGAACCGCCAGCTACAGCACCGCGCTTGATCAGCCACAGTGGTTGATCGGCAATCTCGAATTCGAACGGGGGTTTCATTCTGGTGATCTCGCCATCGGTCGCCAGCTTCAGCCGGCGCCGGCCGAGACGCCCGAGCGGCGCCACGCGCATCCGCTCGAATGCCAGACTGCGCATCGAATCCGCATTGCCGAGTTGCCCGATCGCCCCGCGCAGCGCCAGACCGAACATGGCGGCAGTGCCAATCGCACGCGGCGCGATCGCGACCAATCGACCGCGCTCCAGTTCGGGTGCCAGCTTGATGCCGATCTGCTCCAGCTGCAGCCGGTTATTGCCGATGAACAGCGTCGGCGTCTTCAGCATGCGCGGACCACGCTCGGCAGCGCGACGGTGGCCCGCACCGGGCGCCGCTTCATCGCTGGTCCAGTCGACGGTCAGCTCCAGCTGGCGAGGGTCGCGCAGCATGCTGTAAGCCGCCGCGATCATTGCAATGAAGCGGCTGCGGCCGAAACGATTCTTGAACCCCTCACGATCCTCGAGCAATTGCGGATACAAGCCCAGGCTGGCATTGACCAGGAAGATCTTCCCATTCACACGGCCGACCTGAACCGGCGTCGGTGTGCCACTCAACAACAGGTCGAGCGCCTCGTCAGTATCTTCCGGAATCGCGTGCGTGCGGCCGAAATAGTTGAAGGTACCTTGCGGCAGGACGCCAAATGCGCAGCCGCTGCCGATCGCCGCCTGGGCCACCGCATTGATGGTTCCATCGCCACCGGCTGCCACGATCACGCCACCTGCAGCACGCGCCGCCTCGACCGCCTGTGCAGCGACATCGGTGATCGGTCGACGCCGGTCGAATAGCAGCAGCTCATGCCGGCGCTGCGCGCGCTGCATGGCCAGGTCGATCGCCTTCAGCCTGGCCTGCTGGTCCTGCCGGCCGGAGCCGGCGTTGAGAACGATGAAGAACGGTCCGCTGGCCGATGGTGGATTCATTTGCGGGGCAAGGCATCGTGCAGGGCCACCAGTTCCTGCGTGAGTTTGTGGCGCGGGTCGAGGTGGATCATCGGCGTGCACAGCTCGTGGGATTCGCGGATCCGCACCGAGGCGCCGATATACGGCTGCAGCACCGGCAAGCCTTCGTCGATCAATTCCTGGACCAGGCGCTGCGGCAGATTGGCGCGCGGCTGGAACTGGTTCACGATGATGCCTTCGATCCTCAGCTTCGGGTTGTGATCGGCCTTGATCTCCTCGACGTTCTCCAGCAAGGCGTACAGCGCCCGGCGCGAGAAATCATCGCAATCGAACGGGATCAGACAACCCTGGGCTGCAATCAGCGCCGAGCGGGTAAAGAAGTTGAGGGCCGGCGGGGTATCGATGTAGATCCGGTCGTAAGCGTCGGCCACTTCGTCCAGCGCCTCGCGCAGCTTGTAGATCTTGTGCCGCGATTCGAGCTTGCCCTGCAGCTCCTCGAGTGCCGGCGACGACGGCATCACATGCAGATGCTCGAATGGCGTTTCGTAGATGAATTCAGCAGTCGATTTCGGTCGGGCCAGAAATTTGAGGGTCTGCTCGAACATCTGAGCGACATTTTCCAGCGGCTGGTCGGCCGCCTCGCCGAGCAGGTAGCGGGTCGAATTGCCTTGTGGGTCGAGGTCGACCAGCAGCGTTCGAAGACCCTGGTGGGCGCTGATTGCAGCCAGGTTGCAGGTGATCGTCGACTTGCCGACGCCGCCCTTCTGATTGAACACCACATGCCGCATGCTGAGGATTCCTGATTGATCCGACCGCTGGTGCCGGGCACCTGCCCGACCGGCCGATCGACGTGTTCATGGAACGAGATTGTGCCCTGCAGCATCGGCAGGCGGCTTCAGAACCGGCTGCGCCCGGGCGTCCGATCGAGCTGCTGCTGCAGCGACGCATTGAACTGCGCGTACAACTGCAATTGCTCGTTCAGGCCCCGCAGCCGGTCGGCAAGCCGCTTGCACATGCCGACCATCAGCTTGGCGCCGACCTTCGGGTGTTCCTCGATCAGCCGCTCCAGCGCCTTGCGGGTCAGCCCGGCGGTCTGCATGGCGCTGGCCGCGGTGCAGGTGGCGGATCGAGGCGAGCCGTCGATCAAGCCCATCTCGCCGATCACACTGCCCGGGCCGAGGACAGAAATCGTCACCGACGAAAGGCCGGCCGGATCGACCGATTCGATCGAGACCTCGCCGTCCAGGATCAGCAACATGTAGCTGGTCTGGCTGGCGTCGCCGGCGCGGAAAACCGTTGCGCCGGACGGGTACAACACCAGGCCCATGTAGCCGACGACGCACGCGGCCTCGTCCGGATCGAGCCCGGTGATCGCGCCATCGGTGCGCAGCAGGCGAGTCGCCAGATCGGCAAGCGCCGGGTTGGCAGTCAGGGAGCGCACCAGCCGGGCGCCGGCTCGATCGTCGCCCTCACCAGCGGCTGCACCGGGCAAAACAGAATCCATGCTTTCACCTCTTCAACGATCGTTCCCGCTTCCAATGTCCGCTTCCTGCCAGGGCGCACGCGGCACGCTAGCATGGGCGCCGGGCCGGACCTGCAAAGGCCGATCCGGCGGCAAGCCGATTCTCCTTGCGCAGCGACCATCAGCCAACCGGCAATCAAGAAGTATTCACCATCATGTCCAGCGCGCCGACTTCGATTTCTTCCAAAACCCACCGCCGTGGCCGGCTGTGCGTGTTGGCATGGCTGCTCGGTTCGACACCCGCCTACGTGGCTGCGCAATCGGGCGCCGCCGAGCCAGCTGCGGCCCAGCCGCCCACACCCGCTGCCTCGGCGCCACGGCCCGGGCCGTCGACGCAGCGGCGCTCTGAGGTAGCGCCCGCCGCGCTGGACCGGGTCGAGGTTACCGGCAGCGCCAGCATCGACGAGACTCAGCAGCGACGCCAGTCGACAGCGGCCAAGATCATCGTCGGGCGCGAGGAGATCGAACGCTTCGGCGATGACAACGTGGCCGACGTGTTGAAGCGGCTGCCCGGGGTCACCACCGGCGGCTCACCGGGCCGCCGCGGCGGGCCGCGCATGCGGGGACTGAGTGGCGGCTATACGCAGTTGCTGATCAACGGCGAGCGAATTCCTTCGGGCTTCTCGCTCGAATCCCTGACGCCCGAGCAGGTCGAACGGATCGAGATCCTGCGCGCACCGACCGCCGAATTCGGTGCCCGCGCGATCGCCGGCACCATCAACATCGTGCTGCGCGAGGCCCTTCAGAAGCGCATCAACGATCTCAGAATCGGCACCGGAATCGAGAGCGGGAATGCGTCGCCAGGTGTCTCATGGACGCGCAACGACAAGCTGGGCGCCGGTGACGGGGATGTCTACAACCTGTCGGTTTCAGCGTTCCGCCGCAGCCGCGTCGACACCATCGACAACCGGACCACGTCGTCGGAGATCGACAGCGGTGCGATCCTGCTGCAGCAGAACGAGACCGGCAAAGACCGCGACCACCGCATCGGCATGAATATCAGCGGCCGTGTGCAGTGGCGTTTCGACGGCGGCAGCAGCCTGAGCCTGCAGCCGTTCATGTTCACCTCGCGCAGCGACAGCGAAGGTCGCCGTCACCTGGACCAGCCGATCGGCAATGCCGCGCCACCCTATGCCGATGCCAGGTCGAGCAGCGAAAACCGCTACACCGTGGCGCGGGTCAATGCGCAGTGGCAGCAGCGGCTGGGCGCCGCCTCCAGGCTCGACCTTCGGCTGGGCACCGGTGGTTTCGACAGCCGCTCCAGCAGCCAGCGGCTGGAGACCGACCGCGTCGGCGCCCTGCAGCGCCGGCTCGATGATGACAGCTCGGTCCGCGAGCGGTCGCTCACCTCGATCGGCAAGTTCTCGCATGAACTGGCCAGTGAACACAGCCTGGTGACCGGCTGGGACTTCGAGCTGATCCGCCGTGAAGAACAGCGCAGCAGTCTGCAGAACGGCATCGATCTGCTTGGCAACTACAAGAATGAAGTCAATGCCTCGTCGCAACGGATCGCGCTGTATGCGCAGGACGAATGGAGTCCGAGCCGGCAATGGTCGGCCTATGCCGGCCTGCGCTGGGAGCAGATCGCCACGCGCAGCGAGGACAGCAGCAATCCGGTCAATCAGCGCAACGCCGTGTGGACACCGCTGTTGCAGGGCGTCTGGAAGCCCGAAGAGAAAAGCCGCGATCAGATCCGCATGGCGCTGACCCGCAGCTACAAATCGCCGACACTGCGCAACCTGATCGCCCAGCCGTCACTGTCGACCCGAGAAAATTCTCCGACCAAACCCGACACCGTCGGCAATCCGCAACTGCGCCCCGAACTGGCCACCGGCCTGGACCTTGCCTACGAACATTACCTGCCGGCCGGTGGCATGTTCAGCGTGAATCTGTTCCACCGGCGGATCAGCGACCTGATCCGCACCGTCACCAGCCTGCAAACGGTGCCCTGGGCGACCCAGCCGAGATGGGTGTCGCGGCCACAGAACTTCGGCCATGCGACCACGCAGGGCATCGAGCTGGAAGCCAAGGGGCGGCTCAACGAGTTGAAGGCCGATTGGCCGGCGGTGTCGGTGCGCAGCAATGTGAGTCTGTTCCGTTCACGCGTGGAAGGCGTGCCAGGCCCCGACAACCGCCTCGACGAACAGCCATCGGCAACCGCCAACCTGGGCGCCGACTACCGCTTCCGCAGCGTGCCGCTCGCGGTCGGCGGCAACCTGAACTGGACGCCCGGTTATCTGGTCCAGCAGACCGCGAATCAGCTTCGCAACAGCTCGACCAAGCGCAGCTTCGAAGCCTTTGCGACCTGGACCTTCAACCCCGGGCTGTCGCTGCGAATCGCTGCCAACGACCTGGCTCCGCTCGACTACACCACCATCAGCAGCTTCGACGTCGGCAACCTGCGCGAAAGCAACGAAAACCGCAGCCACACCCGCACGCAGTGGAATGTCCGGCTCGAGATGAAACTCTAGCTCGCTGGATCGAGCGCTCCCGCCTCGTCCGCCGATCCCCAGCTGCTCAGGCCGCCGGAATCAGCTCGACCCGGTCGTCGGCTGCATCCGCAACCTCGTTTTCGTCGATGTCCTCGCCCAGGAAACCGCCACTCTGGTGGGCCCACAGGCGCGCATAGAGGCCTCCGCGGGCCAGCAGGCTGCGGTGATCGCCCTCTTCGACGATGCGCCCCTTGTCGAGCACGATCAAGCGGTCCAACGCGGCGATCGTCGACAGCCGGTGCGCGATCGCCACCACGGTCTTGCCCTCCATCAGCCGATAGAGGCTGCGCTGGATGGCGGATTCGACCTCGCTGTCGAGTGCGCTGGTGGCTTCGTCGAGCAGCAGGATCGGTGCGTCCTTCAGCATGACTCGGGCGATCGCGATACGCTGGCGCTGGCCGCCCGACAATTTGACGCCGCGTTCGCCGACATGCGCGTCGTAGGCGGTTCGGCCCTTCGGATCGGCCAGGCCGGCGATGAAGACCTGCGCCTCGGCGCGCTCGGCCGCCGCGATCATCTCGGCATCGGTCGCCTGCGGGCGGCCATAGAGGATGTTGTCGCGCACCGAGCGGTGCAGCAGAGAGGTGTCCTGCGTGACCATGCCGACCTGCGCGCGCAGCGAATCCTGGGTCACGCCGGCAATGTCCTGGCCATCGATCAGCACCCGCCCGCTTTCGACGTCGTAGAAGCGCAGAAGCAGGTTGACGACGGTCGATTTACCCGCACCCGAGCGGCCGACCAGGCCGATCTTCTCGCCCGACCGGATTCTCAGGTTCAGGTGATTGATCACCGGTGTCTTGCCGCCGTAGGCAAAACTCACGTCATCGAAACAGATGTCGCCCCGCGTGACCCGCAACTCGACGGCGTCGGCACGGTCGGTCACGGTCTGAGGTCGGCACAAGGTGTTGATGCCGTCCTGCACGGTCCCGATGTGTTCGAACAACGAGGCGAACTCCCACATCACCCAGTGCGAGATGCCATTCAGGCGCAGCGCCATCGCGGTCGCCGCGGCCACCGCGCCGATGCCGACCTGGCCCAGCGTCCACAACCACAAGGTCACGCCGGCGGTGCTGGCGATCAGCGACATGCTGAGAATGTGGTTGACGATCTCGAAGCCGGTGACCAGGCGCATCTGCCCATGCGCCGAGATCAGGAACTCGGCCATCGCGCCACGAACGAAGCCGGCCTCGCGTCGCGCATGCGAAAACAGCTTGACGGTGGCGATGTTGGTGTATGCGTCGGTGACCCGTCCGGTCATCAGCGAACGGGCGTCGGCCTGCGCCTTCGCAACCCGTGCCAGCCGGGGCACGAAATAGAACATCGCGCCGACATACAGCACCAGCCAGCCGGTGAACGGCAGCAGCAGCCACAGATCGAAACCGCCGACCACCGCGATCAACGTGACGAAATAGATCACGACGAAGACCAGGATATCGGCCAGGATCATCCAGACATCACGCACCGCCAAGGCGGTCTGCATCACCTTGGTCGAGATGCGGCCGGCAAACTCGTCCTGGTAGAAGCCCATGCTCTGGTCCAGCATCAGGCGGTGGAAGTTCCAGCGCAGCCGCATCGGGAAGTTGGCGGCCAGCGTCTGGTGCTTGAACATCGTCTGCAACGCAATGACGATCGGACTGGCGAGCAGAATGCCGCCGAGCAGCAGCAGGTTGCCGCGCTCGTCGCGCCAGAAGTTGGCCGGATCGGTACGACTCAGCCAGTCGACGACACTGCCCAACATGCTGAACAACATGGCCTCGAACGCGCCGATCATCGCGGTCAACAGCGTCATTGCCAGGATGAACGGCCGCAGCCCTTCGGTGCAACGCCACAGAAACGCAAAGAAGCCCTTCGGCAGCAAGCCGGGCACCGCCTCCGGATAAGGGTGCACCAGATTTTCGAAGGCTTTCAACACAGGTGATCTCCGGATTCGGGGATTTTTCGCGGTCGCCAGCGTCCCGCTTCAGGACGCTGCAAGCTGCAGGGCCGGAACGATAGCGCAGAGTGAGCTTCGGGACGACGAGCAGGGTTTCCACCGAGCGAACCGCAGCCGTGCATCGGGTACACGCTGGTGACGCTGAACAAAAAAAGGATCTGAATGGAGTTCGATTACATCGTTGTCGGCGGCGGATCGGCGGGATGTGTTCTCGCGTCCCGCCTGAGCGAAGATGCCGCGGCAACGGTCGCGCTGCTCGAAGCCGGCCCGGCCGATCGCAGCCCGCTGGTGCACTGTCCGGCCGGCATTGCGGTACTTGCCAAGACCGGGGGCGCCAACTGGGCCTTCGAAACCGTCGCGCAGCAGGGTCTGGGCGGTCGGCGCGGCTATCAACCGCGCGGCCGGGTGCTCGGCGGCTCGAGTTCGATCAACGCGATGATCTACGCGCGCGGCCACCGCGCCGACTACGACGCCTGGGCCGCGGCCGGAAATGCGGGCTGGAGCTATGCCGACGTGCTGCCGTATTTCATCAAGGCCGAACACAACGAGCGTGGCGCCGATGCCTTCCACGGCGGCGACGGTCCGCTCAATGTGATGGACCTGGGTTCACCCAATCCGCACAGCGCACGCTTCGTCGAAGCGGCGATGCAGGCCGGCTTTCCTTTCAACCCGGATTTCAACGGGGAGCAGCAGGAGGGTGTCGGCCCCTACCAGGTAACCCAGCGCGGTGGCGAACGGTTCAGCGCCGCCAAGGCCTATCTGCAGCCGAACCGCGCACGGCCGAATCTTCACGTGATTACCGACGCGCAGGCGACGCGGCTGCTGATCGATGGCCAGCTTCGTGCATGCGGTGTCGAGTACCGGCAACACGGGGCGATCCGGCAGGTCGCGGCGCGCCGCGAGGTGCTGCTCAGTGCCGGAGCGTTGCAGTCGCCCCAGCTGCTGATGCTGTCGGGCATCGGTCCGGGTGCTCATCTGCAGCGGCTCGGCATCCCGGTCGTTGCCGAATTGCCCGGGGTCGGCATGAACCTGCACGACCATCCGGATGTCGTCCAGGTGGTCGACGCGCCGCACCTGAAGGACCTGTTCGGTCTGTCCTTTTCCGGCGCGCGCCAGCTGGCCAGCGGCGTGATCGAATGGGCGTCCCGGCGCCGCGGACTGCTGACCACCAATTTCGCGGAGGCCGGCGGCTTCATCAAGAGCCGCCCGGAAGAAGCCCTGCCCGACCTGCAACTGCATTTCGTCGTCGGCAAACTGGTTGATCATGGCCGCAAGACGGTCTTCGGGCATGGTTATTCATGCCACGTCTGCCTGTTGCGCCCGAAAAGCCGCGGGACCGTGCAGCTGGCCAGCGCCGAGGCCGCCGCACCGCCGCTGATCGACCCGAACTTCTTCGCCGCGGCCGACGACCTGGGCGCGATGGTGCGGGGCTTCAAGCAGATGCGCGAGATCCTCTGGCAGCCTGCACTTGCCTGCCAGGGTGGCAAGGAACTGGCGGCGTCGGCTGCGGCACGCAGCGACGACGAGATCGCGCAGTTGATTCGCGACACGGCAGACACCATCTACCACCCGGTCGGCAGCTGCCGGATGGGCAGCGACGCCGGAGCGGTCGTCGATGCCAGCCTGAAGGTGCGCGGAGTGACCGGACTGCGCGTCGTCGATGCTTCGGTGATGCCACAGATCGTCGGCGCCAATACCAATGCGCCGACCATCATGATTGCGGAAAAAGCCGCCGACATGATCAAATCGACGGCTGCATGACAAAATCCGCCCGACAGCGGGCTGGCAGTGGTTGAAAACCCGCGTGCCGGCCCCACTTGCAACCGGGGAAAATGAACCGGTTATGGTTGCAACGGTCTGCATCCCGCAGACCCAATCGACACAGGACGTGATGTGATGAAAAAAAGCTGGTTGGCAGTGGTGATGTCGGTCGTGACGATCGTGGGCAGCATTGGCGCCGTGGTGATGCCGACGGATGCCGAAGCGAAGCGCTTCGGTGGCGCGCGCTCGCAAGGGATCCAGCGCAGCATGCCGGCGCAGAAGCCGACCACGCCGCCGCCGTCGCAGCAGGCACCGACCAACAGCGCCGCTGCTGCGCCGGTGGCCGGTGGTGCCGCGGCTGCCGCGGCCGGCAAGCGCTCGTGGATGGGTCCGCTGGCTGGCCTGGCGGCCGGTCTTGGTCTGGCGGCACTGATGAGCCACCTCGGTCTCGGCGCCGAGTTTGCCAACTTCATCATGCTGGCACTGCTGGCCGTGGTCGCCTTCGTCGTGATCCGCCTGCTGATGCGTCGTTTCGGCCCGCAAGCGGCCAACGCCGGTGGCCCGCGCCTGCAGGCGGCGGGAGCTGGTCATTCAGCCGATCCGATGTCCCGCAACGCGTTCGGCTCGGGTCAGCAGAACTGGTCTGCGCCGACGCCCACGCCGTTGCAGCAACCACTCGCATCGGCCGCTGCAGCCGAGACGCCGGTCAAGACCTTGCCGGCAGGTTTCGACGCCGAGGGTTTCGAGCGCATTGCCAAGATGATCTTCATCCGCATGCAGACCGCCAACGACGCCGGTGACCTGAACGACCTGCGCAATTTCACGACGCCGGAAATGTTCGCGGCCGTCCGCCTGGAGATTCAGGAACGCGGCGGTGTGGCCCAGCAAACCGACGTCCTGAAAGTCGACGCCGAGGTGCTCGATGTGGCCGAAGAAGATGATCGGCAGATCGTCAGCGTCCGGTTCCACGGCCTGATCCGCGAAGAGCGCGACGCCGTAGCGAACGACTTCGACGAAATCTGGCACCTGGTAAAGCCGCTGGACGACAGCCGCTCCTGGGCGATCGCCGGGATTCAGCAACCGCAAACCGCCTGAGCCGACGCAGGGCCTGAACGCAGAGGAACCTTGCTGTTCCTCTCCGACCCTGCCTCCGGCAGAGAGGCCCGACCTGCCTGGCTGCCAAAGTCAGCGGGTAGCCATTGGCCGCGGGCCAACCGGCACGCCAGTGCTCACGCTGGCAAATGAGAATCCGGCCCCAGTGCGCTTGCTCGGATAGCCGCCGGTTCCGGTGACTTCGATCACATGGTCGGCGAGCCGCTGGCCCGCCGACGACTCGCGGTGGCAGTCGGAAGTGGGGGCTGCCTGAGACTCCGCCTCAGAAGATCAGCGCGGCGACGAACAGGCCGATCATCACGAAGGCCAGCACCACCTTGGCCAGCAAGCCAGCCATGATGCCCAGCCAGGTGGCCACGCCGACGTGCAGGGCCCGGCGCTGATCCTTGATCGCCATGTATTCTCCGATCGCCGCACCGACCAGCGGCATGAACAAGACACCGACGATGCCCATGAACAGCCCGACGATGGTGCCGATCATCGCGCCGATGATGGCCTGACGGCTGGCACCGGCCCGCTTCGCGCCGAGCAGACCGGCCACATAGTCGAGGATCCAGGCGATCACCGCGATCACCGCGATCACCGCCAGCATGCCGGTGCCGACCCGCACGAAACCGTCGATCCACGCGCCGAGCACGATGCCCCCAAGGATCAACGCGGTTCCCGGCAGTGCGGGCAGCACCGTTCCGGCCAGCCCGCCTATGATCAGAAGTGCACTGAGCAACCACCAGAGAATGTCTGTGTTCATCGAGAGCTGGCGCGGTGAGCGTCTTGACAACGGAAGGGTCATGATCATCTCAGCAAATGCCGGAAGGCTGCAACGGCGGGGTTTGGCGTGGTGATGCTCACGGAGGCGATCAACCCGCAGATCGATCGTCTGGTCTGCCTGTACAGCGATGAAACTTGTATCGCGGTCGAGAAGCCGGCTGGCCGCCTGACGGTGCCGGGACGCGGCCCGCTGGCCGATGGCAGCGTGGCGCAACAGGCACAACAAGACTGGCCCGGCGCGCGCGTGGTGCACCGCCTCGACATGGCGACCTCGGGGGTCCTGCTGTTCGCACGGGGTGCGCAATGGCAACGGCACTTCAGCGGCCAGTTCGCGTCGCGACAAATGGACAAGACCTATGACGCGCTGGTCAGCGGACAGCTGGGCGGGCAGGTCGGCGATTGCGGCCGGATTGATCTGCCACTGGGTGCCGATTGGCCGAACCGGCCGCGTCAACGGGTCGACATGCTGAACGGCAAGCCATCACAAACCGGTTGGCGCGTGGTCGAGCACGATCCGCAGCAACGCTGGACTCGCCTCACGCTGCAGCCGATCACCGGCCGCTCGCATCAGCTTCGAGTCCACCTGCTGGCGATCGGTCATCCGATCATTGGCGATGCCTTGTATGGCACGCCCGATCCGGCACGGGTATCGACACGGCTGATGCTGCACGCACGATCGCTCGGTTTCAATCACCCGATTTCCGGCGCCCGGATCATCATCGAATCGCCATCGCCATTCTAAAGTCACTCTTCAACGATCACGCGAAAACCGACTCTCCATGACCAGATCCCTCTACATCCTGACTGGTGCCTCGCGCGGCCTGGGCGCCGCCATTGCAGACCAGCTGCTCGAGCCCGGCCATTCACTGCTGTGCATCTCGAGGCGCGACAATCCCGAACTGGCACAACGGGCGCGAAGCGCAGGCGCCGAGTTGCTGCAATGGCAGCGTGATCTGGCCGAGCCCGCCGCAGTCGCCGCCGATTTGCAGCGCTGGCTGGGCAGCTTCGACTCAGCCGAATTCGGCACCGCCTGCCTGATCAACAACGCCGGTGTCATCAGCCGCATCGGTCCGGTCGACGGCAGCGAAGATATCGATCTGTCGCGCGCCATCCGGGTCGGGCTCGAGGCGCCGCTGCTGCTCAGCGCAGCCTTTCTGCGCGCCACCGGCGGGTGGTCCGCGGCGCGCCGCATCCTCAACATCTCGTCGGGACTCGGCCGTCGGGGCATGGCCGGCTCTGCCAGCTACTGCGCGGCCAAGGCGGGGCTCGACAATCTGTCGCGCGCGATGGCACTCGACGAGGCAGGGCGACCGCATGGCGCACGCATCGTGGCACTCGCGCCCGGCGTCATCGACACCGACATGCAGGTGCAGCTGCGCAGCGCCGATCCGGGCGGCTTCCCCGATCAGGGCAACTTCATCGCCATGAAGACGCAAGGCCGCCTGGCCACAGCCGCCGAGGCCGCAGGCCAGGTGGTCGCATTCCTGAAGCGAAGCGACTTCGGCGAACAGGTCATCACCGATGTCCGCCAGGCTTGAGTGATCACCCTGCAGGACAATCGGCCAAACCCCCTGATCGGACTCTTTTCAGCATGCTGATGCCCAACCTGTTGCGCCGGCCAGCCGGCGCCGTTTTTTGCCTGTCGATGCTGCTGGCCGCCTGCACGCCGACGCCGATCAACCCGTCACCCACCACGCGCTACATCCAGTCGAATCCGAATCTGCGCCTGCAAGGCATTCCGCCACTGCCGGCACGCATTGCCGACGAGGTCGCTCGGTATACCGACTTTCGTGGTCACCGTTTCGCCGACTGGCATCCGCTGCGGCGCGAGATGCTGGTCACCCACCGCAGGGCCGGCGGCGACACCTCGCAGCTGTTCCGGATCGGGTCGCCGCTGGCAGAACCCGAGCAACTGACCGATTCGGCCGATCCGGTTGCGTCGGCAAGCTACGAACCTCGTGCCGGCCGCTTCATCGTGTTCGAGCGCAGCAGCGGTGGTAACGAGGCCAATCAGCTGTTCCGCCTCGATCCCGAGAGTCGGGCCACCACTCAGCTCACCGACCCGTCCGAACGGCACGATCTCCAAGCTTGGCTGCACAACAGCAGCCTGATGGTGGTGAGTTCGTTGCCGCTGGACAAGACCGCGGTCGGCGGCACGCGGGCCAAGGTGGTGACGCGGATCCGCCTGATCGATCCGCTGCGACCCGACGCTGGCCGACTGGTTGCCGAGCTCGACGGCGGTGGCTGGTATGTCGGGGCGGTGTCGCGTGACGACCGCCGAATCGCGATGATCCGCTACCTGTCGGCCAATGAATCGCAGACCTGGATGCTCGAGCTCGGAAACGGCCAGGCGACCCAGTTGCTGCCGCAGCCCGGATCGACCGATCAAGCCACCCACTTTGCCGACGCGTTCACGGCCGATGACAAGGGCTTGTTCATCGTCAGTGATCGCTTCGGGGAATTTCGCGAACTGATGCGCTACGACTTCGAGACGCGGTCGCTGCAGCGCATGACGTCGAACATTCCGTGGGACATCAGCGGCCTGACGGCCAGCGAAGATGCACGACTGCTGGCCGCCCAGGCCAATGTCGACGGCCGCGACGAACTTCGACTGTTCGACGGCCGCACGCTGGCCGAGTTGCCGGCGCTGAAGCTGCCGGGCGGCAGCGTGGGCAGTTCGCAGTTCCACCGCCGGCTGCCTGAACTGGCGTTTTCGCTCGATGATGCGCAGGGGCCGAGTCAGCTTTACAGCATCAATCCGTTGACCGGACAACTCGATCAATGGACCCGCGCGCACGCGCCGCCGGGAGTCGATCCGAGCCGCTTCAGCGCGCAGCAGATCATCCGTTGGCCGAGTTTTGATGGCCGCACCATCTCCGGTCTGCTGAACATGCCGCCGCCGCGTTTCAGCGGCAGGCGTCCGGTGCTGGTGCAGATCCACGGCGGGCCGGAAGCGCAGGCCAAGGTCGGCTTCATGGGCCGCTACAACTTCCTGATCGACGAACTCGGGATCGCCGTGATCCAGCCGAATGTGCGTGGCTCGTCGGGATACGGAAAGACCTTCCTGGCCCTCGACAACGGCCACCTGCGCGAAGACTCCGTGAAAGACATCGGTGCACTGCTGGATTGGATCGCGACCCAGCCGGGGCTCGACGCGTCCCGCGTCCTGGTTGCCGGTGGCAGCTACGGTGGCTACATGAGTCTGGCCGTCAGCACCCACTATCCGGACCGGATCGCTGGTGCGATCGATGTGGTCGGGATCTCGAGTTTTGTCAGTTTCCTGAACAACACCGAGAGTTACCGGCGTGATCTGCGGCGGGTCGAATACGGTGATGAGCGCGACCCGGCGATGCGGGCGTTTCTCGAACAGATCTCGCCGCTGACACAGGCCGATCGGATCAAGAAGCCGCTTTTCGTCGTGCAGGGCAAGAATGATCCGCGTGTGCCTTATACCGAGGCCGAACAGATCGTCGCGAAGCTGCGCGAAAAGGACGTGCCGGTCTGGTACCTGCGGGCCGAGAACGAGGGTCACGGATTCGCCCGCAAGGAAAACGCCGATTTCCAGTTCTACACGACGGTCGAATTCTTGCGGCGAACGCTGCTGAAGTAGCCGGCAGCTGCTCAGGCGGGCGGCCCCTGGAAGCCGCCGTCGCGAAACGTGATCACCAGCGTGTCACGCCAGCCCGCGGCGGTCGGATCGAGCGGCTGGATCGGGGTCGACTCGTGAATCACCAGCGCATCGTCGAGCAGCAGCAGCGTCCAGGGCTCGACCATCGTGAACCTGCTCCCGGCCGGGCCGCCGGCGTCGAATACCCGGGTTTCTCCACCCTTGATGCCATGCCGCGCGACCAGGATCACGGCAACCAGGTCGACACCATCGCGATGAGCCCCTTCCGGGGTGGGCCGCCCGATGCCGTCGGTGGTATCGATGCGGAACTGGTGCGCCTCGACAAACCAGGGCCGGTCGCCCTTGACGGCGGACGCCACCCCCGCCAACCCGACGATCAGTTGTTGCCAGGCTTGCGAGTCGCGGATCGGCTGGTCGATCGGCTCGAACCAGCGCTCGAGTCCGCCATGCAAGGCGTTGTATTCGAGCGGTTGCCAATGTGCGCGGTGTGGCGCGACGTCGACGCGTTTGCCGGTCACGATGAAACAGGCATGGCGGCGGCGTCGATACCGGCCACCGTCGAGCAGATAGCGATCGGGCGGCAGATCGTGCCAGCTTGGCTCAAGAGCCCGCAACTCGCCCGGATCGGTGCCGATCAGCGCACAAAACTCGGCCGGAGCCACCACGCCATAGCCGGAATCGAGCAATCTGCCGCTCAGCATCGCGGCATCGACAAGCGGAGGAGCGAACAACATGGGAACGATGGGAAAAGGGATGTCGGATTGTGCCCTGCGTCGTCACGGCTTCGTACAGCTGCCCCACACAACTTCACCTGCGGTCAATCGCCGCTTCACACGGCGAATCGAGCATGTCGTTATCGGTTGCTGATCAACCGAATCTTCAAAACCAACGACAAGGATCATGAACATGACATTCAACAGCGCATCGAAAAAGGCTGCGGTTGCCGGCGCTGCACTGGTTGCCGCATTCGGTATGGCCGGTGCAGCCCAGGCGCAGTCGCAGGGCTTGTATATCGGCGCAAGCGTCGGCGGATCGCATTACAAGGGCAGCCCGGTCGGAAATGCCAATACCGATCGCTCGGATACCGGTGCCAAGCTTTATGGCGGCTATCAGCTGACGCCGAATATCGGCGTCGAGGCGGGTTATGCCGACCTGGGCAAGTTCGACAGCAGCGCCGGTCAATTGAAGGCCAACGGCGCCTACCTCGACGCGGTCGGCAAAGTGCCATTGGCGGGGCCGTGGTCGGCCATCGGACGGGTCGGCGTCTTCAACGGAAAGACCGAGGGTCTGGGCGGCAACGGCCATGACGTCAACGCCAAGGTCGGCGCCGGAATCGAATATGCAATCGACACGAACCTGGCCGTTCGCGGCGAATGGGAGCGTTATCGCCTCGATCCGGGCACAGGCAAGGCCAACACCGACCTGTATACGGTCGGCGTGAAATACGCGTTCTGATCAGGCCGGGCTTCGTCCCATTCGTCCGATCCATCCCGCCGCGCTTGGCCAGCGCCGCGGGATTTTTTTTGGATCAGTCAGAAGTGGCAGCACAAACCTGGAGCCTGCTGCCTTCAAATTCGACCAGCTGGCCCGCCCTGATCTTGCAGCTGCGCCGGATTTCGACCACGCCGTCGACCCGAACCAGCCCCGATACGATCAACTGCTTGGCCATACCCCCGCTGGCAGCCAAGCCGCCGGCCTTCAGCAAGGCATCGAGCGGTATGAATTCACCGCGCAGCGCAAAATCGGTTGGAGACATTCCGATGCCCAGATATCAAGGCGCCGGGTGGGTCGGATCGACCCAGGCCACCGATTCGGGTTTCTCGACCGGCTCGATATCCAGATTGACCGCAACCGCCTCGCCGTCGCTTCGAACCAGCACGCATTCCAGAACCTCGTTCGCGCTGGCATTGATTTCCTGATGCGGAACATAGGGTGGCACGTAGATGAAGTCACCAGGGCCCGCCTCTGCCGTGAACTCGAGGGCGTCGCCCCAGCGCATGCGGGCCCGCCCCTTCACGACAAAGATCACGCTTTCCAGCGGCCCGTGATGGTGGGCACCGGTTTTCGCATTGGCGTGGATGTGCACGGTGCCGGCCCACAATTTCTGAGCACCGACCCGGGCAAAATTGATTGCCGCCTTGCGGTCCATGCCAGGGGTCTGGGCGGTGTTCGCGTCGAGCTTGTCGCCCGGGACCACCCGCACACCGTCGTGTTTCCAGCGGCCACCGGCCGCTTCGTCTTCCTGTCCTGCTGTCTGCTTGTCCATTTGCGGTTGCTCCTGCTTCGGTCGAGCCCCATTGTGCAAGCCCGCGGCAGTCCTTGGATACCATGTCGTTTCACCACGCCGCCACATGGTGTACATTCCACGCACAGTCATGCGCAAGACAGGTTGTCAGAAATCCTCTGCTACATGGCGACTCCGGTTGCCCCGCCTCATTGGAAATCCCCGCATCAAATCTTGAGTGTTGCTGCATGCGCGGCATGTGCCACGCATTAAATCCGCTAGAAAGTTAGAGAGTTAGGAAATATCCATGACGACGCAAACCGGTACCGTGAAGTGGTTCAACGAGAGCAAGGGCTACGGCTTCATCGCTCAAGATGCGGGCGGCGCTGACCTGTTCGCCCACTTCCGTGACATCCAGGGCTCGGGTTTCAAGACCCTGACCGAAAACCAGAAGGTCGAATTCGAAGTGAAGCAAGGCCAAAAAGGCCTGCAAGCAGCGAACATTCGTCCGCTGTAAGGGCTTCATCTCCCAATGAAAACGCGGCCTCGGCCGCGTTTTTTTGTTTCATCTCAATGTGAAATCTTGATCAGGTGGCTTCCGCGCAGCCGGCGGGCAACTTCATGCCACCATGATGCAGTCGCCGGTAGGGCGCAGTGATGTCTTCTTCGCAGACCCCGGCTTGGCGCTCATCGACGCTTCGACGAGACACCGTGGGAACGGCGGCAACCCGCTGGGGCGCGGCTTTGAACGGGTCCACGGCTGCAATCTGCCGATGCTCGATGCAGTCGACAACGGTTTCATGGCTTGGAGTTTCAGGGGCTGCAACGGCAGCGGCCACACTGCACAGCATCATCATCAGGGTCAGCGTCGTGTTGCGCTTCATGGCTCACTCCTCGGATCTTGTGGCACGTCCCGTGCGTTAGTTGAAAATATATCCAGCGTGCTGTTCGCGACAAGTCGGCTTGCACCATATCGCAAGGTAGGAAGGCTCCCACACGCGCTGCCGGAACCAACTCGGCAAGGCCTGCGCGGTCGAGTCGTAGCAGCGAGAATCGGCAGCGTGGCATCAACCCTTGATTTCATTCCGTGAGCCCCGACGAATCCGGCCCTCTGGTTGATTTGCCGCTGGCAGTCGCCCTCCTTGAGCAAGGCGGCGGATTGCTTGCAGTCAGCGATGTTCACGGCGCCCTCCTGTGGGCCAACCGGGCTTTCCGGCAACAGTTCGGCTCGCAGGCGCTGACCGGCACCCGGTTGCAGACCATCTTTGCTACGACCAGCGAGCCAGCATCGCTTTGCAACATTGCTGAAGCATTGCTGGATGGTGAACCTGTCGAGACGGTGCTGGCTTGGCGCAGGGCCGACGATCGCCGCCAGGACTCGTCGCCGAGTTGGCTGCGCGTGCGAATTTCGAAAGTGGGCGACCATCACGTGTGGACCCTCACCGACATCAGCACCGAACGATCGCTGCGGGCCAGGTTGAATCGACTGGAGGAGTTGCTCGATACCGCGCAGGAGTTCGGCCGCCTCGGCGTCTGGGAGCGTGAGCTGTCGACCGGCAAGGGGCGCTGGGACGACCATGTCTTCCGGTTCTGGGGCATCTACCCGAACCAGGGCACACCGAGTTTCGAAGACGCCGCAAAACACATTCACCCGGATGACCAGAGTTCGCGTGAATTCGTGGCATCGACCAAACAGGCGGGGCGCTACTCGCAGCGTTTTCGCGTCGTCCAACCGGACGGCAGCCTGCGCTGGCTTCATTCGCACTGGGAGATCAAGGCGTCAGCTGACGGCACGCCGAGCCATGCAGTCGGGATCATGGTGGATGACAGCGAGACCGTCTCGATGGCGCGCCAACTCAGCGAGGCGACGGCCAAGCTGACGATCGCGGTCGAGCTCGGAGAAATCATCATCTTCGAGCAGAACCTGAACACCGACCACATGACGCTGAATGCCCGTGGCTGCGACATCCTCGGCCTGCCGTTCAGCGAACAAGGCATCCCCACCGGCGCGTTCGAAGAGCTGATTCATCCCGACGATCGCGAGGAAATGCGGGCGACCGCGGTTCGCGCGCTGGAGGAGCGCAGGCCGGTCGACATCCAGGTTCGATACCGGCGATCCGACGGGCAGTGGCGGCATCTGCTGTCGCGCCGCGTGTTGCAACGCGACGCCAAGGATCGGCCGCTGGCGTTTGCCGGCGTCGCGCTCGACGTGACCGAGCGTGTGCATGCGCAGCGCGCGCTCGAGGAAACCGCGCGCGGCCTCGAGGTTGCCACGAAGGCGGCCGGCGTCGGCATCTGGAGTCGGGATACCAGCACCGGCGAAGGGCAGTGGAACGGACAGATGTTCCGGCTGTTTGACCGCGATCCGCAACTCGGGGTGCCCTCGCGTGAGGCGTGGCTGTCGACCATGATGCACCCCGCCGACCGGGCGCTGATGGCTTCGGTACAACAACGGCTGGCGATCTCGCCGGAGGGTGCCACCACCGAATACCGCGTGATCCGACCCGACGGCTCGATCCGTTGGATGGTCGAACTGGCGCGCCGCGAGGAGCGCAACGGCCGCCTGATGATCTTCGGCGCCACCATGGACATCACCGATCGCAAGCGTGCCGATCTGGCGCTGCGGCAGGCCAACGAACGCATCGCCCTGGCGACCCGCGGCGCGGGCATCGGCACCTGGGAGCGCGACTTGCGCACCGAAGCCGTCCGCTGGGATGAACAGATGTTTGTGTTGCGCGGCTTGGCGATGCCCGTCCAACCCGACCAGCAGACCCGTGCGGCCAGCGAGTTGCACAAGACCCTGATCCATCCGGACGACACCGAGCAGATCGAAACCGACAACCTGCGTTCGATGAACGAAGCGACGATGGCCAGTCACGAATACCGCGTCCGGCGGCCCGATGGCAGCTATCGCTGGCTGGCGTCGCGATCGATTCCGGTGCCCGACGACAGCGGCCAGGTGGTGCGGCAGATCGGGGTGGAATGGGACGTTCATGACCGCGTGATGGCCGACGAGGTTCGCCGCGAAGCGCAGGTGGCTCAGCGACAGAGCGAGGCCAAGGCTGCGCTGCTGGCGCGCATGAGCCACGAGTTGCGGACGCCCTTGAATGCCATTCTCGGATTCACCGAGCTGATGGCGCGCGATCAGGCACCGGGTGTCGAATCGAAGTCGCCCCTGGGCGGCGGGGCGATCGACCGCAGCGCGCGGCTCGCGCACATCCGCCATGCGGCCGAACGCCTGCTCGAACTGGTCGACGATGTGCTCGACCTGTCCAGGATCGAAACCGGCGAACTGAAGCTGCAACCCGACGCCATCGAACTGCTGCCGTTGCTGCAGGAAATCACCGACCTGAATGCGCAGAAGGCGCGGACGCGGGCGGTGCGCCTGCGCCTAAACGGCGAGCCGGTGACGGTTTTCGCCGACCCGACCCGCCTGCGACAGATCCTGTCCAAGCTGGTGGCCCACCATGTGGGCATCACCCCCGCGCGCAGCCAGCTGGAGGTGGGGGTCTCGCGCTCTGGCAGCGAGGCGCGCATTTCACTCGCCGAGCGGGGCCGTCCCGGCACCACGGCGCTTCAGCTCGACTTCTTCGGCCTGTCGGACACGGGGCTCACCGCTGCGCGGCCCGACCCCGATGCCGATTTCGGCCTGTTCGGTGCCTTGTTGAACGGCATGAATGGCCGCATCGAATGGCGCCGGGAAGCGGCCGACGGCGAACGCGTCGTCATGTGGCTGCCGCTGTCGGCAGCCGGGCAGGTCGACGCCCAGCCACCGATCGAACCCCGCACCGGACCAGGCCGTCGGGCGCAGGTCTTGTACATCGAGGACAACCCGGTGAATGTGATCCTGGTCGAAGAGCTGTGCAAGCAGCGCGGGGACATCGACTTCTGCAGCGAGTCCCATGGCAACGCCGGGGTCGGCAGGGCGCTGCAGCTTCAGGCCGATCTGATCCTGATCGACATCCACCTGCCCGACATCGACGGCTTCGAGGTGCTCCGCCGGCTTCGCGCGCAGCCGCAGACGGCGGCAAGCTGCTGTGTTGCGCTTTCCGCCAACGCAATGCCCGAGGATGTAGCGCGCGCCCGGGCCGCCGGGTTCGACGACTACTGGACCAAACCGATCCGGTTCGCGAGCTTTCTCGCCGGGCTCAATCGATTGCTGCCTGACCGGCCCCAACAACCGCCCGCAGCCTGAAAAAAACCGGCCATCTCAGGATCCCTTCAGGATGGCCTTTTCGTCTTTTTCATCGAACTTTCGATTGTCGCAATCGCGTGCATAAGCGGCACGTCCGTTTTCGAATGCCAGCACCTTGGCATTGAAGTCCTCGACCTTGGCTTCGAATTCCACGACCTGCTTGTTGCGGTTGGCAGCGCGCTGGTTGTAGGCGCTCACCGCTTCGGCATTGCTGCGATCAAGCGTTGCCAGATCGGCACGCAGCGCCTCGCCATCACGCTTGACCTCCTCGGTAGCGGCACTGACATCGGACTGCATGCGGGTGACCTCGACCCCCTGAGCCTTGTTGCGCACCTGCAGATCCATGCACGCGCGCAACTGGTCGCGGGTCAGCAAGGTTTCGACGGGTTTGGGTGCGGCAGGTGGGGACTCGGCTTTCTTGACGCTCGGGCGCGCCGGCGGGGTCTTCTTGGCAGGCGGATCGGCAGCGTCGGCCGGCGCTGCCAGTAACATGCTGGCGGCGGCGACGAGCGTGACAAGGGGCAGAATCGACCGACGCGGCCGGAACGATGGAAGCGGGAGCATCATGACGGGTTTCGACGGACGGGGGCAGGCTTTCGATTTCGGCATCTGGACCGGCCAGACGCCACTGGGGCCGGCATGATGCCACGTGAACTGCGCCATCGTGCAATTTCGACCAGAAGCCGACCGTCACAAGGCCCCCTCCTCGACCAGCATGCAGGGAACCGACATGGGCCTGTCGCCTGAAGATCCCCAGCCTCGGGCCTGCGGCTCGACTGCGTCGCACCCGGCGGCGGCAGCCACGTCGCCGAGCAGCGAAGACAACTGGGAACCGGGGTCGATCGCCGCCGCCGACGACGACCGGTCGCATGTGGTCGTCCCGCCGACCGAACCGCGGCAGGTGTTGCTGTTTTCGGGTCACCGGGTCGATGAACCCGACCGTCACCTGCCCCGCTTCACGCCATCAATGCTGCCGGCGGCCCGACGACGCCTGGCCGAGGAACTGGCCGACCTGCAGGCCGGCCCACTCGACGTGGCGTACTGCCAGGCAGCCGCCGGTGGTGACCTGTTGTTTCTCGAATGCTGCCAGGCACTGGGCATCCGCTGCATCGTGCTGCTGCCCTTCGTCGAGGCGCGGTTCATCGAACAGTCGATCCTGGCCAGCATCGACGGCCAGCACTGGCTCGATCGCTGGCTGGTCGCCAAGGCCCGTCTGAATGAGCCACCACATGAAATGCCGCTCGAATTGGCGCCGCCATCGCCCGGCGTCGATCCCTACGAACGCTGCAATCGCTGGCTGTTGAATTCGGCGCTCGCCTGCGGTGCAGACAAGCTGCGACTGCTCTGCCTGTGGGATGGGCTCGGCGGCGACGGACCCGGCGGCGTTCGCCACATGGTGGACGAAGCGCAGCGGCGAGGCGGCAGCTTGCGCTGGATCGACACCCGATCCTTGTAGAGGATCAGGCTGCAGCCCGACCTGCCGGCGATGTCTGCGGGCTGCTGCGCGCCGTCCGCACCACAGCGATCAATCAGTCGATATCGGCGTGCGCATCGTGACCAGCTCTTCGGCCATCGTCGGGTGGATACCCAGCGTCGCGTCGAACTGTGCCTTGGTGGCACCCATGCCCATCGCGACGGCGAACCCCTGGACGATTTCACCCGCCTCGGCGCCGACCATGTGAAGCCCCACCACCTTGTCGCTGGCGGCATCGACAACCAGCTTCATCATGCTGCGCTCGTCGCTGTCCGAAAGGGTATGTTTGAGCGGCCTGAATTCGCTGCGAAAGATCTGCAGGCGCCCGTGCCGGGCCCGTGCCGCCTCTTCTGCGAGCCCGATCGTGCCGACGTTCGGATGCGTGAAGACGGCGGTCGGTATCAGTGTCGGATCGAAACTGCGCTTGCCGTCTCCGAACAATCGGTCGACCACCACGCCGGCCTGAGCCAAGGCCACCGGCGTCAGCTGCGGGCCATCGGTCACGTCGCCCACGGCGTGGATCGACGGCAGGTTGCTGGCGCCCCGGGCATCGACCTTCACCGACCCGTTCGGCCGCATCTCGACGCCGATTTCAGCCAGACCCAGGCCATGTGTATTCGGTCCGCGGCCGGTCGCCATCAGCACGGTATCGGCGCCCAGCATGCTGCCATCATCCAGATGGACATGCAGCCCCGCGTCGCTGTGGCCGAGTGCGGCCGGTTTGCGTCCGAAGCGCAGATCAACACCCTTCTTGCGCATCTCGACCGCCAGGAACCGGCCGATGTCGGCATCGAAGCCGCGCAGCAGACTGTCGCCGCGGATCAACTGGGTCACCTCGGCGCCCAGGCCGTGAAAGATCGACGCCATCTCGCAGGCGATGTAGCCCGCACCGACGACCGTGAGTCTTTTCGGAAAGGTCGGAAGATCGAACATCTGATCCGATACCACAGCATGATCGCAGCCCGGAATCGCCAGATGGATGGGGTGCCCGCCGGTGGCAACGAGCACATGGGCCGCCTTCACGGTGATGGTCGACCCATCGTCCAATGAATCCACGCCGACCTCATGCGGCGACAGCAACCGTGCCCGGCCCCTCAGCAGGCTGACGCCCGAGCCTTCGAGCAAGCCCTCGTAGACACCGTTGAGGCGCGAAATCTCGGCCTTGCGGCGCACCTTCAGGCGCTCCCAGTCCAGCACCGGACTGCTCGGCGGCCAACCGAAGCCCGGAGCCTCGGCAAACGCTTCGGCATAGTGCGCAGCAATGCTGTAAAGCTTTTTCGGGATGCACCCCACGTTGACGCAGGTGCCACCGGTGGCGGCCATTTCGGCCACCGCGACACGTACCCCGCGTTGTGCGGCGAGCCGCGCCGCACGCACCCCGCCACTGCCGGCGCCAAGCACCATCAAATCAACTTCCAGATCGGCCACACACGCTCCCGTCATCAGATCCCTGGCCGCGCCAGTGCGCACTCACCGCCCCACATCATGCCGCAGCGAATGCACGGCCCGGCCGAGCACTTGCGGCGTCCCTGCGCTCGGTGGGACACTCGGGCCGGAGGATAGGCCATGAAATACCTGAAGTATCTGCTGATCATCGTGCTGCTGGTGGCAGCAATCCTGTTCGGCGGCGGGCTGCTGCTGTCACCGAAATTCACGGTCCTGCGCACGGTCGAAATCAACGCACCGCCCGAGGTGGTCTATCCGCTGGTCGCCGATCCGCGTGCGTGGCAACAGTGGTCGGTCTGGAACCGGCGCGACCCCTCGATGCAGATGAGTTTCAGCGGCGAGCCGATCGGTGCCGGTGCGGGCTGGGCCTGGATGAGCGAGTCTCAAGGCAACGGGCGGATGGCCTTCACGGCCGCCGAGCCGAACGAGAAAATCGTGTTCACCTTGTTCTTCGACGATTTCGACAGCGTCTCATCGGGCAGCTTTCTGTTCGAGCCGCTCGGCAGCGGCACCCGGGTCAGCTGGGTCATGAATGGCGACATGGGCGCCAACCCGCTGATGCGCTGGTTCGCACTGGCATCCGACAAGATGATCGGCGGCGATTTCGAGGCCGGACTGGCCAACCTCAAGGTGGTGGCAGAACGGCGCTGAGCGGCGCGCTCGATTCCGGCCGATCAGTCGGGTGCAAGGGGCTGTTCGCCCACGTCGTTGCGGATTTCAATCGTCTGCCGACCGACCCAGCACTCGCCTGCCGGCACGACGACCGGTGTGCCGATGGCTGCGGCCTCGACACACAACATCTCGCGCCAGCCATCGTCCGGAAGATCGTCGAGCTGGACTGCCCGTTCGGGGCCGGGGTTCCAGATCACAGCGTCTGGAAACCCGTGACTCGAGATGTCGACCACTCGCCCCCCGTCGTGAAGCACCAGCGGCTTCGCGACATCGAAATAGATGCGGTCCAATTCACCGTCGGCCCGCAAGCGCGAGGCGGCATCGATCTGCTCGGTGGCGCGAACCTTGTCGAAATAGCGCAGGCGGTGCAAACCATCGATCGAGGCCAAGGCGGCATCGTCGACCCTGAGGTAGGTGTGCAAAGCGGCGGTGAAGCGAAGCGGTTCGACCGGTGCCGGATCAGGCGTGTTGCCGTTGTCGTCGCTGCCGTTGCCGTCGCTGGCACCGTCGCGATGCTCGATGGCCAATTCGATGTCCAGGCGCGAGCCCGCGATGTGCACGCTCAGCTCGGCGATGAACCGCTGCGGCCAGAGCGCGAAGCTGGCGGCGTCGTCGACCAGGCGAAGTACCGCCAGGGCATGGCGTTCACCCTGCACCAGGCTCAGCGGCTGCCAGCTCCTGGTCCGCGCGAACCCGTGGCGCGGCAAATCACCGTTGCGATCGAATTGCGGGAAGATGACAGGCACTCCGCCGCGAATCGCGGCTCGACCGTCAAAAACCGCACTCGGCGACAGATACAGCTGCTCGCCCAGCCCCGGCGGACACCAGGCGACCAGATGCGCGCCGTGCAGCAGCAGCGTGGCATTGGCGCCGTCCCCCGACCGCAGGTGGAGCGCTGGCAAGCCGCGGAATTCACCGACGATCGACGTCGGCGAGTCGTGGCCGTCAGGACGGATCGTCATGATGATGTCGCTTTCGCAGTCGATCGGGTCGCGGGCGGCAACGCCGCACCGCAGTCGCGACAATACCTGGCGGTCCATTCGTGCCCCTCGCTGAGGCATTCAGGGCAGGTTCGGGTGGTGGGCGGCCGGATCCGCTGCGCGGCGAATTCGGCGCCGACGATTCCGGTCGGGACGGCCAGGATGCCCCAGCCGATCAACATCTGCCACGAAGCGATGAAACGGCCCAGATCGGTCTGCGGCGTGATATCGCCGAAACCGACGGTCGTCATCGTGACGATCGCCCAGTAGACGCCGACCGGGATGCTGGTGAAGCCGTTCTTCGGACCTTCGATCACATACATCAAGGTGCCCATGAGCAGCACGACGAGCAGCACGAACATCAAGAACACCAGGATCTTGCGCCGGCTCGACCGCAGTGCGCTGCCGAGCGACTGGAACTCGGCCACATAGGCACCCATCTTCAGGATCCGGAAAATCCGCAGCAGGCGGAGGATGCGTACATCGATCAGCGCCGACAACCCCGGCACGAGAAGGGCCAGGTAGGTCGGCAAGACAGCAATCAGGTCGATCACACCGAAGAAGCTTCGCGCATAGGCCAGCGGCCGCCGAACACACCACAGCCGCGCCAGATACTCGGCCGTGAACAGCAGTGTGAAAACCCATTCGGCGATGCTGAAGGCCATGCCGAACCGCACCCGGATCGACTCGACACTGTCGAGCACCACCACCACGAGGCTGAACACAATGACCCAGATCAACATCAGATCGAAGCGCCGGCCAGCCACCGTATCGGCCTCGAAGATGACGATGTAGACCCGTCGTCGCCAGCCGTGCTCCGGCACGCCGAAACCATGCTCGTCGTCAGCGCGGGTGCCAAGCACGGGATCGAGAGTGGATTGAGAAGGCGGTTTGGTCATCTTGCGCCGTGGCGCGGTTGAACTCGATTTTCGCAAACGGCGTGCCTGTCGCGATGGCAACACGCCGATCGATGGATTGTTTTGATAATGCCTGATTGACCGACGAATCCCCCATCCCCCGCCATGAATTCCCTTGCCAAGCTGATTGCCGAGCGCCGGATCGAGACCGACGGCCCGAGTGCAACCGTCGAATTCGACGTGACCGATGACTGGCTGCAGGGTCGAACCGCGTTTGGCGGACTGAGCTCGGCCTTCGGCGTTCAGGCCATGCGAGACCTGCCGACGCCCATTGCCGACGGTACAAGCCTGCGCGCGCTGCAGACCGCATTCGTCGGGCCGATCGGCGCCGGAACCGTCCGGGTGGAAGCCATCTTGCTGCGCGAAGGAAAAAGCATCCGGCAAGTCCAGGCTACGCTGCGCCAGGAAGGCCAGATCGCGGCCGTGATGCTGGGCGTGTTCGCGAAGGACCGCGCATCGACGATGCGGCCGGTTCGCCCGCCACGCCCGCCCGCCTCGCATGCACCCGAAGCCCTGTTGACCAGGCCTTTCGTCGCGGGTTCGACGCCAAGTTTCCTGCGCCACTTCGACATGCGCTGGGACGACGGTCCGATGCCAGGCAGCGGCGGCTCCGGCATGTCGACCCGCATCCACATGCGGCTGCTCGACGCAGCCGGCCTCAGCAACGAAATCCTGACCGTGATGATGGCCGACGTCTCCCCGACCCCGGCAGCCGGCCAGTTCAAGCCGGCGGTGCCGGCCAGTTCAGTCAGCTGGGCGCTGGAACTGCGACCCTCGGATCGGGCGATCGCTCCGGACGGCTGGTGGCGGGCCGACAACGATTCCATCGTTGTCGACGGCGGCTATGTCAACCATTCTGCCCGGCTGTGGGCCCCCGGTGGCGAGCTGGCAGCACTGGCCTATCAGGTCGTCTCGATTTACGGTTGAAGGTCGATATCGGCGAAGAAGTACCGCTTTTCGTCTCTTTTCGGTGCATCAGCGGCGATTCCTAGGGTTAACCTGAGTCGCAGGCCTGTGGCAACGACACTACAGTCGGCCCCCCGGGCCAAACATTGCTTGGAGTGGGTCCGGCCGAAATCTGATAGGAAGTCAACGTGTTCGTGGTCTCTGTTGCAGTTTTCTTGTTCGTCATCGCTTGCCTCATGGCCAGACGCATGCAGCTGGGCGAGATGGCGACAGTGCACCGGCACGGCCGTCACCTGTTACACCTCGAACTGCGACGTTGCATCGAGATGCGCACGCATGCAGACGGATTGGGCGGCTTTTCGTACCCGGAGCCAGCTGAAACCCGGATCCTGACCTGGCAGTGCTGTGGTTTGCCGGTCTGGAGCCGAACCGAAAGCATCGGACTGCCCGCCAGCTGCGAAAGCCGGATCGACGAGGTCAGGCCGGAAGATTTCGACCAGCATTTCACGCCTGCCTTCAGGCTCGCCTCGCAGCGCAGCAGTCCCGCACGACGCTCTTCACACGCTGCCGCCACCTGACGCTCAGTCGTCGACGACGTCGGCGATGTATCGGCTGACACGCGGCACTTCATTTCCCTGGTGAAAACCGAGCCGGCGCACGCGCAATCCGACATCGGCCGCCGTGAAGCGCTCGAGCCGGCGTTGATGCTCGACCCAGCTTTCGTCCACAAAATATTCGATGTAGCGGCCGACCTGAGCGGTATCCCGGAACAATCCCCATGACAAGGCCCCCTGTCGCAGGCGGGCGCGTCGCGTTTCGCGCATGACCTCGGTGAAATCGGCAATGCGGGCTGGGTCGACCTGATATTCGACAGTGACCATCACCGGGCCTTCGTCGCCGTGCAATTCGAGCACCGGCGGCGGCGCATGGCTGGTCGTCGCCGAGGGTGTCAGGTCTTCATCGATATCGCCGCCAACCGTCAGGCGGCGACTGGCAAACAGCACGATCGTGCCGATCACCGCGGCCGAAATGACACTGATCGACACGCTGCTGTGGCTGGCGACATAACCCCAGAGCGCCGCGCCGGCTGCGCTGCCACCCATCAGCGCCATCTGGTAGATCGACATGCCACGGGCCCGAACCCAGTTCGGCAACGCCATCTGTGCCGCCAGCGTCAGTGAATTGGCGACCGTCAGCCACATCATCCCGGCCACCGTCATCGCCGGCACCGCGAACCAGATATTCGGCGCCAGCACCACCGCGCTCGCGGCCAGCGCATGCACCACCGTCCCCCAGCGAACCAGGCCATCACGATCGAGCCGCCCACGCAGCATCGGCAGCAGAAACAAGGCGACGACCACCGCCCCGACCCCCATCGCCGCCAGCAGCAGGGTGAAGGTGCCGGCGCCGCCGCCCAGGCGGCGGGCAATCAGCGGCAACAGCGCCGTCAGCGCCGTGGTCTGCAGGAAGAACAGGAAGATGCGCACCAGCACGGACCGCATGCGTGGCGATTGCTTGACGTGTTGCAGTCCGACCCGCATCGCGCCGAGGAAGCGCTCGCCGGGCAAGGCGCTGACCTTGCGCTGCGATTTCCAGCGCATGATCAGACCGAAGGCGACGACCGACAGGATGGCATTCAACAAGAAGACATAGGGGCTGCCGGCGCCGGCCAGCAGCGCACCGGCCACCACCGGCCCGATCACGCGCGACATGTTCATCGCGATGCCGTTCAGGGCCAGCGCCGCCGGAAGATCCGATCGCTCGACAATCTCAGGCACGATGGCGGCGAATACCGGCCAGCGCATCGCCATGCCGATGCCGTTGGCGAAGGTTAATGCGAGCAGCGTCGGCGCCGTCAAGCCGTCGAAGAAGGCCAGCACGCCCAACACGACCGCCACCAGTGCAACCCACAACTGCGTCACCGCGAAATAGCGGCGCCGGTCGACGATGTCGGCCAGCGCCCCGCTCGGCAAACCGAGCACGAACACCGGCAAGGTCGACGCCGCCTGCACCAGGGCCACCATCATCACGCTGTCGGTCAACGAGGTCATCAGCCAGGCGGATGCCACGTCGTTCATCCACATCGTGACGTTGGCGGCCAGCCAGGCGAGCCACAACATGCGAAAGACCGGCGCGCGCAAGGGGCCAAGGATCGAAGGATTGTCCAATGGCGCGCCGGTTGCAACGCCTGCAGCATCGGAACGAATGGGCTCGGGCATGCATGGATTCTCCTCGCGAATGCTGAGGTCGGCTTCGAACCGTGCCACATGAGGCGGGCCACAATGCAAGCGCACAGCGGCTTGCGAAGAGCCGGTCCACCCAGCCGCGCGCATCGATCAGGCGGAACACCATGCAGTCGAATCAAGCGAACGAAACCGCGCCGCAGGGCGACGCGACGACCCCCTTCCCGGCCTTGCCACCCGACGATGCGCTGCGCCGCGAATTGCACGATGAAGTGCACGCCCGGCCCCCGTCTCGAATCCGACTGCCGGCGCTGGTGGTCCACATCGCCGTGCTGAACCAGGGGATCAGCCGGATCGACGAGTACCGGCACCTTTGTCGCCTGCCCGGACAGCAGGATCTTCCGGAAAACGCGGTCGAGAGCAATTTCCTGCGCCTGCGCTTGACGGGCCATTCGATGCGCTGGGAGCGGCACACCGAATTCACACGCTACACCCTGGTCCAGAATCTGCCGCAGCAGGCGCTGCTCGGCGCTACCGAGCCCGAATTGCTGAGTTCGCTGGTGGTCGATGCGGCCTGGCTGCGCGAGATTCCCGGCCATACCATCGCGGCGGTCAAGCAGATCTTCGTGCACGGTGATCTGACCGACCCGCAGGCCGCGTTGAATCTGGCCCAGCAGTGGTTCGGTGGCCGAATGGTGGTGGGATCGTTGCTGGGCAACGGCCATTCGCTCGCCGTCACCGATTTCCGCCTGCGCGCCAGCGGCTTCGAGCGCATGCTGATCGTGGCCCGGCCCGATACCAGCGAAACCCGCGCCGGCCGCATCAGCCAGCGCCTGCTCGAGCTCGAGACCTATCGGCTGATGGCCTTGCGGGGCCTGCCGACCGCCAAGGCACTGGCACCCGAGATCACACACGGGGAAGTCGCGCTGGCGCAGATAGCGGCACGCTTCGCCGTCAAGCAGACATCCGATCAGGAGCTGCTGGATCAACTGGTCGGCCTTGCAGCGCGGATCGAGAAGGCGACCGCGGAGAATGCCTACCGATTTTCTGCCACGCAGGCCTATGCGGCACTGGTCGAAGAGCGGATCACCGAAATGCGCGAGATTCCGATTCCGGGCACCCAGACGATCGGTGAATTCATGCGCCGTCGCTTGCGCCCGGCGAACGCCACGGTCGCCGCCAGTTCGCAACGCCTGTCATCGCTGGCGCAGCGAGTCGAGCGCAGCAGCGGCCTGCTGCGCACGCGGGTCGATATCGCTGCCGAGGCGCACAACCAGCAGTTGCTGCAGAAAATTACCCGCGGCCAGGAACTTCAGCTGCGGCTGCAGGCGACGGTCGAAGGCCTGTCGATCGCGGCGATCTCGTATTACGTCGTCAGCCTGCTCTTCTACGTCGGCAAATCGGTCAAGGCGATGGGCTTTCCGCTCGAACCGGACATCGCGATCGGTGCGGTGATTCCGCTGGTGCTGTGGGCCACCTGGCGAACCTCGCGCCGGATACACGCCCGCCTGCGAAACCTCGACTGAAAGCCGCCAGTCCTTGATCGGGCACGAACGGTTCCGGATCATGGGTAGATGCGGAGCGAGCCGGAAGGGGTCGACAACTCGCGGTAGAACACGAACAGGTAGGACGCGCAGGCGGCGCCGACCAAGGCCAGCACCCATTCCTGCACTGGAACCCGGTCGCGCGGAGACCCGCTCAAGGCCGGATAGGCCAGAAAGGCGAGAAAGATGGCGAATGCCAGGTGAATGGCACGCGACTGCGTATCGTTGAACACCCCGATGCCGAGCGTGAACGGCAAGGGCGATGCGATCCACAACTGGAACAGACTCCAGCAGATGCAGACCGCGACGATGAACAGATGGATCCTCGGAGCCGGCTTTCGACCGCCGGAGTCACCAAACAACCGTTCGATGCCTCGTTCCCGCTGCCCTGACGCAAGGCGTCGACATGGCGCGCGGCTTGATGGTGTATCCGATTTGCTCCGGGGGATTTGTCAGAGGAAAGGCCGACCCTTGTGAAGTCGACCCGGGAAACACCGTGTCATCCTGTCGCGTGAGTCTCAGTGGTTAAGAAGCTGGTGTGTGCCTAGGCGATCCGGTCGATCTGCTGGTGCATCGCCGACAACACATCGGGATGCCCGTGACCGAGACAGGACACCGCTGCACCGCCGGAGGCATCGATATAGCGCCGGCCCTGGCGATCGATCAGCCAGACGCCATCGGTGGCGACGGCGGTCGCCGGTTCATGCCGCAGGCTGTGATGCAGGATACGGGTGTTCATTGAATCACTCCTTGCCGCCGGGGCGTTCCCAGTACGCCCCTGATATCTGCAGGTGGGCCTGCATGCGGCGCAGGTGCGCGGTTGCCGTCGCACCACCACGCGCCGCGACCGCCGCGATCACCGCCTCGGCCAGCGCCTGGGCACCGGCTGTCGAATGGAAATGCGCGGTCGACGCCGTATCGTAGAGAAGAACCTGTGCGGTGTGCCGCGCCAGCGGCGACAGACGGCTGTCGGTCATCGCGATCACGGTGGCGCCGCCTTGGCTGGCCTGCTGCACGGCTTCGACGGTCTGGCGTATGTAGGGTGACTGACTCACCGCCACCAGGACGCTGCGGCTGCCGATGCGCGCCGCTTTGATCGCTCTGGGTGCCGCCGATTCCGGTCACCACCACGCCTGAGCAGCCCGTAGGCATACGACTGATAGACCGCGACGCCGTGGCAAACCCGCAGGCCGAGGAAAAATACCTGCGGTGCGTCGAGCATGCAGCGAGCGGCCTCTTCGATGGCGCCCGCCGCATTGAGGCTGACCACCGAAGCGACGTTCGCCTGCTGCGAGTTGTTCAGCGAATCGACCGCTGCAGCCACCGAGTTCTTGCCGCGGCGTCGCCCGGCCGGGCGGCTGAATTCGACCTCGACCGCCGACCCGGCCAGCTCGCGCTGGAACGGTGCGCGCAGGCCGTCGAAACCATCGAAGCCCAGGCGTCTTGCAAGTCGGGTCATGGTTGCCGGCGTGACTTCGGCGGCACGCGCCGAGTCGCGTATCGAATGCAGCGCCAGTGACGAGCCGTGCCGCGATACCCAGCGCGCCGCTCGCTGCAGCTCAGGGCTCAGGCTTTCGAAATGCTCGGCGACCATCTTCTGAATGGCGGTGGTGGACATGGCTTGATGAAACAAGTGCTTGACTTCTGCCGATGTGCGTCAATTGTTGCAACTACCTACTGGATGCACCGCATGTGTCCGGGCGCGGTGCATTGATCCGCTACCATTTATCCTGGGGCATCGGCTCGAAACCCCGGAGCCGGCTGTTCAAAAGGAGAAACCATGAACACGCACAGCAGAACCGAGTCGGCACAGGTTGCCGCCGCGTCGAAATCCAGCAATGCCGACATCGATGCGCGCCGGATCGCCGCGACACCGCGCGGCATCGGCATCGGCTTTCCGATCTATGCCGAGCGCGCACGGAATGCGGAGTTGTGGGACGTCGAAGGCAAGCGCTACATCGACTTCTGCGCCGGCATCGCCGTGCTCAACACCGGCCATCGCCATCCGCGTCTGGTGCAGGCGATTGCGCAGCAACTCGAACGGTTCACCCACACCTGCTACCAGGTCGTGCCGTACGAAAGCGTCGTCACGCTGGCCGAGCGGTTGAACGCGCTGACGCCTGGCGATCATCCGAAGAAGACCGCATTCTTCTCGACCGGCGCGGAGGCGGTCGAGAACGCGATCAAGATCGCTCGCAACTTCACCCGGCGCCCCGGCGTGATCGCATTGAGCGGCGCCTTCCACGGCCGCACCTATCTCGGCATGGCGCTGACCGGCAAGGTCGCACCGTACAAGGCCGGCTTCGGACCGTTCCCGGCCAGCGTGTACCACGTGCCGATGCCGATCGACCTGCACGGCGTCTCGATCGAACAATCGCTGGCTGCGATCGCCCAGTTGTTCAAGGTCGACATCGAGCCCGACCAGGTGGCAGCCATCATCGTCGAGCCGATCCAGGGCGAAGGCGGCTTCTATGTGGTGCCGCCCGAATTCATGCGCGCGCTGCGCAAGATCTGCGACGCCCACGGCATCGTGCTGATTGCCGACGAGATCCAGACCGGCTTCGCGCGCACCGGCAAGCTGTTCGCGATGGCTCATTACGACGTGGTCCCGGACCTGATGACGATGGCCAAGAGTCTGGCCGGCGGCATGCCGTTGTCGGCGGTCTGCGGACGCGCCGAGATCATGGATGCGCCGGCCCCCGGCGGCCTCGGGGGCACCTATGCGGCCAACCCGCTGGCGATCGCTTCGGCGCTGGCCGTCCTGGACGTGATCGAAGACGAACAATTGTGCGAGCGCGCCGAGCGCCTGGGCAAGATGCTGACCGAGCGCCTGACGGCGATCCAGGCCCGGACCCCGGCCATCAAGGACATCCGTGGCCTGGGTTCGATGGTGGCGATCGAGTTCGTCAGAGACGATGGCACGCCCGACCCCGACAGGGTCAAGCAGGTCATCAAGCGCGCCCAGGAAGCCGGGCTGCTGTTGTTGTCGTGTGGCATCTACGGCAACGTGATCCGCTTCCTGTTCCCGCTGACGATCGAAGACAAGATCTTCGAGGAAGGCATGGCGATCCTGGACCAGGCGATCACCGCCTGAAGCGTCTGGACCGACAGAACCGACCTCCCGGAACCATCGCAACACCATTCGGCGATTGCCAGATCATCATGCTCAAACTCAAAGACCCGTCCCTGTTCAAGCAGCAAGCCTACATCGCAGGACAGTGGGTGGACTCAGATAACGGCGAGACCGTTGACGTAACCAATCCCGCCAATGGCGAAAAGCTCGGCACGGTGCCGATGTGCGGCACGGCCGAAACCGAACGCGCCATCGCTGCGGCCGACAAGGCACAAAAGACCTGGCGCGACACCTCGGCGAAAGAACGTGCTGCCATCTTGCGCAAGCTCAACGACCTGATGCTGGCCAACACCGACGATCTGGCCTTGATCATGACCTCCGAGCAAGGCAAGCCGCTGGCCGAATCGAAAGGCGAGATCGGCTACGCCGCATCGTTCATCGAATGGTTTGCCGACGAAGCGCGGCGCGTATACGGCGACACCATCCCGGCACCGCTGGGTGACCGGCGCATCATCGCGATCAAGCAGCCGGTGGGCACGACTGCGGCGATCACGCCTTGGAATTTTCCGACCGCGATGCTGACGCGCAAGGCCGGCCCGGCGCTGGCCGCGGGCTGTTCGATGGTGGTCAAGCCGGCGACCCAGACGCCCTTCTCCGCACTCGCGTTCGCCGAGTTGGCCGAACGCGCCGGCATTCCGAAGGGCTTGTTGTCGGTGCTGACCGGCTCGGCCAGCCAGATCGGTGGCGAGATGACTCGCAACCCGCTGGTGCGCAAGCTGAGCTTCACCGGCTCGACCGATGTCGGCCGCAAATTGATGCGCCAGAGTGCCGACACGATCAAGAAGCTCTCGCTCGAGCTCGGCGGCAACGCGCCGTTCATCGTGTTCGATGATGCCGATCTCGACGCGGCCGTCGAAGGCGCGATGGTCTCCAAATATCGCAACACCGGCCAGACCTGCGTCTGCGCCAATCGCATCTATGTCCAGAAGGGCGTGCTGAAGGCCTTCACCGACAAGCTGGTGGCAAAGGTCAACGCGCTCAAGGTTGGCCCCGGCGTCGATGCCGGCGTCACACAGGGCCCGCTGATCGACGACAAGGCCGTGGCCAAGATCGAGGAACACATCGCCGACGCGCGTGCCAAGGGCGGCGAGGTGTTGACCGGCGGAAAGCGCCACGCGCTCGGCGGCCTGTTCTTCGAGCCGACGGTGATCTCCGGCGCGAATGCGTCGATGCTGGTCGCGCACGAAGAAACCTTCGGCCCGCTGGCGCCGATCTTCGCCTTCGAGACCGAAGACGAGGTGCTGGCACTTGCCAACGATACCGAGTTCGGCCTGGCCTCGTATTTCTACAGCCGCGACATCGGCCGCGTGATGCGGGTCGCCGAACGGCTGGAATCCGGGATGGTCGGGGTCAACACCGGCCTCATCTCGACCGCGGAAGCGCCGTTCGGCGGCATCAAGCAATCCGGCCTCGGGCGCGAAGGATCGAAGTACGGACTCGACGATTTCCTCGAGATCAAGTACATCTGCCTGGCGGGCCTGGACAAATAGAGGGCAAGGTTCACGGAGCAGTCTTGAACTCCGTCGGGGGCGCTTCGGTTCCGGAACGGCGCTCGCGCTCGTATTCCGAGATCACCTGCGCGCCGAGCAGCAACAAGGTCGCACCGATCTCCAGGCTCAGCATCACCGCGATGGCGGTCGTCAACGATCCGTAAACGGTGCCGATCTGCGACAGGGTCGAAAAATACCAGACCAGCACATGACGCGACAGCTCCCACAGGACCGCTGCAGTGACGGCACCAAAGAAGGCGTGATACAGCGACAGGCGTCCGACCGGCAGCACCAGGTACAGGGAGGTCAACACGAAGACTTCGCCCGCGAAACCCAGCATGTACAACAACACCCGGGAAGCGCCGCTGAGCGACCAGTCACGCCCCAGAAAGCCGAATTCTTCCTGCGCCAGCGACTGCAGACTGCCCGACACCAGCGTGACCAGCAGCAGCCCGCTCCCGAGCAGCAGGATGTAGCCGTAGGGCATGATCAGCGAGACCAGGAAGTGACGGCGCCGGTTCAGCACGCGGTGGTAGAAGATCACCGACATTGCATTCTCGAGCACGGTGAACGCCAGCGAGCTGAAAAACAGCATCGTCACCAGCAGCACCCATCCCACCACGTCGCGGTATTGGAGGAAATTGGCGAGCTCGACGATGATCGCGGCCGATTGCCCTGGCACCAGCCACTCCAGATAACGCCCGAGAGTCAGCAGCAACGCGTTCTGGTCAACGAAGTGGGACAGCGTAACCACGCTCAGAATCAGCAGCGGAACAATCGACAGCAACGAGTAATAGGCAATCGCGCCGGCCAGCAGCAGGCCCTGGTTGGCCCGAAAGGCCTTCAGGGTCCGCCAAGCGAATGCGCCCGGGTGCCTGAAGATGGCGCGGGCTTGCTGGTCGAGCAATGGCGGCATGGCAGCAGTGAAACGAAGTTGCACCGATGATCGCCGAAATGCGACCGAGATGTTGTCAGGAATCGAGCTGTCTATTCGTGCGCAGATGGCGCGACTCGAATGGCATCTGTCGAAGGGGATTCAGCTTCGATTCGGGCGGAACCAGGGGGGAAGCGCGGCTGAAGCCGCTCCTACGGCCGCTCTCCTACGGCCGCTCTCCTACGGCCGCCCCGACAGCCGCTCCGACGAGTTCAGGGGCGATCTGTCAATCGGACAACGCGGTACCGGGGCGCATCGGGGCGCCGACATCGTGGGCGGCAGGTGCATGCTCGGGCGTGGTCACCGGTCCGCGGCCGCTGAAGCGATCGAGCGCGATGAAGATCACCGGCGTGATGTACAGCGTGATCGCCTGCGAGAACAACAGGCCGCCGACCACCGCCAGGCCCAGCGGCTGACGCAACTCGGCGCCGGCACCCAGCCCCAGCGCAATCGGCAAGGCACCCATCATCGCGGCCAGCGTCGTCATCATGATCGGCCTGAATCGCAGGATGCAGGCCTCGCGGATCGCTTCGGCCGCGGTTGCGCCGTGACTTCGCTGAGCGTCGAGTGCAAAGTCGATCATCATGATTGCGTTTTTCTTGACGATGCCGATCAGCAGCAGGATGCCGATGGTCGCGATCAGCGTCAGGTCCTGGCCGAACATCTGCAACGTGAGCAGCGCACCGACCGCCGCCGATGGCAGGCCGGCCAGGATGGTCAGCGGGTGGATATAACTCTCGTACAACACGCCGAGCAGCACGTAGATGACCAGCAAGGCGGCGATCAGCAGAATCGCCTGGCTGCCCTGTGAATCCTTGAACACCGCGGCATCGCCGCCATAACGCGTGATGATCGAAGCCGGCATGCCGATCTGCGCGCGGTAGGCATCGATCTTCGACGTCGCGGCACCCAGTGCCGCACCCGGCGCCAGATTGAACGACACCGTCACCGCCTGCAACTGGCCGACGTGATTGATCGAGGTCGGGCCCACGCTGCGCTCGACAGTCGCAAAGCTGCTCAGCGGCACCAGCGCGCCGGTATTCGAGCGCAAGAAGACTTCGGAGAACGCCCGCTCGTCGCGGCGCGCTGCCGGCTCCAGTTCCATGATCACCTGGTAACTGTCGACCGAGGTATAGATCGTCGACACCTGGCGCTCGCCGAATGCGCTGTACAAGGTCGAGCGCAAGTTGTCGATCGAGATGCCCAGCGTATTGGCACGGTCGCGATCGATCCGCAGCGACGCCTGCAGACCTTTCAGCTGGGAATCGCTGGTCACGTCGCGGAACAGCGGGTCGGCGCGCAGCCGTTCCTGCAGCTTCAGTGCCCAGTCGTTGATCTCGTCGGCCTGCACGCTCTGCAGGATGTACTGGAACTGCGCCTTGCTCGGACGACCGCCCAGACGCAGGTTCTGTACCGGCTGCAGGTAGACCGAAATGCCGGGTACCTGACGCAGCTTGCGCCGCAAGTCCTCGACCACCTTGGTCATTGGCTCGCGCTCACCGAGCGGCTTCAGGTTGATGAACATGCGCCCGGTATTCTGCGAGCCACCGCCTCCGCCGCCATTGAACGAGTTGACGGTGGCGATGTTCGGATCGTCACGCAGCAAGGCGGCTACCCGGTCCTGCAGCCGCACCATCTCCTCGAACGAGGTATCTTCGGCCGCTTCGGTCGACGCGCGGATCTGGCCGATGTCCTCCTGTGGGAAGAAGCCCTTCGGAATCGCATAGAACAGATAGGCAGTGGCCACGAAGGTGAGCGCAGCCACCAGCCAGACGATGCCGCGGTGGCGCAACGCCAGATCGAGGGTGCGCGTATAGGCACCGAGCATCGAGTCGAAGCCGCGACCGAAGGCCCGCACCAACGCGCCGGGCGGCTTCTTGTGCGCATCGTCGGTCAGGAATTTGGCGGACAACATCGGCACCAGCGTAAGCGAGACGAACGCCGAAGCCAGGATCGCCAGGCCGACGATCACCGCGAATTCATGGAACAGCAGGCCGATCACACCGGGCATGAAGAAAATCGGGATGAACACCGCGATCAACGAGCTCGAGATCGAGATGATCGTGAAGCCGACCTCGCGCGAGCCGCGCAACGCAGCCTCGAAAGGCGGCATGCCGTTCTCGACATGGCGCATGATGTTCTCGAGCATCACGATCGCATCGTCGACGACCAGCCCGACCGCGAGCGTCAGTCCGAGCAGCGAGATGTTGTCGAGCGTATAACCGAAGGCATACAGCAGCGCGATCGCGCCGACCAGCGAGACCGGCAGCGACAGCGTCGGGATCACGGTCGCGACGAAGCGGCGCAGGAACAGGAAGATCACCAGCACCACCAGCACGATGGTGCCGAGCATCGTCAGGGTCACGTCGTGCAGCGACTCGCGGATCGACAACGACCGATCGCCGACCAGCACCAGGTTGACCGACTGTGGGAGCTGCGAGCGAAAGCCCTCCATGCGCGCCTTCACCGCATCGACGACCTTGACGGTATTGGCATCGGGCTGGCGCAGGATCGACAGGAAGATCGCGCTCTGGCCATTGAAATTGGCGGCGGACTTGACCGACTCGTAGCTGTCCAGCACTTCGGCGACATCACGCAGGCGCACGGGGTTGCCGCCGCGGTTGCTGACGATCAGGTCGCCGAACTCGGCCGCATTGCGCAACTGGCGATTGGCCTGCAGCGTCAAGGTCTGCTTGTCGCCCTCCAGCGTGCCGACCGGCGTATTGGCATTCGCCGAGCGCAGCGCGGCGCTCAATTCGTCGAGACTGATGTTGCGCGCCGACAAGGCCTGCGGACGCACCTGGATGCGAACCGCATACCGCTTCGAGCCGTTGACGTTGACCTGGGCGATGCCTTCCAGCGTCGACAGGCTGGGCTGGATCAGATGTTCGGCATAGTCGTTGAGGTCCGACAGGTTCATTGACGGCGAAGTCAGCGCCAGGAACAGGATCGGCGAATCGGCCGGGTTGACCTTGCGGTAACTCGGCAGCGAGGTCATCTCTGGCGGCAGGCCACGCTGCGCACGCAGCAGTGCGGCCTGCACGTCGACCGCTGCGGCATCGATGTCTCGTCCCTCGTCGAACTCCAGCGTCACCGAGGTCGACCCGAGCGTATTGGTCGAGCTGATGATCGACAGGCCCGGAATGGTCTGAAACTGCTTTTCCAGCACCAGCGCGACCGAAGTTGCCATCGATTCCGGGCTCGCACCCGGCAACGAGGCCGAGACATTGATGACCGGCGTGTTGTAGCTCGGCAGCGCCGCGACCGGAATCCGGTTGTACGCGATGGCACCGGCGACCAGGATCGCCAGGTTGAGCAGCACCGTCATCACCGGACGGCGAATGAACAACTCGCTGAGGTTCATGGTGTACTTCCCGATGCACCGCTGGCCGCGACACCGGCCCGACCCGGCTTGCCTGCGACGCCCGGACCGGTACGCATGGCCGAACGCTCGACCACGGTGCTGCCGGGCCGCACATTCTCACGGCCATCGACGATCACCGTGGCACCGGCTTCGACGCCGGTGACCACCGCATCGGGGCCGGACGAATAGACCAGCTCGATCGGGCGCGCCGCCGCCTTGTTGTCGACAACGACGACGAATACCGAGCGCCCGCGCGGCCCGGTGACGATGGCCGTCTGCGGGATCACGATCGCGCCCTGGATGGTCTGCAGCGCCATGCTGACATTGACATAGGCGCCCGGCCACAGCTGTTGCTTCGGATTATTGAAAATCGCCTTCACGCGAACCGTGCCCGAAGCCTGGTCGACCACGCTGTCGATGAATTGCAGCTGGCCGTCGAGGCTGGTGGCCACCGAACCGGTGGTGCCGCTGTCGGGCAGCTTGGCGGTCACCGGCAGCTTGCCGTCGCGAAGACCCCGCAGCGCGTCGCTGAGGTTGCGTTGCGGCAGGCTGAAACTGACGGCGATCGGATCGAGCTGGGTGATCGTCAACAGCGCAGTTCCGGACGGCTGCACATAGCTGCCGGCGTAGACATTGATCGCGCCGACCCGGCCTGCACTGGGGGCACTGATGCGGTTGTAGCCGAGACTCAGCTGCGCGGCATCGACTGCGGCCTTGCTCGATGCTACCACCGCCTGCTGCGTCTCGACCAGCGTCTGGCTGCTGTCGACCGCACTCTGCGAGACGAATTTCTGAGACAGGAGATCGCGGCTGCGGTCAAACTGGCGTTGCGCGTCGGCCAGCCCGGCGCGGTCCCGTGCCAGTTGCGCCTGGACCTTGGTCAGGTTGACCGAATCGCTGCGGTTGTCGAGCGTGAACAACAAGTCGCCGCGCTTGACCGATTGACCTTCCTTGACATGAACCTGGGTGATCACGCTGCTGATCTGCGGCTTGACGTCGACCGTATTGAGCGGACTGACGGTGCCGGTGGCCTCGAAGGCGATCACCTGATCGCGCTTGACGGCCTTGACGGTCGTCACGCTGATCGGCCCGCCCGAGCCGGGAGTTCGCGGGCCGCCGCCAGCCGATTTCGGTGCGCCTGCCGGGGCGGCTTCGGCCTTGGCCGAGGCCTGCTTCTGCTGGTAGAAATAAAAACCGCCGCCAGCCATCACGGCGAACCCCAACGCTCCCGCAATCACGGTCGTTTTCATCAGATACCCGCCGCCGCTCGTAACTTGAATGCCGTCAGGCCACGGGCCGGCCGGGGGCGCCGGACCACGGCAGATCGAACCGCACCGAAGGTGGGTCGGAGGCCGGGGTCACGACACTGTCCTGCTTGACTTGACGAGGATGAAGAATCTTACGCCGCGCCGGGCTTTCCTGTCTTGCTGGCGTGTAAATGGGGCTTCGATGCTCAGCCGGCCTGGATCTTGTCGAGTGCAGCCGACAGCGTGGCGACACTGCGATCGACATCGTGCAGCTTGTCAAGCCCGAACAGGCCGAGCCTGAAGGACCTGAAATCGGCCCCCTCGTCACATTGCAGCGGCACCCCGGACGCCGATTGCACACCCACCGCAATGAACTTCTGCCCGGACTGGATGCCGGGGTCATCGGTGTAGCAGACGACCACGCCGGGCGCCTCGAATCCCTTTGCCGCCACACTGTTGAAGCCGCGACCGGCCAGCATGGCCCGGACTGCGTCGCCGAGCGCCTGCTGCTCCTGACGCAGCCGCGCGAAGCCGTAGCGCTGACTCTCCAGCATCGCGTTGTAGGTCTTGGTCAGGGCGTCGGTCGGCAAGGTCGTGTGGTAGGCGTGGCCACCGCCTTCGTAGGTTTCCATGATCTGCAGCCATTTGCGCAGATCAGCCGCAAAACTGGTGCTGGTCGTCGAGTCGATACGCTCGCGCGCCAGCGGACTCAGCATCACGAAAGCGCAGCAGGGCGAGCCGCTCCAGCCCTTCTGCGGCGCGCTGATCAATACATCGACGCCGCTTTTTGCCATGTCGACCCAGATCGCGCCGGAGGCGATGCAGTCGAGCACGAACAGTCCGCCCACCGCATGTACCGCCTCGCCCACCTGGCGCAGGTAATCGTCGGGCAACACGATGCCGGAGGCGGTTTCGACATGCGGCGCAAACACCAGGTCCGGACGGCCATCGCGGATCGCGGCCACCACCTCGTCGATCGGCGCGGGTTCGAACGCGCCCTGCGGGCCAGGTTCGACGCGGCGGGCCTTCAGCACCGTCGATTCGGCCGGGATCGAGCCGGCCTCGAAGATCTGCGTCCAGCGGTAGCTGAACCAGCCGTTGCGCAACACCATGCAGCGCTTGCCGCCGGCGAACTGACGCGCCACCGCCTCCATGCCGAAACTGCCGCTGCCCGGGATCACCACCGCCGAGCGCGCCGAATACACGTCTTTCAGGATGCCCGAGACGCCACGCATCACGGCCTGGAAATTCTGCGACATGTGGTTGAGCGCGCGGTCGGTGTAGACCACCGAATACTCGAGCAGTCCTTCGGGATCAACATTGGGCAACAGGCCGGGCATGGAAGACTCCGATCGGGTTGGAATGGGCAAGGCAGCCAATTCAGCGGCTGCCGATATCCGAATTGGACCACAGCCACCCACCGCCCGCGGCCTTCAAACCCTGCCGACTGCACTGGCAAGCTCGTCATCTCGCCCGACCTGCAGGTACGCGCGAGGAGTCAGGCACAGACCTACAAGGTCCGTTTCATCGCCTGTGGCAACACCATGAAGACCTACGACTGGACGGTCGGGGACATGGTCGACTACGCGCACATCCAGGAAGTCGGCGCCGCGGCATTGATGGATCTGCAGGAACAGGGCTACGCCTACATCGCCTGGTAGTGGCGCGCCGGTCGGGCATGGTGCGGGCGGCGACAATCGACGCCAGATTTCGGACCACCAGGCTGGTCGTCTTATGCTGACGCCGACTCAACCAAGACCGCAAACCCACATGTCCTCAAAAATCCCAGCCACCCTGATCGCCGGCGATGGCATCGGTCCGGAAATCATGGCAGCAACCATTTCGGTGCTCGACGCCCTGGGTGCGCCGTTCGAATGGGACAGCCAGACTGCC